>CAMYUW010000014.1 GCA_947302275.1 uncultured Prevotellaceae bacterium
CGCCGAACAGCACAAAGGCCTCAGGACTCGAGAAATTGGTGAAATCGGCCAAAGCTTCACCCAGAATCGTGCCCGTGTACTCAAAGATATCCTTTGCCAGCTTGTCACCGGCAACGGCACAGTCATATACATCCTTGCTCGTGATAGCCTCGATGTCATACTCGCGCAACTTCGAAGGCTCGTCGCGCAGCTCCAGGAACTCCCTTGCAGTGCGGGCTACACCCGTTGCCGAGCAGTAGGCCTCCAGGCAACCCGTGCGGCCGCAACCGCACACGCGCCCGTTGGTACGCTTCACGATCACGTGACCCAGCTCACCGGCAAAGCCATCGTGGCCATATACCATCTGGCCGTTAACCACGATACCGCTGCCAACACCAGTACCCAGCGTGATCATGATGAAATCCTTCATGCCGCGAGCCACACCATAAGTCATCTCGCCGATGGCAGCAGCGTTGGCGTCGTTGGTGATTACACAAGGAATGCCGAATTTCTTCGTCACCATTTCGGCAAGGGGGATGGGCGTCGGCCAGGGCAGGTTGGGAGCCTGGTCAATCAAGCCTGTGTAGTAGTTGCCGTTGGGAGCACCAATGCCGATGCCGTTGATCTTGTCCTCTACTTCGTTGTCTTTCATCAAGCGTGACAGCTCGGTGTGCAACTCGTCGATATAGTCATTGAAGTCACTGTGTTTAGCAGTCTTGATTGAACTGCTGGCAATCACATTGCCGCGAGCGTCCACAATGCCAAAGACGGTGTTAGTTCCGCCCATGTCGATACCGATTACATAAGGTTTTGCCATGATTTTGGTTCTTTTTTATAGGTTACTAAAAAATGATGTATTACATATTTGTAGAAGGCAAAGATAATAAAAACTTTTCATTCCTTTGCCCGATATGTCATTTTTTTAAGTGATACCGTGTCATTATGGATTTATTACAGATTGAGTACTAATTAAAAAGTAATTTTTGTGCTTTTGCAGTAACAGTTTATCAACTTTTAAAAATCTTATCGCAATGAAAAGTATCACTTCCCTTCTTTTAGTAATCAGAATTCCACATAATAATTAAGAGGGTGTGTCATAATTCATTCGTTACATTTTATGTCGCGCTTCGCGCGAGAAATTAAGCAAAATTATTAATAAAATTAAATAAAATATTGTCTTGTTTAATTTTTATACAAATTTTTGTTTAATTTCTCGGCCGCAAGGCCGATTAAAGTTCCAGGCGCGAATTATGACACACCCTCTTAATTCAATTTTCACCAGAACCTTACAAAATGTCCAATCAGTTGTTGAGCATGGCAGGCCGAAGGCTTGTGCGGCGTGGTGAAAAGCTAAAACATATTCAAGACGCGAGTTAAATTTTAATGATAATTATTGTTCAATTTCTCGGCCGCTAGGCCGATCAAAGTTCCAGACGTGATTGTGCCACCTGTTGTTGCATGTTGGTTAACGGGCGCGCAGGCGGTTGTGACGCGCTTGGAGTTCTTCCCTGTCGATGGTCAACTGGATGTTCTTGTCGATGGAAATGCTGCCCTCGTTGCCGGCATGGGCAGTCAGGTTGTAAGAGCCTGATAACAATCCGTCAATCAAGGTAGTTACATCGGCAATAGAAACGTTAAAGTCACCGTTTACATCACCTGCAGCGGGTGATTCCCCAGCGAGCAAGGCGTCAATCAGTGTCGTCACGTCTGCAATACTTACAACGCCATCGCCATTCACGTCACCCAGCATCATTTCGCCGCCATAAGGAATCCATCCCATACCATCAGAATAGGCATATAGATCCCAATTCTTAGCCACTGCTTGATCAACCTGAACCGAAGTCATGTGGTTACCTTCTGCATCGTTCTCGTAGTCGAACACCACTGCATAGATCTGGCCTTTGTTATCCGCGGGTCGCTGTGGTAGGGCGTCCACAAATTGTCCCATCGGCTGCCCTTTGAGTCTGTTGTAATAGATAGCAATCTCTCTCAAACTGGGGCAATCCGTGATATTCAGGCTGGTCAACTGGCAATACATAGTCCGCACTCTTTCGAGGGCACTGCAACCCGAGACATCAAGGCCCGTTAACGGATTCGTATAGCAGTATAGGTCTTTGAGGCCAGTGAGGTTGGCAAGATCAAGGTTGGAAATCTGATTATCGTAGCAAGCGATCTGTTTAAGTTGGGTAAACCTGCCCAGTTCCAGACTGGTTAGGTAATTCTTTGCGCAATCCAGCGAAAGAAATTCGTCAGGGCAGTTACTCAAATCGAGTTCAGTCAACTTATTGTTACGGCACCACAGCATGAGCATCTCAGGATTTTGGCTCAAGTCCAGTTCCGTTAACTCATTGTTATAGCACCAGAGTATATACAGTGCAGGGCACTCTGTCACATCCAGGCTCGAGATGTGGTTATCATTACAGATTACTTCCTCGAGGGCGTAACATGCAGTCAGATTGAGCGAGGTCAGATTGCATGAATCGCAATTCAGGGAGGTGAGCAACGGATTGCTATTCACCATGAATACACTCAACAGATGCTTGCCAGACACATCGAGCGTAGTCAACTGGTTACCTCTACAAAGGAGCGTCTCCAGGTTGGTCATCCCGCTGACGGCGTTCAAGTCGGCAATCCGGCAATCCTCGCAATCCAGATACTTCATGGCAGTACAGTCGGCCAGGCCCGTTATTCTTTCCAGACGATTATTATAGAAGCATTTCAGGTCTTCCAATGCAGTGCAGCCCGTAACGTCAAGTTCGATTAAATTGCAGCGAGGGCAGTCGAGGCTGATCATTTGGTCGTTTCCCGAAGCATCCAGGTTAGTCAAATAGGACTTCTGAGATAGCTCCAGTGAGGTCAACTGGTTGTTTCCACAATAGATTTGCTCCAGATAGTCCATGCTATCGAGGACGCTTAGGTCAGTGAGCTTGCAACCATCGCAGTCCAGATACTTCAACGCTGTACAGTCACCCAGACCCGTGATGCTTGCCAGTTGTTGATTATAGAAACACCTCAAGTCTTCCAATGCGGTGCAGCCGGTAACATTAAGCGATTGCAAGTTACAGCGGGAGCAGAGCAGATTGGTCAATTGCACGTTACCTGTAACAACCAACGTCGTCAAAGAGTATTTCTGAGATAGCTCCAGCGAGGTCAAGTGGTTGCGACCACAATAGATTTCTTCCAGGTTGGCCAACTCACTGAGGGCACTCAGGTCTGAAATCCTACAATCCTCGCAATCCAGATACTTCAAGGCAGTACAGTCGGCAAGGCCCGTTATTCTTTCCAGACGATTATTATAGAAGCATTTCAGGTCTTCCAATGCCGTGCAGCCAGTAACATTAAGATCGATTAAGTAGCAGCGAGAGCAGACGAGGCTGATCAGTTGGTCGTTTCCCGAAGCATCAAGGTGAGTCAAATTGGTCTTTTGAGGTATATTCAGTGAGGTCAACTTGTTGTTTGCACAATAGATTTGCTCCAGATTGTCCATGCTGCCGAGGGCGCTCAGGTCAGAGAGCTTGCAACCATCGCAGTCCAGGTACTTCAAGGCTGTACAATCGGCCAGGCCTGTAATGCTTGACAGTTGATTATTATAGAAACACCTCAGGTCTTCCAATGCCGTGCAGTCGGTAACATTAAGCGATTGCAAGTTATTGCGGGAGCAGAGGAGATAGGTCAATCGTGGGTTGCTTGACACATCCAACGTTGCCAAATTGGTCTTTTGAGATAGCTCCAGTGAGGTCAACAGGTTGCGTGCACAATAGATTTCCGCCAGGTTGGCCATCCCGCTGAGGGCACTCAGGTCGGAAATCTTACATTCCTCGCAGTCCAGATACATCAAGTTAGTGCAACTGGCCAGGCCCGTGATTGTGGACAGATTAATGTTATCATAACATTCAAGAGTGGTTAGGGAAGTACACCCCGACACATTAAAGTTAGTCAAATTATTGTCTGAGCAATTGACAGCTACCAAAGATGCGTTATTATGAACCCATAACGTACGCAATTGACTGTGATGGGCAACATTTAGCGAGGAGGAGAGCTGGTTATTCTGGAGATACAACTCTTCAAGATCAGTATGGGCTGACACATTGATTGAGGTCAACTTGTTATAGCCCAAATTGAGATACTTCAACTTGGTGTTGGCGCTCAAATTAACAGAGGTGATTTTGTTGTTCCAGCAGTCAAGCTTTGTGAGTTGGGTGAAGTACTGGATACCCGTCAAGTCTTCAATGTTCTTGCTCTCCATCACTAACTCGGTACGGGAATTGAGCTGGGACGTGGTGATGGTTTGGTTCGGATATTCGCTATTCAAGTAGGCGCGGAAGTTCGCGTCAGGAAAATTGGTGCTATTGATTGCCACATCGGCCAGAGCGGCAAGTGACGTCGCTAGCATCGTCATCAAGATAAATACAATTCTTTTCATAATACACAGGATTTTATTGGTTAATATTCGAGTCTGATTTCAATTTACCGCAAAGTTAAGCAATAATCTGACAAATCCAAACTTTTTTCAGTGAAAATGCTTGAATCAGTTGTGCGCTAAGGGTGACACCTGCGATAGTTATTTTTTACTCTGTGCCATTTCACATTGACAACATGAGATTGAGGATTGTACCTTTGTGACGAGTGTGGAGATGATAGCTTTTAACATCTCGTTAACAATCCCGCCGCACCTGTTTTATTTTGTTGAAAAGGAGATAATAATTGAAAATCAATAGGTTATAAATATTGGGGTCAAATGCCACCCATTGCTTTTCGACACTATGTTAGCTGGAGCATAGTTCTTGCTATCCATCACCCCAAAACGTGGTGGATAACAAAAAAGGTGGTACCACGACCACCTTTTATAGTAGAATAAAAACTTAGCGCCTTAGTGTGAGATCAAGGGATGCGGATGTCAACCGAGTACTAGAAGCTGGCAGAGAGGCGGACGTTGAGCTGACGGCGGGTCAGGTAGTTGGGAACGGCATATTGGATGTCGTTGACGTCAGTGACCCAGTAGTAGCTGCTCACGTTGGAGATATCCATGAGGTTGAAACAGTCAAGTCCGAGCCAGATTTCTTTGAAATGGCTGAACAAGCCGCTCGTTGGGTGGTTGTCCTTGCCGACAAGTTCGTAACTCAATCCTACGTCCACACGTTTGTATGCGGGTTGCCGGACGTATGAGTCGGCGCGTGTCAGGTGGGGTGCCGTGGTGGGCAGACCGTCGCTGATGATACCCTTGAGGCTAAACTTCAGGCGTGGGATGTTGGGGAAATAGTCTGTGAAGAACAAGGCAATGCTATACCGTTGGTCGGTAGGGCGCGGCACTTTAATGCCATTCAGGTCTTCCTGGGTCTTCATTAGTGAGAAGCTGATCCAGGAGTCTGTGCCCTCGACAAATTGACCGAAGAGCTTCATATCAAATCCGGCAATAAAGCCCTTGGAGGAGTTCACGCCGCTATAGACGAGTTTGAGGTTGTCAATCTCGTAGGGGATAAGGTTAGACAGATTCTTATAGTAGGCCTCGGCTGTGAATTTGAATGGCCGGTCCAGCGCTCGGAATGTATAATCACCGCCAAGAATAACCTGGATGCTACGCTGTGACTTGATGTCCTTGTTTAACAGGATATTGCGGTTGTTGAGCGAGTCCATCACCTGTTGGCGGTATTCTTTATAGAATGGCGCCTGATAATAGATGCCGCTGGCAAGGCGCAGCGATAAGTTTCCGTTGCGCTCAGGCACAAAGCCTAAGCTTACACGTGGCGACACGAGGGTCTCTCCGTTGAAGTTCCAGTGCGAGAGCCGCAATCCGGCATTGAACGACCAATAGCCCGCAGGGGTTGTGAAGCGCCAGGTGTCCATGAGCCAGCCCGCAATGCGGGTGGTGTTTAGGTCGTTGCTCGATGTCTCGGTGAAGATGACGTTGACCTGGTTGGGGATGTGGGGTAGGGAATAGCCCGCACTGTCGCGCCATTGCCACTGGCGGGAACGATCGTAGATGTCTTCCTTGCGCATCGAGAAACCATAAGAGATGCTATTGTGGTTGATGCCGATATTTCCCCGCAGGGTCAAATCCATCACATTCATCTTCAGGCGGGTGCGCTCGTGCTCATGGTATTTGCCGACGCCCAGCTCTTGCCCGGCCTGGTCGAGCCAGTACTCGCCATGGATGTCATAGGCCACCAACTCGTCGGTGCGATAACCCGAAGCCTGTAAGGTGAGATCGGTGCCCTTGTTATTGAATGAGTAGGTGATGGATCCGGCGCCAAAGTAGGTCTGGAACTTGTCCTTCTCGTAGCCGTCGAAATATACTGTGAATGACTTGACATCTTCACTGGTACCGAAACTGGTTTCGCGGTTTACGGGTGTGAAGCGATAGTCGTTGATGCTCACGTTGCCCAGCAGGGCAATGCGCAACTTTTCTATGGGTTTGAACACAAGGCTTGTCTGGTAGTCGAAGTATTGCGGGTCGTACTCGCCCTTGCTCTCCAGAGAGCCCATCAATGAGGAATTGCGTTTATAACGCACGCCATGCATCTGCGAGTAGTGGCGCGTGCTGTGCCCAAGCATTAGGCTACCGCCTTGCAGACTGGCTGCAAAAGCGCCTTCAAAGGCTTCAGGTTCGCGATAAGTGATATCGAGCACCGATGACATGCGGTCTCCGTAGGCAGCACTGAAACCGCCTGTCGAGAAGTCCACCTTGCGCACCATATCGGGGTTGATGATACTCATACCCTCCTGCTGACCGGAACTGATCAGTTGTGGGCGATAGACCTCGATGCCGTTAATATAAACGCTGTTCTCGTCATAGGAGCCACCGCGCACCATGTACTGGGAGCTCATCTCGTTTTTAGAACTTACGCCGGCCATGGTTGTCAGCACAGCCTCCACACTGCCGCCCGAGGCATCAGGTGTGCGGCGCAGCATGTCCACGTCGATACCTTGCATGCTGTTGGTCTGCTTCTTGTACTCGGTGATTTCTACCTCACCCAGCTCCAGGGTTTTCTCATACAGCTTAGGGTTGATGGTGACTGTGCCCTCGGGCTTAATGAGCTGGCGTGTCACCGTCGAGTAGCCGAGGCAGGTAAATTCCACCATCAGGGTATCGGCCTTGGGAACCGTCATCTCATACTGGCCCTTGGTATCGGTGTTTGTGCCCACGGCTGTGCCCAGCAGGCGCACTGTGGCAAATTCGATCGGTTCACCGGCGGAATCCACCACCTTGCCCGTGATTTTGACTTGTGAAAAAGCAATGGTGGCGCACATCAAGCACGCCAACAGTGACAATATGCGGGATTGAAAATTCATGGACTCTTTTTGTTATGTCATGTAATAACATAACGCAGAAGTGGGCAATTTATTATTGCGGCAAGCCGGATAGGTCAGTTGGAGAATATCGAGAACAGGTCTCGGGCGCTCATGCGCTTGTAGTTGTTGGGAATGTTCTTGTCGATCTTGGCCTTGCCGTTCCATTCGATGTCCTTATAGGAAAGGGAGAATGACATGTTCCTTTTCTCTATCGTGGCATTGGCATTGATGGCGTGGGCGATGTTGCCTGATGTGGTGCTGCGAACATCGCTGTATTTCACCTGATAGTCGGAGGACGTGTTGCCCGACTTGACGATGTCAAGTGAAGTGATGTGGCTCTTCTTGTCGAATGTGAAGGCATAGCCATAGCCCTTGTAATTCTCATTTGGCGTCAAGGTGATGGTATTGCCCTCCCGTGTAGTGCTGATGCTGCTCTTGAGACTCTCGTTAAGGGTTCCCTTGCCGATGATAAATGGACGGCCAAGAAACATGTCCTGGACTTCGCTCACGGTGACGGGGATGCCAGAGGTGAGGATGGAGACCTTCTCGGCGATGTAGCGTTTATGCACCTTGTCCACGGCGTAGAGGCTGTCGGCTGTGATGATGAGTTTGCCCACCTCGATGCCCAGTACGGGACGCAGTGAGATGTAGATGGCCTGATTATGAACCATGCGCATCTGTATTGCCGATGAGAAACTGCTGCTGGCATTCAGGGTAATGTTTCCACTGGTCTGCATCGTTTGCCAATCACCCAATGTGGCGACAACGGCATCGCAGAGTTCGGTGTCAGTCATCGTGGTCGTGGTTGTGGTCTGTCCAGTGGGAGTAGTGGCATTGGCCTTCTTGATGGTTCCACATGAACTCGATATTGCCGCTAGGGCGATCAGGAGAGAGAAAATAATGATGTTATTCTTCATAATATGTTTTGTCTTTTACTTTGCGTTGTAGCAGTTCGTTGTCGGGGTCTTGTTCGAGTGCTTTAGTCCATTGCTCGACAGCCTGTTCTTTCTCGCCAGTGAACCACAGGATGTCGCCATAATGCTCAAGCAGATGGTTGTCCTCGTCCTTCTCGACAGCGCTCTTGATATAGAGCAGAGCCATGTCATAGTCTTTCTTGGCAAAAAATACCCAAGCATAGGTGTCAATGAAATTGGCATTGTCAGGCTCATACTTGACTGCGAGAGCTGCCATTCGCTCGGCATGGTCCAGATCTTGGCCTCTCTGGGCAAGGAAATAGGCGTAATTGTTGAGTGCGCCCGAGTTGGCGGGGTCGAGCTCTAAAGCACGCTGGTAGCAATCGACAGTCTTGGTCGAATCATTCATCTCGCTGTAGGTGTCACCCATGCCCGTGATAAGGTTTGCCCGTCTCTCGACATCGGCCGAGTCAACGCGGGCCAAGGTCTTTTCGTAGGTCTCAATGGCCTTGCCATACTCTTTCATCTGGTGATAGCAGCCGGCGACATAGCCAAGCAGGTCCAGATTGTCGGGATTGTATTCCAGGGCTTTCTCCGATGCCTTCACGGCGTCAGGATAGTTGTTGTCCATCATGTTGAGGATAACTAGATTGCGCCATCCGTCTGCATCAGTGGGATTCACGTCCAGGCTGTAGCCCAGTTGCTCGATGGCTCCCTTGTAGTCTTTCTTGGTGAAGAAGTACTCGCTATAGAGCTGATGGATGCGTGCCTCATGGGGGTGTTGCTGGATGAGGACGGTGAACAGGTCGTTGATGCGCTGGGTCGTGTCCTCCTTAGCCAGTTGCTGACGGATGTATCCCAGCAGGACTCCCAGTTTTGAATCCACGTCGAGTTGCTCGGCTGTGAGTGCATTATAGATCTGTTGCTCATAGCCTACGCTGTCACCCGCCATATTGTAGTATTCAGCCCGGGCGAGATAGATGTAACCATTGTCAGGGGCATATTCTTGGGCCCTGTCCAGATAATAAAGGGCACTATCGTTCATGCCGTAGTGCTGGAACAGGCCACTCATGGCGATGTTGTAGGAATCGTTCCTTGGAGCTGTAGCCAGCAGGCCGCGCATTTCTTTCAAAGCGCCAGCGCTGTCGTTTAGGGCCATGTAGTTGTCGATCTTGCTTGATGTGATCTGAATGGCGTCACCAAAGATGGCAGCGATGCTGTCATAGGTGATATTGCTCTGGATATAGTCACCTGACCGTGAATAGGCTTCGGCGAGGCGTAGCTGGAGTTCCAGGCGGTTGGGATTATACTCGTTGAGCAGTTTAATGGCCCGCAAGGCCTCTTCGGGATGTCCAAGCTGCATGTTGGCATCGCTGTAGAAGGTAGTCTCGTAAAGGTCTTCAGGCTGTGCTTCGAAGTGCTTCTTCATCAATGCCAAGCCCTGTTCGCAACGTTCCTTGGTCGTATTGTTCATCTTGAGCAGGCACATGCCCATATAGAACGATATGGCGGTATTGGTGGAGTCAATCTGGTGGGCATAGGACATCAAGTCATAGAACGCGTCAAAGTTGTCCTTGAGTTTTTCGTTCTGTGCCTGCAGGAATATGTATTCGGCCTTGCGCTGGTCGGCTAGAGAAACGGACTTTTGGCCCGACTCGTTCTTGCCTGCCATGGCTGTCAAAGCCAACAGCACAGCGGCCAGTATTGCTAAATGTTGTTTCATCAATTATATGTGAGTTGTCAGAAAGCGGACGTTAATCATTTCGTTCCCGTGTGCCCGAAGCCTCCAGCGCCACGTTCGGTCTCGTCGAGATCATCAACCGGAATCCATTCCACCGTGCTGTGGCGCGCAACTACCATCTGGCAGATGCGCTCCCCGTTTTCGATGGTCTGAGGTTCATTGCTCAGGTTGACCAAGATGACACCGATCTCGCCACGATAGTCAGCATCAATCGTGCCAGGTGTGTTGAGTACAGTTAGGCCGCGCTTCAATGCCAGGCCGCTGCGGGGGCGAATTTGGCACTCAAATCCCTCAGGAAGGGCGATATAGATTCCTGTGTGTACCAGAGCGCGTTGCAGCGGCTGCAGTGTCAACGGCTCGTTGAGCCATGCGCGCAGATCCATGCCAGCGCTTAACGCAGTGCCGTATTGCGGCAACTCGTGGGGACCACGGTTTACTATCTTTACTCTTGTCATTTCCATGATTTCATGTCTCGTTATGATACAATTGACAAAGTTACATCAAAATTACTTATCTAATGCCTTTACATCATTTTTTTATTCATCAACCCACCGCGTTGAGTGATTTTTGTGGGATGGGTTTTGCCGATTGCTGGTTTTTCACTAATTTTGCCGATTAAAAATAATAAATCATAATTATTATAACCAAAACAATGAGCGAGAAAGAAAATACACTGGCAACCAAATACGACCCCAAAGAGGTCGAGGACAAGTGGTATAAGTATTGGGAATCGCATGAACTGTTCAAGAGCGTTCCCGATGAGCGTGAGCCCTATTGCATCGTAATCCCGCCCCCCAATGTGACAGGCGTCCTGCACATGGGTCACATGCTCAATAACACCATTCAGGACATCCTTATCCGCCGCGCGCGCATGGAGGGTAAAAACGCCCTGTGGGTGCCTGGTACCGACCACGCGTCAATCGCTACCGAGGCCAAGGTTGTTAAGCGCCTGGCTGAGCAGGGTATTCGCAAGCGTGACCTTACCCGCGACGAGTTCCTCAAGCATGCCTGGGATTGGACCCACGAGCATGGCGGCATCATCCTGAAGCAGCTGCGCAAGTTGGGCGCCTCCTGTGACTGGAGCCGTACCGCGTTCACCATGGACGAAAAACGCAGTAAGAGCGTGCTGAAGGTATTTGTTGACCTTTATGACAAGGGCTACATCTACCGTGGCTTGCGCATGGTAAACTGGGACCCCAAGGCTCAGACCGCCTTGAGTAACGAGGAGGTGATCTACCACGAGGAGAAGGGTCACCTGTATTACCTCAAGTATTATGTGGAAGGCCTGCAGACTCTCGACAACGAAGAACAACTGCGTGCCGAAGGTAATATCATCCACAAGGATGAGAAGGGTTACTATGCTGTTGTTGCCACCACGCGTCCTGAGACCATCATGGGCGATACTGCTATGTGTATCAACCCCAAGGATCCCAAGAACCAGTGGCTCAAGGGCCGCAAGGTGATTGTTCCTCTGGTGGGCCGCGTAATCAACGTGATTGAGGATCGCTACGTAGAGATCGAGTTTGGTACCGGTTGCTTGAAGGTTACTCCCGCCCATGACCCCAACGACTATGTTTTGGGCAAGACCCACAACCTGGAAACTATTGATATCTTCAACGCCGATGCAACCATCAGTGAACAGTCGCCGCTGTACGTCGGTATGGACCGTATGGAGTGCCGCAAGGTGATTGTTGAGGATCTCAAGGCTGCTGGCCTGCTGGAGAAGATCGAGGATTACGAGAACAAGGTGGGTTACAGCGAACGTAACAGCGACACCGCTGTCGAGCCGCGCCTGTGCATGCAGTGGTTCCTGAAGATGAGGCACTTTGCCGACATCGCTCTGCCATGTGTAATGAACGACGAACTCAAGTTCTATCCTCCCAAGTATAAGAACACTTACAAGGCATGGCTCGAGGAAATCCAGGACTGGTGCATCTCACGCCAGCTGTGGTGGGGACATCGCATTCCCGCCTACTTCCTGCCTACCGATGATGAGGAGAAGGAGGTATATGTAGTTGCCCTCAACGAGGAAGAGGCCCTCGAGAAGGCCCGTAAGATTCCCGGATACGAGAACATCGAGGCCAGCCAGTTGCGTCACGACGAGGACGCTCTCGACACCTGGTTCAGCTCGTGGTTGTGGCCTATCTCACTGTTTGATGGCATTAACAATCCTGGCAACGAAGAAATCAAGTATTACTATCCCACTAATGATTTGGTGACCGCCCCCGATATCATCTTCTTCTGGGTAGCTCGCATGATCATGTCGGGTTACGAATACATGGGTGATATGCCTTTCCGCAATGTCTATTTCACGGGTGTTGTTCGCGACAAGTTGGGCCGCAAGATGTCCAAGTCGCTCGGCAATTCCCCCGATCCGCTGAAGCTCATCGAGAAGTTCGGTGCCGATGGCGTTCGCATGGGTCTGATGCTCGCCGCTCCCGCTGGCAATGACATCCTCTATGATGACTCATTGTGTGAGCAGGGCCGCAACTTCAACAACAAGATTTGGAATGCTTTCCGTCTCGTCAAGGGTTGGGAGGTTGCTGATGTTGAGCAACCCGAGGCCAGCCGTCAGGCTGTACTGTGGTTCCGCAACCAGCTCAATGATGCGTTGGCAACCGTTAAGGACCACTTCACGAAGTTCCGCCTGAGTGATGCCATGATGGTGCTCTATCGCCTGTTCTGGGAAGAGTTCTCAGCATGGTATCTTGAGGCAGTGAAGCCTGCTTTTGGCCAGCCGATGGATCGTGCCACGATGCAGGCCACGCTCGAGTTCTTCGATATGCTGCTGCGTCTGTTGCATCCTTTCATGCCGTTCATCACTGAGGAACTCTGGCAGCACCTCGATGACCGCAAGGATGGCGAGACCATCATGTATGCCCTCATCCCTGATGCCGTGGAGGCCGATCAGGCACTGCTCAAGGCCATGGCCGATGTTAAGGAGATCGTTGCTGGTGTGCGCAATGTGCGCAAGCAGAAGAATCTGCCCAACAAGGAGCAGTTGACGCTGCAAGCCGTTGGCGGTTTGAACAACCCGTTGGAGGCCATCATCATCAAGCTCGCTGGTCTTGAGAAGATTGAGACCGTAACCGAAAAGGATCCGACGGCAGCCGCCTTTATGGTAGGCACTGCCGAGTTTGCTGTGCCAGTGGTCGGCAGCATCGACGTGGAAGCTGAAATCGCCAAGCTTGAGGCCGATTTGGAATATACCCGTGGTTTCCTCGCCAGTGTCGAGAAGAAGTTGAATAACGAGCGCTTCGTTGCCAATGCTCCCGAGGCTGTCGTTGCCGGTGAGCGCAAGAAGAAAGCTGACGCCGAGAGCAAGATTGCCACGATGGAGCAAGCCCTCCAGGCCCTCAAGAAATAAGTTCCCCCATGCCGTGGCTCTGCCATGGCCCCATTAAAAAAGAATATGGAAAACTCAATTTTGAAACCTGGTATCCCCGTTGCCCTGTGTAGCGACCACGCCGGCTATCCCGTCAAGGAGGCCGTTAAACGCTGGCTAGAGGGGCAGGGTATTGCCTGCAAGGATTTTGGCACCTACAACGAGGACAGTTGTGACTATCCCGACTTTGCCCATCCCTGCGCTTTGGCAGTGGAGCAGGGCGAGTGCTATCCCGGCATCGCCGTGTGTGGCAGTGGCGAGGGCATCAACATCACGTTGAACAAGCATCAGGGTATCCGTTCAGCCCTGTGCTGGCGTCTCGCGGTCGCCCGCTTGGCCCGTCAGCACAACGATGCCAACGTCCTTGCTATGCCTGGCCGCTTTGTCACCGACGAGGAAGCCATCGCCATGGTCGAGGCCTTCTTGACGACCGCCTACGAGGGTGGCCGTCATCAGCGCCGTGTCGACAAGATACCCGTTAAGTAACCTCGTCACAATGAGTATATAACAGAATCGGGAGTGCCACTGAGGCGCCCCCGATTCTGTTGATAAGGTGAAAGTTGGTAGAGCCGTTATGACCCCAGAATGATGTCGATGACAGCGTTGATGTCGGCGACATTGATTTCGTTGTCGTTGTTCACGTCGGCGCTGTAATCGTTACTGCCGTTAAGGATGATGTCAAGGGCGGCATTGATGTCGGCAATATTGACTTCACCGTCGTGGTTCACGTCACCAGGAACGCTGGGCTCTTGCTGGGTGCGGCCATAGATTGTGATGTCATCGACATTGACGCGCATGCCCGACGTCTGTACGATGCGGAATCGTGCGCTGCCCTCTAGGGGAATATCCATAATGATGTGTTGCAGAATGCCTTTAATGACAGTGAAACTGCCCAGTTCGGTCCATGATGAACCTTTGTCGGTGCTGAAATCCACACGCAACGTAGCATCAGAATCATTGCCATAGGCGCCTGCCCAGAAGCTGATGGCGCTCGTGCCGCCATCAACATCTTCGGCCATAGTGATGGCGCTGGCGTTAGTCTTGCCAAGACGGCAAGAGAGTTCGCCATGTTTGAGGTTATCGCCCCAAATGCCTGCATCGGTGAAGTCCCATAGCCATGCGTGGCCTTGTACCTGCTTGGTCCAATATCCGCCGCTGGGACAATCTTCCCAATCTTCGGTGATGCTGTCGCCCGGCACGACGGGAGGTGGTGGCGGAGTTCCGCCTTTCTGGGCTGTGGCGATGACGGTAAACGTGGTGGACACCTCATCGCTGCTCAAGGTGACAGTGTTCTCAAAGGTGCCCTCGTTGTCGGCGGTGAAGCTGATAACGAAACTGGTGCCGGCATTGACTTCGCTGGGGCTGAATGAATTGGCGCTCACATAGTAGTTTTCGTTGTCGCTCATCGACAAGACGAGCCACTTGCTCAGGCCTTGGCCCTTGACCGTGATGGTCTGATGGATTTCGGTGCCCTCGGCAGTAACTCCCATATTGAATGACGAGCCGTTGGCAGGAGCAGTAATTTCGGCAGGAACGGCCTCGCCAGAGCCAGTCCACACTTTGCCCTGCATGTTGCCCCAGATGAACTCGGCCAACTCGGGGTGGTCGATAAAGGGATTTCGGTTGCCCTGGATGCCATAGACGGCGTCGTTGCGCTTGATTTCCTTCTCGCTGACAGGATCCAAGCGGGTCCACTCAATCAGCATGTTGATACTCCATGTCGAAAATGCTTTGTATTTGTTGGCGATGTAGTTGAGCTGGGGACTGCCAGGCCAAGAAGGCAGTTCGTTCTTGTAACACGTCACCATATAGAAGTAAGTGCGGGCAAAGTCGCCTTTGTATTCGTCGTCAGGCTCAAACACGGTGCCACTATATCCAGGGTAAGTGCTCGTGCCCAGTTTTCCCTTGCCGTATAATGAACCGTTGGTCAGGCGGTTGCCATTGGCGCAAACGCCGAATGGAAAATTACCCCTCTGGCTGTTTACCTTGATGTCAGTGGGGTAGAGGTGGAACAGGTCGGTGTACATGGGGCTCGCGTCATCAAACCAGCTTTTTGGGAAACTGTGTTCACGATTAAAGCCTTCCCCGACAGTCTTTGCGCTGGCACCATGCTGGTCAGGCCGGTAGCGGCAATTGCTGTACATGTCGATGATGTAGCCATCGGCATCGGTATCGGTGGTCTTGAAGGCATCCCATAAAGCGTTGTAACTCAGTTGCCTGTGGTTATTGATGATGCTTCTCAAGGCCGACATTAGATTCTCGTCGCTCTTGCCCAATGCAGTATTATAGTAATTGGTAGGCTCGGCAGCAAAGGCGGTTTGAACAGCAATGATGATTGCTGTTGCCATTATGAAGATGCGGAAGAACTTTTTCATAGTCATTATAGATAGATATCGAGCAGATTTGGATTATTTTTTTGTTTTACTATTGCGTGCGGACTTGTCGGCAGGATTACCTTCTTTAGCTGACTGTTGTTTGCGCACTTGGCCAGCCAGTTGGCCGCAGGCTGCTGCGATGTCTTCGCCACGGCTGCGACGAATGGTACAAGTCACCCCCTTGCTGTTCAGGTAATCGCGGAAGTAGGTCATTCGCTCGTCGCTGCTGGTGCGCAGTTTCTCGATGCCGGGAATGGGATGGAAGCGGATAAGGTTGACGCGCACATGCTCGTTGGGTAAGAGTTCACGCAATTTCTCGGCATGAGGGATGTCGTCGTTGAACCACTGCCAACAGATGTATTCCACCGACAGGCGGCGCTGGTGGGAAAAGTCGTAGTTGCTCAGCAACTCCATCACGTCGGCGATGGGGTAGAGGCGCTCGATGGGCATCATTGATGAACGTTCCTCTTGCACGGCGTTGTGGACGCTTACAGCGATGTGGACGCTGGTTTGCTCGCACAGGATTTTCAGTTCAGGCTTCTTGCCCACGGTCGAAACGGTCACGCGTTTAGGGCTCCAGCCCAAACCCCACGGCTCGGTGAGGATGGCAATGACGCGCAGTACCTCGTCAAGATTATCGAGAGGCTCACCCATGCCCATGAACACGACGTTGGTCAGCGTCTCACTCTTGGGGATGCTCAGCACCTGGTTGATAATCTGGTTGGAGGTCAGATTGCCGTGGAAACCCTGCTTGCCTGTCATGCAGAAGTAGCAGTTCATCCTGCACCCCTTCTGTGAAGAGATGCACAGGGTGGCACGGTCGTCTTCAGGAATATAGACCGATTCGACGGCTTGCTTGCCGCCAACGTTGAACAGGTATTTAACTGTACCATCCTCGCTGGCTGCGGCCTGGCTAGGCGGATACAGGCCTACACAGTAGCGGCTCGCCAGCAACTCGCGGTTGGCCTTGGAGATGTTCAACATCTGCTCGAAATCATTCACGCGCTTCTGGTAAATCCACTGCGCTAACTGTTTGGCCACAAACCGTGGCATACCCAATGCGGTGACCGCATCCTGCATTTCCTCCAGTGTCATGCCGGCCATCGGCTGTAATACCTTGTCGTTGCTCATGTCTAAACTCCTTTTATTGGTGATTAATTGACAAAGTTACACATTATTGTTGTATGCTCCAACAACCATTGCGTTTTTCTTGACTTTTTCTGTTCCCATAACATCATTGATAGACACTTACGTGAAAAAGCGCATCTCCGATTGATAAGGAAATGCGCTTTGTCTCGTCTAGGGAAGCTAATTATTTATTCAGTTTCTGCTATGGGTTGGTCGGGAGTCCAAGCATCTGCAATAGGTGTGTTTCCAGGATGTGAAAACCTGGATCAACCATACCGCCATGCCCATGGCCGTCAATCTCATAGAGATAGGTGTGCTGGTGTCCGGAAAGCTTCATCATGCGGGCGAGGTACTGGTTCTCGTCATAGCGGCCGAATAATTCCAGCTCCCTGTCTCCGCAGATCAGCACAAGAGGAGGACAGTCGCCACGCACCCAATACAGGGGCGCATATTTGTCGATAGTAGCCTGCAGCGGCGGGATTCCCTGCATCTTGCGCACGTTGTAATGAGTGATGGCTTGGCCGCTGAACGGGACATACATCATCACACTGTCGGCATCAATGTCATAGCCCCCCAACCAGTGTTTGTCAAGACATAGCATCATCGAGATGTATCCTCCGGCAGAGTGGCCCGAAACGACTATCTTGTGCGGGTCGCCACCATACTCGTGAATGTGCCTGAACACCCAAGCCACGGCCTCGGCGGCATCGTCCAGCGTTTCTTCAACGCTCACCTGTGGCAATAGCCTGTAGTTGACCCCGACAACCACAAGATCTTTCTCCTTCAGTTTTTCTGGAATTTCCTTGTTGCCGCCTTCAAGTCCTCCGCCGTGAAACCATACGATGACAGGATGGTCTGAGCCGCCTTCAGGGTGGTATATGTCAAGTTTCAGCCTTTCGAGCGAGTAGGCATCGGTCTTTTGGGTATAACTGATATCGTTGACTTGCCTGTAGTTTTGGGCCATCGTTGTGGCCGTTGCCAGGCTTATGACCAGTAATACTAGAATTCGGGTTATTCGATTCATGATGATTGAGCTTTTTGTTAAGTAAGGGTGAGCCAAGATTCATTTGACTCACCCTGAATACCTCAGACAAAATAATAATGTCTAATTGTCTTACTTCAGATAGGTGTAACGGTAGTCGGTCGGCGATACGAGGGTCTCCTTGATGACGCGTGGGATAATCCAGCGGATCAGGTTGAACTCACCACCAGCCTTGTCGTTGGTACCGCTGGCACGTGCGCCGCCAAAGGGCTGCATACCCACTACGGCACCCGTCGGCTTGTCGTTGATGTAGAAGTTACCGGCGGCATAGCACAGCTTGTCGGTGATCTTCTCCACCTCCAGACGGTCGCGTCCCCAAACAGCACCGGTCAGGCCGTAAGGCGAAGTCTCGTCACACAGTTTCACGGTCTCGTTCACCTTGTCGTCGTCGTAGGGGTAAACCGTCAGCACGGGGCCGAAGATTTCCTCTTCCATCGACTTGAAGCGAGGATTGGTGGTCTCAATAACGGTAGGCTCAACAAACCAGCCTTTCTTCTTGTCGCACTTGCCACCGATGACGATTTTGGCATCCTCGGCCTCCTTGGCAAAGTCGATATAGGACTTGCACTTGTCGAACGAAGCCTCATCGATCACAGCATTGATGAAGTTATTGGGATCGGTAACATCGCCCATCTTCACCTCCTTGCACATAGCCTTGATGTCCTTCAGCACATCGGGCCACAAGCTCTTGGGAATGTACATGCGCGAAGCTGCAGAGCACTTCTGGCCCTGGAACTCGAATGCACCGCAGAAGGCAGCCGTAGCCACAGCCTTCTTGTCGGCACTGGGATGAACAAAGATAAAGTCCTTGCCACCGGTCTCACCCACGAGACGGGGGTAGGAGATATACTTGTCAACGTTCAGGCTGGCCTGTTTCCACAACGACTTGAAGGTGGCAGTGCTACCGGTGAAGTGGATACCGCTGAAGTATTTGCTATTGGTAGCTACCTCGCCGATGAGGGCGCCGCTACCAGGCAGGAAGTTAATCACGCCATCGGGCAGACCGGCTTCCTTGTAAAGCTGCATCAGGTAATAGTTGCTCAGCAGGGCGGTGGTAGAGGGCTTCCACAGGGCCACGTTACCCATCAGCACGGGAGTCATGCACAGGTTGCTGGCAATCGAGGTGAAGTTGAACGGGGTGACAGCCAGGATAAAGCCCTCGAGGGGACGATACTCGGTGTGGTTCAGTTGGCCCACGCCGTCCTTGGGCTGCATGCCGTAGATCTTGCTGGCATAGTGCACGTTGTAGCGGAAGAAGTCGATGGTCTCGCAAGCCGAGTCGATTTCGGCCTGGTAGAAGTTCTTGCTCTGGCCCAGCATCGTGGCGGCATTCATGATGGGACGATACTTGGTGGCGAGGAGTTCAGCCATCTTCATCACGATAGCGGCGCGAGTGGTCCAAGGCGTACGGCTCCATTCTTTCCATGCCTTCATAGCGGCATCGATGGCCATCTTAATTTCCTTTTCGGTCACCTTGTGGTAGGTGGCGAGCACGTGCTTGTGGTCGTGGGGACAGGTCACTGTGCCCGTGTCACCGGTGCGGATTTCCTTGCCGCCGATGATGATAGGGATGTCAACCACGATTTTGCTTTGGCGCTCAAGTTCCTGTTCGAGGGCAACGCGCTCGGGAGAACCGGGCATATAGGCCTTCACCGGCTCATTGGCGGGAAGGGGAAAATTGATAACAGCGTTATTCATTTTATTGAGTTTTTAGTTTTTAGTTTCTAGTCCTTAGTCTCTAGTCCTAGTTTCTTGTGTTTGTTTGTTGTTGAAAATAATTGTTTGTAAGTTGAGGCAGAGTCTTTAAACTTTAACCTTTAAACTATAAACTTCAAGCATCGCAAGTGCTAGCACTCGCGATGCTTGAATATAAATTATCCGAACATCTGCTCGAAGGTCTTCTTGATGATGGCAATAGCCTCCATCAGTTCGTCCTTGGTGATGCACAAGGGAGGAGCGAAGCGGATGATGTGGTCGTGGGTAGGCTTGGCCAGCAGACCGTTGTCACGCAGCTTGAGGCAGATGTCCCATGCGGTCTTGCCCTCAACAGGCTTGGTCACGATGGCATTCAGCAGACCGCGGCCACGCACTTGCACGATGAATGGCGAGTTGATTTTCTCGATTTCCTCACGGAAGATCTTACCCATCTTCTCGGCGTTCTGAACGAGCTTCTCGTCTTTCACCACCTTCAAAGCCTCAACGGCAACACGGGCTGCCAGGGGGAAACCACCGAAGGTTGAGCCGTGCTCACCGGGTTTCACGTTGAGCATGATGTCGTCGTCGGCCAAGCAAGCCGATACGGGCAGCACACCACCACCCAGGGCCTTGCCCAGGATCACGATGTCGGGACGGATGCCGTCGTGCTGTGAGCACAGCATCTTACCCGTGCGGGCGATACCGGTCTGCACCTCGTCGGCAATGAACAGCACGTTGTGCTCGTGGCACAGGTCAAAGCATTTCTTCAGGTAGCCGTCATCGGGAACGAATACACCAGCCTCACCCTGGATGGGCTCAGCGATAAAGGCTGCAACCTCCTTGCCGTGCTCCTTGAGAGCCTTGGCAAGAGCTTCTGAATCATTATAGGGGATGCGGATGAAACCGGGGGTCAGAGGACCATAGTTTGCATAGCTGTCCGGATCATTACTCATGGTGATAACGGTCACGGTACGGCCGTGGAAGTTACCCTCGCAGCAGATGATCTTTACCTTATCATTGGGAATACCTTTCTTAACAACACCCCAGCGACGTGCCAGTTTCAGGGCGGTCTCAACACCCTCGGCACCCGTATTCATGGGCAGCACCTTGTCATAGCCGAAGTAGGAGTGCATGAACTTCTCATACTCGCAGAAGGCCTCGTTGTAGAAAGCACGTGAGGTCAGACACAGCTTGTTGGTCTGATCCTTGAGCGCCTTGACGATGCGGGGATGGCAGTGACCCTGATTCACGGCAGAGTAGGCCGACAGGAAGTCGAAGTACTTCTTGCCCTCAACGTCCCACACGTAGATGCCCTTACCTTTCTTCAGTACGACAGGCAGGGGATGATAGTTGTGGGCGCCGTAGCGCTCTTCCATCGCGATGTAGTTCTTGGTTTTTGCGCCCAGCGGATTGGGCTGACAGTTGTTCTTCTTACACTTGGTTTCTTTCTTCACAGCAGGTTTGGTTTTCTTTGTTGCCATGTTTTCTTAAAATGTTATTGGTTTAAAGGATTAATGAAGTATGTATTAATTACGTGCAAATATACCCTAAATTGCCTAATCTCGCAGCAGTTTCACATTATTTAACTGTAGCCATTATCTAGGGTAAATATTCAGTAGTCTGGCGTCCCCTGCTGTTTCGGGTCGGTTTTATTGGATGATGCCAAGAAAAATCCGTCCCCGCAGTGGTATTATAAGCGGGGGCGGATTGGATGTTTGTCACAGGTGATGCCCTATTGTGGGGAGGGTGGCATCAATCCTGGCTGTCGTCTTCGGTTTCGGCAGCGTGTTTCTTGGAGCGACGTTCTTTCTTGCTCGTCTCACTGCTGCTGGTGTCTTTTTCCTCTTTAAGGTCAATTTCGTTGTGGTCTTTGTCGATGACCTTATAATCCAAGTAATTGAGCGACTGGTCGGGGAGGATGCGGAATTTGCGCTTGAACTCCCTGCGCCATTTCCAATATTCGCTCACGATTCCCTTCTTGAGGTAGGCATCGACAAACGGATGGACATACATAATGAAGCTGTTCACGTGCAACGTGTGGATAAGATAATCAATCTTGTCTTTCAGCTTGTCGGTAAAAAGCAGTGAAGGCTGCACTTCGCCTTTTCCGCCACATGACGGGCATGTCTCGGCGGTGGCAATATCGAGGGCCGGCCTTACGCGTTGGCGTGTAATCTGCATCAAGCCGAATTTACTCAGCGGTAGGATATTGTGGCGGGCGCGGTCCTTTTGCATTACTTCGCGCATGTGCTGATACAATTCCTGTCGGTGTTCGGCCTTGGCCATGTCAATGAAGTCTATCACGATGATACCGCCCATATCACGCAGGCGCAATTGCCTGGCAATCTCGTCGGCGGCGAGTAGGTTCACGTTGAGCGCATTGCTTTCCTGGTCGGTACTGGTGCGTGAACGGTTACCCGAGTTCACATCAATCACGTGTAGGGCTTCAGTGCTTTCTACGATTATGTATGCGCCCGACTTGAAGGATACTGTTTTGCCAAACGACGACTTGATCTGCTTGGTGATGCCATACTTGTCAAAGATGGGCATGTCGTCGCTGTACAGTTTCACGATATCACTGCGGTCGGGGGCTATCAGGTTCACGTAGTCGTGGATTTGCTCAAATACATCGGCATTGTTAACAAGAATGCTCTCGAAGTCGGGATTGAAGATGTCCCGTATTTCACCGACGGCACGGCTTTCTTCCTCATAAACCAGTGAGGGTGGAGTGGCCTGTTGCACTTTGGTGATAGCGTCGTCCCAGGCTTTGAGCAGCGTCTTGAGCTCAGCATTGAGTTCAGCTGCTTTTTTGTTTTCGGCCGAGGTTCGCACGATAATCCCGAAGTTCTTGGGTTTCATGCTCTCGATAAGTTTCCTCAACCTGGTCTTCTCGGCGTTGTCTTTGATCTTTTGAGAAACCGAGATGCGGTCATTGAAAGGAGTCAGCACCAGGAAACGTCCAGTGAAGGTGATCTCAGTGGTCAATCGCGGCCCCTTAGTCGATATGGGCTCTTTGGCGATTTGAACGAGCAGTTCCTGACCTTGAGTAAGCACGTCAGATACTGTCCCGTGTTTGTTGGTGTCGGACAGGTTTTTGATTTTGCTGATGCTCGTTGGCCGCTTGTTGGGATTTTCGCGTACCGTCTTGATGTATTGAGCGAAAGTGTTGAACTGTGAACCCAAATCAAGGTAATGAAGGAATGCGTCCTTGGAGTGGCCCACGTTGACAAACGCGGCATTCAGTCCTGGCATCAGCTTCTTTACCTTGGCAAGGTAGAGGTTGCCCACGGCATAGGAAACATCTCTTGTCTCCCGTTGCAAGGACACGAGGCGGCCGTCTTCGAGCAGTGCGGTCGTCATGTCCCGGGGCGTGACGTCAACTACTAATTCACTTCTCATCGCAGAAGGTGGATGATGTAAAAACTATAAAAAGTAAGAGTTTTATATATACTAAAGTTAGGGTGAAGGTAATAGTCATATACAAACGGCACTGTGCTCGCGGCAAATCTTGTCCCGCTGGACAATGGGCCGCACAGCTGTGCGAGGTTTCGTTGAAAGGGATCGTCAGCGCCTCATTGGCAAACTAGGACTCGCTTAGGGCGCTTCTGGAATGAAGTCAGGAACAAACCAATTGACGTGATGAGTTCATGAAACAGTTGCAGTTTACGCTATCTTCAGTTCATCTCATCGAGAGTGCCAATTCGTTTGTTCCCGCAATTCCACAGTCGTCACAAGTAGACTAAGTGATTACTTTTTGTTTTTGTGACGATTCTTGCGCAGTCTTTTTTTACGCTTGTGAGTTGCCATCTTGTGGCCTTTGCGTTTCTTTCCGTTTGGCATAATCTATAATGATATATTAATAATATAAATATTATAATGTGCTGTCAACTATAGAGCGATTACTTCACCTGCTCCATGAAAACCTTAGCGGGCTTGAAGGCTGGGATCTTGTGCTCGGGGATAATGATAACAGTGTTCTTGCTGATATTGCGGGCGGTCTTCTGTGAACGGGTCTTTACGATAAAGCTACCGAAGCCGCGCAAGTAAACGTTCTCACCATTTGCGAGTGAGTCCTTAACGGCATCCATGAATTTTTCAACAGTTTCCAGAACCGATGCTTTGTCAATGCCGGTGGAACTAGCAATCTCTCTTACGATTTCTGCTTTAGTCATTGCTTTACTAAATTTTATTGATGTTAATGTTTAAAAATAAATTATTGTCTTTATAATTGCTTTGCGGTCAAGAAGTTAAGCGCATTTTTCGATGTTGTGGAGACAGCGAAAAAGCGCTCTTATTTGAGCCTCTGACGTTTTAGCGACTGCAAATATCGGCATTTTTTTCTAATTAAGCGCTAATATTCAGCATTTTTTATGAAATTTTTATTTTTTCTCCTCTTCCGCTTGACTGTATCGGATAGTGTTGATAGTCTTGAATCTAGCAATTTTTTAGGCGGTGTTTGGCATTTTGGTGTGGTTTTGGTGCACTCATTGCGAGTTTTTGACTAATTTTGCGCTCAATTATGGAACAAGAAAAGAAACTGATTATCGAGGAAGGCATCGTTAAGATGCTAAAGACGGTATATGATCCCGAGTTGCCCGTCGATGTCTATAGTTTGGGTTTGATCTATAAAATTGACCTTAAGGACGACGGCCATGTGGATATTGATATGACGCTCACTGCCCCTAATTGTCCTATCGCTGATTTCATCTTTGAGGACGTGAGGCAGAAGGTCGAGAGCGTTGACGGTGTTACCAGTGCAACGATTAACCTGGTCTTTGAGCCTGAATGGGATCCTCGCATGATGACCGACGAGGCCAAGCTTGAGCTTGGTATGATGTAAACCCCAAGACATGGCTGGCAAGAATACATATTTCATATCTGACCTGCATCTGGGGGCCAAGTATATGGTTGATCATTTGGACCGTGAGCGACGAGTCTGCCGCTTCTTGGACTCCATTAAGGATGATGCCGCTGAGCTGTATTTGTTAGGCGACATCCTTGACTACTGGTATGAATATAAGTATGTTGTGCCACGTGGGTATATCCGGTTTTTAGGAAAACTCGCTGAGTTGGCCGATGCTGGCGTCAAGCTCACATGGGTGGTTGGAAACCATGACGTGTGGCTGTTCGACTACCTGCGGGATCAGTTGAACATGACTGTCCTCAAGGGGCATACTGTAGTCGAAACCCAAGGTAAACGTATTCTCATTTCCCACGGCGATGACGTGGGTGTGCAGCCCACCATGTACCGCTTCACGCGCTGGTGTTTCCATAACAAGGTTTGCCAGTGGCTCTATGCCGGCATCCATCCCCGTTGGACCTATACCATTGCCACACGTTGGTCTAACGATAACCGCACGAACCGTTCACCCGAGACCTTGAAAATCATCTCGAAACGTGCAGCTGTGCGTTTGCTCGATTTCTCACGGGAGTTCTATGCAGCACATCCTGATGTCGAGGCTTTTGTCTATGGCCATCTCCACATCGCCCGCATGAATAATCTTGACGGAATGCCGCCTGTAGTATTCCTGGGAGACTGGGTTTCGTTGTGTACCTATGCGGTTCTATATCAAGACGGGCAAATTGAGCTGAAGCACTACGAGGAATAGGCATTAAGATACTTGTTAGGATTGTTTAACAGACGGTCTTAATGAATCTTAATTCCGATAATTATCTCTTTGAGATGCAGCGGATTGAGGGTATGATAATTTGTAGCAAAAAGAGCCCATCATTACCTCCTCAAAGAAAAATATGTTGTATAACATAGAATTTTTATGTTTCAAGTTCAAAAAATGGCTCTACTTTTGTGCCATAAACCTGAAACAATCTTTTTTACCTTAGAAATTTTACCTATTTGAAACCTAAAAAGGAATTTTAAGCCGAGGCTTAAGGTTCCTTTTTAAATTTTAAATTAATTTTGTGGTCACGAAACTAAAGATGTGATGAGAACGATAGCAATTATAGTGGCAGGAGGAAGCGGCACGCGGTTCGGCGCTGAGTTACCCAAGCAGTTCCTGGCGTTGGGCGGGCTTCCTATCTTAATGCGCACGATTGAGGCCTTCCATGGGAATAGGGACAGATCTTTTGATGTGATTGTCACCTTGCCCGCTGCTCAGATGGGCTTGTGGCACGACCTGTGTGCGCGCCACGGCTTTGCTGTTCCTCATCGCGTGGTTGCTGGAGGTGAGACGCGGTGGCACAGTGTGAAGAACGCCCTCGATAGCATCGGCGATCCTGCTGGAGTTGATGTGATTGCTGTGCATGACGGCGTTCGCCCGCTAGCTACTCCCGACCTCATCAACCGTGTCATCGATGCTGCCCATCGTGATGGAGCGGCCATCCCTGTGGTAATGCTCAACGACTCGGTTCGTCAGGTTTCGGGTGACGGTAGCCACGCGCTTGACCGCTCTTCGTTAAGGGCAGTCCAAACTCCTCAGGCCTTTGAAGCCAAGTTGTTGTTGGACGCTTACTCGTTGCCTTATCAGCCAATATTCACCGATGACGCCTCGGTGGTTGAATGTGCTGGCCACGCTATCACCCTTGTCGAGGGCGATCCCCGTAATCTGAAAATTACACGTCCCATGGACTTGGTGCTTGCCGAATACCTGATGAATCAAGATGCCTGACCTGCGTCATACCGATATACAGTACCTGCACGGTGTGGGACCCAAACGTGCCGAGTTGCTCAGAAAGGAACTGGGCCTCAGCACCTATTATGATCTGCTCTATTATTTTCCATTCCGCTACATCGACCGCAGTGTCATCAACCACGTCAACGAACTGAGAGGAGATGAGGCCGCTGTGCAGCTTCGGGGGCGTTTCTTGACATTCAACTCGGTGGGCGAGGGACGAAAGCGCCGCTTGCAAGCCCTGTTCTCCGACGGTACGGGCACTATCGAGGTCGTTTGGTTTAACCGCGTGGCCTCCATTCAGAAGACCTATAATACAAATACCCAGTATGTCCTTTTCGGCAAGCCGTCGATGTTCAACAACCATCTGAACATCGTCCACCCCGAGATTGACCTCGCTCAAGCCGAGCATGTGGCTCAAGGACTTCAAGGCGTATATAACCTCACTGAGGTGTTGCGCAACCGCTCTTTCACTTCGCGAGCCATCCATAAACTTGTGCTCACTCTGCTCGATACACCTGCTGTGCGGCACATCGATGAGACCCTGCCTCCTGAACTGGTGCATCGTTACCACCTCATGCCACTGGCCGAGGCACTGCGCAACATACATGTACCTAGTGACCATCAATCGCTGCAGCGGGCGCAGTTGCGTCTCAAATTTGAGGAATTGTTTTTCCTTGAACTCAATATCCTGCATTACATCAAGGGAAGCAGTCGCCGGCTGGTGGGGCATGTCTTCAGCCGTGTTGGCGCTTACTTCCATGACTTCTATAACAATATCCTGCAGTTCCCGCTCACTGGAGCGCAGAAGCGTGTCATTCGAGAGATGCGCCAGGATATGGGCAGCGGCAAGCAGATGAACCGCCTGCTGCAAGGCGACGTCGGCAGTGGCAAGACCATTGTTGCTTTCATGACGGCGCTGATAGCCCTTGACAATGGCTATCAGGCTTGCATTATGGCGCCCACCGAGATTCTTGCTGGGCAGCATCTGGAGACTATTCGACCGCTGGCCGAAGCTATTGGTGTGAAGGTTGCCCTCTTGACAGGTTCGACACGCAAACGTGAGCGTACGGCCATTCATGAGGCGCTACAGAATGGCGAATTGCAGATCCTGATTGGAACCCATGCCTTAATCGAGGACACGGTGCAGTTCCGCAACTTGGGTCTGGCCATCATCGATGAGCAGCACCGCTTCGGCGTGGCTCAACGTGCGCGCTTGTGGAGCAAGAACCGCACGGCTCCGCCCCACGTGCTCGTGATGACAGCAACACCCATACCGCGTACCCTGGCCATGACAGTCTATGGTGACCTGGACGTGTCAATTATCGACGAATTGCCGCCAGGTCGCAAGCCAGTGACCACTGTGCTGCGCCATGAACCTGACCGCTTCAAGATGTATCAGTTTGTCGGGGCACAACTCAAGCAGGGCCGTCAGGCCTATATCGTCTATCCCTTGATCGAGGAGAACGAGAAACTGGATCTCCATGCGCTGGAATTGGGCTACGAACAGGTCATGGAGGTGTTCCCGCACTATAATGTGGCTATGGTCCATGGCCGCATGAAACCTGCAGAAAAAGATCACCAGATGATGCTGTTTGCCAGTGGTAAGGCACACATCCTGGTAGCGACCACAGTCATCGAGGTAGGCGTAAATGTGCCCAACGCCTCGGTTATGGTCATTGAGGACGCCGAGCGCTTTGGACTGTCGCAACTGCATCAGCTGCGGGGCAGGGTGGGGCGAGGCGCCGATCAGAGTTACTGCATTCTCATGGCCCGCAACGACCTGGGACGTGACACCCGCCACCGCCTGCAAGTGATGACGCAGACCAATGACGGTTTTGTCGTTGCCGAGGAAGATATGAAATTGCGCGGGCCTGGTGATATGGAGGGCACCCAGCAGAGCGGTATCGCCTTCAACCTCCACATTGCCAACCTTGCACAGGATGGCCAAATCATTCAGATGGCTCGTAATGCCGCCGAGGACTATCTGCGTGACGACCCCAAGATGGAAACGCCCTGGGGGCGCAAGATGGCCGCTCATATTAGGGAAATCTTCGACAAACAGGCCAATTGGGGTCTCATATCATAAAACGAACATTCATTAACTACATTAAAACATAATCAATATGGAAAAAAGAAAAATGATATTCAGAGCAACTATGGTTGTCTGCTTGATGGTAATGGCGCTTAAGCCGTTGACTGCGGCTGCCACTGTCATTTTGCCTGACGTGAACGTGGACGGTAGGGCGAGCATCTCGGATGTGACCTCGCTCATCGATTATCTACTCAGTCATGCCGAGGGACAAGAATCGTGGAATCATGAACGCCTGTCGGCTAACGCTTACGGTGCTGTGGGCGATGGTGTGACCGATGATACTGAGGCGCTGGAAGCCCTGTTTGCCGATGCAGCCTTGCTTGGCAAGGCTGCCTACATCCCTGCTGGTACCTATTTGATCCGCCGTCCGTTAACGCTCAAGAGCGGTATGGAGATTTATGGTGACGGGGATAATACCATTATTAAGAAGATTCCTGCCGCATGGCATAAACTCACCGACCAAATCAAGACCGGTGTGTATAACGAAGATGAGGACCACACCATCACCCTTAAGGTCGATGGCATCAGTGGCTATCATGTAGGTGACCATTGCTTTATTTCTTACTCGGCTAATCCTTTCGTTCCAGCTAACACGAGGGCGAGATTCTGCTCCTATGGAGAAATTGCTGAGATCAACGAGACGCCCATCATTGAGGATGGAGTTGAGAAGTATGAGGTCAAATTCAAGAGCGCCTATGATAGTGAGAAGCATGGTGTGGTTTTCACACACCCTGTGGGGGCAGTACTATCCACATCGTTCCCCATCCTGCGTTCATGGTCGTTCAAGGACGAGTGCGTCAACGTATATATACACGACATCTGTCTGGACGGTAATCGCCAGACCAATGGTCCGACCTACAACAATGTCACCTATGAGCCGATGGAGTGGGCCAACGGTTGCATCCATTTTGATGCCTATGCGACAAAGAAGACAAACGGCATTTCCTATGACAAGCATTCTTATAACCACATTGTCTTGCGCTGCAAACTGATCAACTCTTCTTATGACGGAATCAGTGATCAGGGCGAAGGCAACTTGTTTGTCAAGGATTGTGTCATCGAAAACAGTGCGATGCATGGTGTTCACATGGGCACAATCTTCTCTGGCGCTATCATCACGGGTAATACGATGACGGGCAACGCCGTTCGTGGAGCTGGGGTGTTCTTCTGCCAGGAAGTGACTAACGTGATTATAGACAACAATACCATCACCTCGTTCAACCATGGCTGTAGCGATGAGGAATATGCCACAGTGGGCAAATTCAATATCATCCGCAATAACAGATTTGAGAATATCACAAGCTATGTGTTTGACTTCCTCATGTCATCGTCTTCAGGGCACGGTGGGGGTCTGCTGATCACAAACAATCAGATTTCTGGACTTAAAAACATGATGTTTGCCGGTAACTACATCGATGACTTGATTTTGACCAGAAACACGATTGAAAGTGTGACTAAGGCACCGTCAACGCTCATCAAGACAAATGGTTCCAACGGTGTAATCATCGTGGGCAATACCCTTCCGTCAGGTGTCACTATTTCAACGCCCGTTACAGCCACCAACGCCACCAACCTGGTCGATGCTTCCAACTCCTGGAACTAACTCGACCGTAACCAAGCGATAGCAGTGGAATTGTAACGAATCTTGAATTCGTGAAATAAAACTGTTTGCATTTGTGAATTTTTTATTTCGCTGACTATTAGTGGTTTGTGCTGCTGTGTTTAGAGAACGAAACCAAACTTTACACTTTTTAGCACACTGAATACCTGCTCTTACAAAATAAATGCGTAATTTTGGGCGTTCTTAAAAACAAAACGGACTTAGAAAGTTACCTAAAAATGACTATAATAAATAAACTCTATGTCGCCTTGGCGGCGATAACCTTTTGTGCGTGTAGTATGACTGCCCAGAATATGCAGTCGGCTTCAACCTACAGCAAGATGCATAGCGACCTGCTCGCCAAGCAGAACCGTGTGAAGGATCAAATCCGCGTTCAGGAAGCCCAGAAGTATGCCGCAGACCTCTATGAGGAATGTGAGCCTGAGCCTGATATCTACACCGAAGGATGGGACAGTGACCTGGTAAACTGCTATAAGGATGCTAATGTTCCTAACACCAAGGTGCTTGACGTTCGCCACTATGTAATGCCCATTAAGGGTAACTATGTGACCAGCCACTATGGCTATCGTCCCCAATTTGGCCGCTCACACAAGGGCGTGGATCTTCGTTCGGCTATCGGAGATACCGTTTACTCGGCATTCTCTGGCCGTGTTCGTTTGACCCGCTTTGAGCGCGGCGGTTATGGTTTCTATGTAATCGTGCGCCACGAGAATGGTTTGGAGACCGTCTATGGCCACCTGTCACGATTCCTGGTGAAGCCCGACCAGTATGTTAAGGCTGGCCAGCCGATCGCTTTGAGTGGCAACACGGGCCGCAGCACGGGTCCTCACCTGCACTTTGAAACCCGCTTTATGGGTTATGCCATCAATCCTGAGGCTATCTTCGATTTCGGAAATCGTTGCACCCATACCGACAGTTACACTTTCTCCAAGAGCAACTACACCAAGGCTCGTGACTATGCGCCCAGCAAGCGCTATTCACAGGCAAAGAAGAATGTGACTGAAGAAAAGGAGACTGCATCATCCAAAAAGAATAGCAGCAGGAAAGAACAGGCCGAAGTTGCCAGCACCAAGAAATCTACAAGAGAGAGCCGCAAAAAGAGCCGTGACACCTATCAAGTGCAGAAAGGTGACAACTTGACCAAAATTGCTGCCAGCAACAATATGACTGTGGCTCAGCTCAAAAAACTTAATGGCTTGACCAGTGACAATGTCACAGAGGGCAAAGTGCTGCGCGTGAAATAAAGGCTTAATAGTCATTTAAAGGATAAGAAAACGATAAGTGCCATGTTGTACTTATCGTTTTTGTTTTTTATCGCTGTATGCAGTTTATTGTCCCTTAAGGAAGCGGTAAACTGCCGTGAATTGCCGTCGAAAGCGGTCTTGAAACTTGTCTAGTTTTCGGTCAAAGGTAAAGCGGTCGGTCTGGGCCGAAAATTTTGTGACGCGGTTGCGTGTGATGCGCTGGACGTCATAGGTGTTCATCAAGTAGTGACAAGTGACATAATAATTATTGTAACTGAGGAAATGACGCTTGACTATATCGGCTCGGGTCACATCACGGTCGGTCTTGAGGACGACTCGGTCTCCGCCGCGCAACACCAGTGTGATGCTGTCGCCGCGGCTCACCTGCAGCAAACCCTCGTCAAATGTCACTTCAAGAGAGAATGTTACCAGTCCTGCCGGAGTAGCGGTGGCAGCGACGGCAAAACGAGCCGCGTGAAAGAAATCATCATAAAACACTTCCTGTTGGGAACACACATAGCGTGAGCCGTCTTCCATGCGGAGGTCAACGCACACTTGAGAGGCTGCCGGCATGACAACACCTAACAGCGCCAGTCCCATACAGATGACTCGCTTTACAATCACGGTGCAAAGGTAACACAAAAATGCTTTCAATCGGCCAACATGCCTTGATTAATGACACAGCCAGCGATCATGAAAAGTTATAGAAAACTGTCACTGGGGCGTAATTATATTGCGCCTCCACAGATATGATAATTGGGCAGAAGCAATTAGTTTTCGTCTAACTGATAGTTTAACGCTGCTGGTTGAACGGGGAGAAAATACCAAACAGGTTAGTGTCGATTTTGTCACAAACGAGCTGGAAGTCTTCGGGTTTGTCACCAAACTTGACCTCGTCGCCGTTGATGATGACCAGGTTGCCCTTGTAGTCGGCAATCCAGTCCTCGTAGCGCTTGTTTAGACCTTCCAGATAGTCCAGACGCATCGTCTGCTCGTAGTCACGGCCGCGTTTCTGGATCTGCTGGACCAGATTGGGGATTGTCGAACGAATGTAGATCATCAGATCGGGCATCTTGACCAGCGACATCATCAGGTCAAACAGGTCGCGGTAATTGTTGAAGTCGCGGTCGCTCATCAGACCCTGACCGTGCAGGTTGGGTGCAAAGATGCAAGCGTCCTCATAGATGGTGCGGTCCTGGATAATGTCAATCTCGCTCTGGGATATTTCTACCACCTCCTTGAAGCGCTTATTCAAGAAATAAATCTGGAGGTTGAAAGACCAGCGTGACATGTCGGCATAAAAATCCTCAAGATAAGGGTTGTTGTCCACTGGCTCAAAACGTGGGCTCCACCCGTAGTGCTTGGCAAGCAGCTTGGTCAAGGTCGTCTTGCCGCTGCCGATGTTTCCTGCTACTGCTATATGCATATCTTTTAGTTTTAAGTTTTTAGTTCTAAAGTTTTGTGACCTTAAAGTCGTTAATGTCCTTAATCCAATGGTCCGAAGATACCGAACATCGTGGCATCGATTCTATCGACGATTGAAGCAAAATCCTCTGGATTGTTCTTGTAATCAATGTTGTCGACATCAATGACAAGTTTGCGGCCCTTGTAGGTGTTCATCACAAACTCCTCATAACGATCGTTCAGGTTGGAAAGGTACTTCAGAGGCATCGTCTGCTCGTAGTCGCGGCCACGCTTACGGATGTTATCCACCAGGTGAGGAACGCTGGAGCGCAGGTAAATCATCAGGTCGGGAAGGCGGACGATAGTCATCATCTGTTCAAACAGCTCCATGTAGGTTTCAAAATCGCGGTCATCCATGTTGCCCATGTCGTGGTTGTTGGCGGTGAAGATGTAAACACCCTCAAAGATGCTGCGGTCCTGAATGATGGTTTTATCGCTGGAATTGATGCCCAGAATGTCCTTGAAGCGCTGCTTGAGGAAGAAGACCTCGAGTGCGAACGACCACCGCTTGATGTCCTTGTAATAGTCGCTCAAGTACGGGTTGTCCACCACGGGCTCCATAAAGGGCTCCCAGCCGTAATGCTTGGCAAGCATCTCGGCTAGTGTGGATTTACCGCTACCGATATTTCCTGCTATGACGATGTGCACGGTTTAACGAAATGATGGTTTATTTTACAATCCACAAAGATAATCTTTTTCCTCATCTTGCCAAGCACCCGCAGCGGGAAAGTTATTAACAACCAAGAAACGGGAGAAAAAAATCTCTAAAAACTCCTGTGTTAAGGAAAAAATGCCTACTTTTGCGTCACTATTCGTTAATCGATTATGAAACAGAACTGGAGACCAGGAACCATGATATACCCGCTGCCCGCGCTGCTGGTCAGTTGCGGGGCTTCTCCAGAGGAATATAATGTGTTCACAGCAGCATGGACGGGAACCATTTGCAGCGACCCGGCTCTGTGCTATGTCTCTATCAGACCTGAGCGTTTCAGCCACGCAATTGTAGAGCGTAATATGGCATTCACGCTCAACCTGACTAACCGCGCCTTGGCACGTGCGACCGACTGGTGTGGCGTGCGTTCGGGGCGTGACTACGACAAGTGGCGGGAAATGGGACTCACTCCTGTAAAGGGCGAAACGGTGGCTGCCCCCTATATCGAGGAAGCACCCGTGAGCATTGAGTGCCGCGTGCGCGACATTATGCGCCTGGGCTCTCATGACATGTTTATTGCCGAGGTGATGAATGTCATCGCCGATGAACGCTTTATCGATCCGGTCAGTGGCGCCCTTGACTTGAAGGCTGCCGACTTGATTACCTACTGCCATGGTCACTACTACGGATTGGGTGAGGAGTTGGGCCACTTCGGCTGGACCGTTCGCAAGAAACCGAAAACAACTAAATAACTGAATAATTAACTAAAACTTAACAACTTGAGACGCGGTATTTTGCGTCTCTACAAAAAACTTAAAACTAAAAAATGGAGAGAGACAAAACGATTTTTGACATTATCGAGCGTGAACATCTGCGTCAAAAACATGGCATCGAGCTGATTGCCAGTGAGAACTTCGTGAGCGACCAGGTAATGCAGGCTATGGGCAGCTGTCTGACCAACAAGTATGCTGAGGGTTATCCCGGCCACCGCTACTACGGCGGTTGCCAGTGCGTTGACGAAAGCGAAAACGTTGCCATCGAGCGTCTGAAACAGATTTTTGATGCCGAGTACGTTAACGTGCAGCCCCACTCTGGTGCACAGGCCAACATGGCCGTATTCATGGCTTGCCTCAAGCCCGGCGACAAGTTCATGGGTCTGAACCTGGCTCATGGCGGTCACCTGTCACACGGTAGCCCCGTTAACTTCTCGGGTCTGATGTTCCAGGCTTGTGAATATAACGTAACCCCCGACACCAACCTGGTGGACTATGACCAGATGGAAGAGGTGGCACAGCGCGAGCGTCCCAAGCTGATCGTCGGTGGCGCCAGCGCCTACAGCCGCGAGTGGGACTACGAGCGCATGCGCAAGATTGCCGACAGCGTGGGCGCACTGCTCATGATCGACATGGCACACCCCGCCGGCCTCATCGCTGCAGGTCTGCTGAACAACCCCTTGAAGTATGCCCACATCGTTACCAGCACCACCCACAAGACCCTGCGCGGTCCCCGTGGCGGTATCATCCTGCTGGGTAAGGACTTCGACAACCCCTGGGGCAAGACCACCAAGAAGGGTGTCATCCGCAAGATGTCGTCGCTGCTCGACAGCGCCGTCTTCCCCGGTGTTCAGGGCGGTCCCCTCGAGCACGTGATTGCCGCTAAGGCTGTTGCCTTCGGTGAGATTCTCCAACCCTCGTTCAAGGACTATGCCATCCAGGTGCGCACCAATGCCGCCGCTATGGCTCAGGCCCTCATCGACAAGGGTTACAAGATCTGCTCGGGCGGTACCGACAACCACTGCATGCTGGTTGACCTGCGCACCAAGTATCCCGAGTTGACCGGTAAGGTTGCCGAGGCTGCCCTCGTTGCTGCCGACATCACCGTCAACAAGAACATGGTTCCCTTCGATGACCGCAGTGCCTTCCAGACCAGCGGCTTGCGTTTGGGTACTCCCGCCATCACCACCCGTGGTCTTAAGGAGGACAAGATGGGCGACATCGTCGAGCTCATTGACACCGTGCTCCGCGCCCCCGAGGACGAGGCTGTTATCGCCGCCGTTCGTGGCAAGGTCAACGACATGATGAAGGACTATCCTATGTTCGCTTGGTAATAAGCAGATTTCGCCTTTAGGGTGATACTTCGTATAACCCCGAGTAAAACCGATGTCTATGCCTTAGCATGGAATCAGGTTTTACTCGGGGTTAACTATAATGATGATTGTCGATAGTAAATTCTACTTAAAACGATTACATATCCAAGGTGATTGGACTTAAAGGCGTTTGGTGTGAGTGGTTGTGAAATCGTGAAAGGGCCCTTAAAGTGTTAAATAAATATAAAATTATGAATAAATGGTGGATTTTGATATAATATGGATTAAATTTGTAAAAAAATGTGAGTTTATTCTAAGACCCTCTTTTAGTATTCATCATTAAAATTCTTACAATTATGAAAAGACTACTTTTTATTTTGGCTGCACTGTTGATGGCAAGTAATGCTATGGCAATGCGCACAGTGGTTTTTAGACCATCCGTGGACAAGGATCGTACGACTGGCGGGAATGTTACAAACGGATCCTTTACCTTGAGCAAGCAAGGCGTCTCCATTTCAGTTGATTTAGGTACTATAACCAATGATCAGTATCGCTTTTTCAACTCGATCAACGTATCTCTTGATATTGATTGGGGGACCCTCTATGAAGGGGAGTACGGCGTTTTCTATGGACGCCTCCAGGAGGTTGAGTTCGTGTGTGTGGCATCGGGCTCTTCGGATTATGGCGCAGGAAACTTGGATGTTCAGGGCAGTATGCCTGGTGGTGATATGTATTACTCTGGAAATGTAGCTTCATTTAGCGCCGATGGTTACAATGCCCGAGAAGACTATTACTTTAAAGCAGATAGCGAGGTGCGTTGTACTGAAATCAGGGTTACGGTCTATGCCGATCCGGTCGCACCTGAGTACAATTATGATGAAGCCCTAAATGTTTCTGGTGGCAATATCCAATTCACGAGCAGTGGCAATTATCCCTGGATTACTGTCGAAAGTGGCGGTCGCACCTATGCCCAGTCGGGTAACCAGGGCATTGCTAGCAGCTCATCGGAGTTGACCGCTACTGTTAGTTTATCACAATCCTACACCTTGTCGTTTGATTTTAAGGCGTGGGGCGAAGGCACATCCTATGACCGGTGTGTTTTCTCAATCGATGGCGTAGAGAAGTTCTCCTATGGGGCTCGCGATAACGATTGGGAGTCCTATTCGGTAGAAATTCCAGCTGGTTCACATACGTTGTCGTGGTCCTATATCAAGGACAGCAGTGTCAATCCCGAGGGCGACTATTTCGCTGTGGATAATGTGGCATTAAGGATACCGCTGGACCGTGCATTGAATGTGAATGGCGGAAACATCCATTTCACGAGCACTGGCAATTATCCCTGGATTACTGTCGAAAGTGGCGGTCGCACCTATGCCCAGTCGGGCAACTCGGGAATAGCTAGCAGCTCATCCTCGTTGACGGCAACTATTAGTTTATCACAATCCTACAACTTGTCGTTTGATTTTAAGGCATGGGGCGAAGGCTCTTCCTATGACGTATGCGTATTCTCGGTCGATGGTGTACAGAAGTTCTCCTATGGAGCCCGCGACAATGACTGGGAGACCTATACAGTGGAAATTCCAGCAGGCAATCACACGTTGACGTGGACTTATACCAAGGACAGCAGTGTCAACCCCGAAGGTGACTATTTCGCTGTGGACAACGTGGCATTAAAGATACCACTGGATCGGGCGTTGAATGTGAGTGGCGGAAACATCCATTTCACGACTGTTGGCAACTATCCTTGGTATGCTCTTTCAGAGGGCAATCGAACCTATGCTAAGTCAGGCAACGCGGGTGTTCATAATAGTTCATCAGAGCTGAGGGCAACTGTCAATTTAAGCCAAGTCTCCAGACTGTCGTTTGATTTTAAGGCGTGGGGTGAAGGCGTAAATTCATTTTATGACCAGTGTGTCTTCTCTATCGACGGCGTTGATCAATTTGTCTATGGAGCCCGCGATAATGACTGGGAAACCTACACTGTTGTGATACCATCGGGTAATCACACGTTGACGTGGACTTATGCAAAGGACGGTACCGTCCATCCCGTAGGAGACTATTTCGCTTTGGATAATGTGTCGATTACGTCCAATTCCGTGTTACGTGGTGATGTGGACCGTGACGGCATTGTAACCATCAACGATGTAACCACATTGATCGATCTCATGTTGAGTGGCAATACGGATTCAGTAGATATCAATATCATTGACTGTGACGGAGATCACGTTGTGACTATCGGAGACGTGACCGCCTTGATAGACTATCTTTTACGCGGTTACTGGTGATTTAGTCATTAGGGCATCAGTGCTCATGTGACCCACGTTAAGCCGCTAAATCGCTAAGATTCTTATGTTGGCATCCGCACTGTTTGGTGCGGATGTCCTTGTATTTATTGTTTCCTTTTTTCCTACAGGGTATCAGTTTGTGCGTTTTTTTCGTTTTTTTTTTCTTTTGAATATGCGTCATGTTATGTATTTTTGCAACAAATAAACATTAATAACGATACAAGTCTTAAAGATTATGAACAAAAAGTTACTTTTTAAGGCATTTGCCATACTGGCGTTCTTAGCTTGCGTGTCGGGAGCCAGCGCTGCAACAGCACTGTTCTCGAATAATGGTATTTACTACCAATTGACTACTTACTCCGACGGTAGCGGTGTTCTCACTGTTCAGAACAACGGTTCGTTCAACACCTATTCAGGTGTTGTCAACATCCCCGATAGTGTTGAGTACAATAACGTGTCATATCCTGTCACGGGTATTGGTTATCAGGCGTTTAAGGACTGTACAAGGCTTACGGCAGTCACGATTCCCGAGGGCGTGACGATGTTGCTGAACGAGAGCTTTGCCGGTTGCACCTCGCTGACGAAAATCACCTTGCCCAGCACGATGTACACCATTTACAACTATGCTTTTACCGGTTGCACCAACCTGACAAGTATCACTTGCTTGAAGGAGACAGCACAATCGCTCAATTCCAACAACTTTGACTCGAGCACCTATGCCAACGCCACGCTGTATGTTCCTCAAGGCTCAAAAAGCAGTTACCAGAGCACCGCGGCTTGGTCGCAGTTCTCCAATGTTCAGGAAATCAACAAGTTTGTGGTTGATGGCATCTATTATACTGTGACCAGCGGCAATAACGTTAGCGTAACATATAGGGACTCGCCGAATTTTTGCAGCTACTATGGTGAAGTGAATGTTCCTGAAACCGTGAGCTATCATGGAGTGACCTATACCGTGACCGGGATTGGTGAATCGGCCTTCAGAGAATGCTCGACTGCTGATAGGGATTTATTTGTCACACTTCCCAATACAGTAACCACAATTGGAACCTATGGCTTCTATATGTCTAATCTCACTTATATCGAGTTGGGAACAGGGCTTAGGTCTATAGGTGGACTCGCATTTGTAGGAACCGAGAACACGCTTTACATCATTAACTGTCATGCGATGAATACTCCTTCGGTTCAATTAAACACTTTTTCCCAAGAGCACTTTGACAATACCTACCTGTGGATACCTCGTATGGCGTATGGTAGATACACGAGTGCAAACTATTGGAAGAACTTTATCCAGGATAATCTGTTTTATAACTATGACTTCATTGTTGACGGTGTCTATTACGGAATTAACTCCTATTCTAATACTGTGGAAGTCTCGGCTTATGCCATAGCTACCGATACCACAGGACTGTTCAGTGCCTATTCAACTCTGGGGAGTGTTACCATTCCTCCCACTGTTAGTTACCAGGGAGTCGAGTATACCGTCAATCGCGTTGGCCCGGCTGCGTTCTATCGTTGGCAAATAGATGACATCACATTGCCCTTTACCGTCCAGAGTATAGGACTGAACGCATTTTATGATGTTAATAATTTGAAACACATCAAAATCAGTGAAGGTGTGACGAGCATCGGTAGAATGGCATTTTCTTATTGCAGCAGTCTACACAAGGTTATGATACCCCATACTGTGAAAACCATCGATTATGGTGCTTTCTATGGCTGTACTGCTCTAGATACCCTGATTATAGGCGCTGGTGTGGAACAGATCGGCAAGTATGCATTCAATTCAAGTACGGATCTTGATATTGTGCTCAGTTTTCCGCTCATTCCGCCTGTGATAACAGAGTCTGTCTTTGCTGATGAAACCTATAATCAGGCTAGATTATATGCCCCGGTTGCTTCACTTCCTGCCTATCAGGCCGCAACTGGGTGGCAGAATTTCTACAATATCGTGGGCATGCACACACTTGACGAGGCTTTGAATGCGCCAGGTAGTAACATTCACTTTGAAGACGTAGGAGAATATTCCTGGATCGTGTGGGACGATGGTGAGAGGCTCTATGCCCTGTCTGGCAATGCCGGTGTGCATAGTAGTAATTCGACGGTGGAGACCACTGTCAAAGTTTCTGAACCGTCCATCTTGTCGTTTGATTTCAAGGCCTGGGGTGAAAGTGCTCCGGATAATCCAAACACAAATTATGATGAGTGTGTGTTTATGGCGAACGGCTATTCTGTGTTCCGTTACGGAGCCCGTGACAACGATTGGGAAACCTTCACTTATGAACTGCAGCCCAATGTCAACTATGAACTGCGTTGGTACTATCACAAGGATGTGAGTGACAATGGTTCGGGCGATTACTTTGCCTTGGACAATATCAAGATTACACCCAAGACCCAACGTGGCGATGTGAACGGTGACAATGGCGTGAGCATCGGTGACGTGACGGCGCTGATTGACTACCTGTTGAGTGGCGATCCATCGGGCATTAGCATGGCTGCAGCCGATTGCAACCGGGACAATGGTGTCTCTATCGGCGATGTTACTGCCCTGATTGACTATCTGCTCTCCGGCAGTTGGTAATGCTACTTGCTCGCATTGCGAGCAGTTTAGGGTTTAAAGTTTCAAGTGGCATCCGTACTCCAGTCCACGGAGGGCAGTGCGGATGCCGCGTTATAGCATTAACTCTAAACTGCGAGCAAAACGAGCATTTTTTGTCGTGTCAGCAATATTTACTACCTTTGCAGGCCAAATGTTAGAAATTAACAACATTAATAACCATAAATTGAAGAGAAGACAATGAAAATGTTAGAAGGAAAAGTGGCGCTCATCACTGGAGCTGCCAGGGGCATCGGCAAGGCTATCGCCCTAAAGTTTGCAGCCGAGGGTGCCGACATCGCATTCACCGACCTCGTTATTGACGACAACGGCAAGCAGACCGAACAGGAAATAGCTGCCCTTGGTGTAAAAGTTAAGGGCTATGCCAGCAACGCCGCCAGTTTTGAGGAGACCGAGGCCGTGGTGAAGCAGATTCACGAGGACTTTGGTCACATCGATATCCTGGTCAACAACGCTGGTATCACGAAGGACGGCATCATGCTGCGTATGACCGAGCAGCAGTGGGACGCCGTGATCGCTGTTAACCTCAAGAGCGCGTTCAACTTCATCCATGCCCTGGTGCCTATCATGATGCGCCAGCGCAGTGGCTCCATCATCAATATGGCATCGGTAGTTGGTGTTCACGGCAATGCCGGACAGGCCAACTATGCCGCCAGCAAGGCAGGTCTTATCGCTCTAGCCAAGAGCATCGCCCAGGAGATGGGTAGCCGCGGCATCCGTGCTAATGCCATTGCTCCCGGCTTTATCGATACTGATATGACCAAAGCTCTGCCCGAGGAAGTACGCAAGGAATGGTGCCAGCGCATCCCCCTGCGCCGCGGCGGCACAGTCGAGGATATCGCCAATGTGGCCACTTTCCTTGCAAGCGACATGTCGAGCTACGTTTCCGGCCAGGTTATCCAGGTCGATGGCGGCATGAACATGTAGTTTCAAGCGGAATTAGATCCGCTTTGCCGGGATGAATGGAATGCCATTTTCCCAGCAATGTAAAATAAGCAGGAACACTGACTAGAAAATGGTAGTGTTCCTGCTTAATGTTCATATTTTAGTGAAAAAATGAGATGATATGTTAGGATTATTGGTGAATAATTTATATTTTTGCAGCCATAAGGTGAAAAAGTATCCATAATCAGATTATTCATTTATAATTCTTAAGATATGAACAGGAAATCGTTACTCGTTTTAGTGGCATCGTTCGCCGTATTGAATGCCGATGCCCAGTTGAATAGTTCGCAAACGGTTGCGTCGCCATCCACGTCACTAGTACAAGGGACGTCAATGGTTGAGGCGCAGGAGATGCACAAGCGGGCTCCTGGTGAGGTCGTGAAAAGTCCCAACAGAAGTTATGGCTCCATCCGTCCGTATTACCGTCGTCCTGCCGGTGCATTCTACTCCCCGATGGTTGCTGTCGATGGCATCGGCTCGAATTTAATGGGCTATGAGTTCCTGTTTATGAAACCTTATAGCGACTATACGTTCTACAGTAATCTCGATGGTGTTGATCAAAATGATGATCTGTCGTGGAACTATGCTGCAGGATGGGAAGACTGTGGTGGCGGTGAACTAAAACTTACCGTAAATTACGGCATCGAGATCAATGATCCTCCCGTATTTAATGTGTTGCAAAATGGAGATCCCAGCCGATTATATACTTTCCAGTATCCTCATTTCTCCAATCTGGGTAGTAGCGGCGTTGTCAGTGCCCCAGATGCAAAAATCATTTCGGCTCGCAATTCTGAAATCATTGATGACAGCGGAGACATAGAATTCCTGTTATCCAGCAAAACCATGTGTACAAGAGGCCGTGAAGGAAATGTGGGCACGCTTTTCCGCTATTTTTATGGTGCTACCCCCTATGGCTCTAATACTTTTGGATATTGGTTCGGGAAGAATGGAGGTGATATTGTTGGTTTGGCACAGGCTTTTGAAAAGCCGGAGCATCCATACATGTTGCAGAAAATCTACATCATGACGAATAATCTTTCCTGTACTGCCCCTGTGGACTTGAAATGCAATATTTACAGGATGAAACATATTCCTGCCTATGATGACGTAGAATCCGTTTTCTTGTTCGATGAGGTGGGTGAGCAAATAGCTTACGGACTAGCAGAAGTTACACCAACGAATGCGCTTTCAAAAGATGGTTGGATTGAGTTTACTATCTATACCGAGGATGATGGCCTGGAAATTGAATACATGCCGACTATTGATGACGCTATCCTTGTTGTTTTTGAAGGCTATAATGACCCGGAAGCAGCGGGTCTTGCTAATTTTACATGTAGTATCGGCAGTGATTTCCTGGTCGATGAGGGATTTGGTGAGTTGGCATACGTTAATTATCAGTTCAGAGACGAAGAGGGTAATCTCACTGGTATTACAGAATGGATGGGCTTGAACAACTTCTTCGATATCGGGCAGATGAAGACAGGTTTTTCAATATTTCTTGTTGCTGAACATCCTTATTTGGCATTTAATCATCCTGACGAGGACGGTGAGTATCAGTTTGGCGTCGAAGGTGGCTTGATGCAGAATGAGTTGGGCGGCTTGATTGTGAATGGTATCATGTTCAGGGCGAGTGACTCCTGTGAGGATGAGGAATGGATTATGACCTATAATGGTAGTGATGAATTGCCCGACTGGCTCGAAATTGAGCTGGTAGAAGGAAAAGAAAATGGTCATTATAATGGCATTGTTACTGCGAGGGTAACCGCAGATCCGCTGCCGCAGGGAGTATCATACCGGGAGGCCATAGTACGCTTTGAGATACCAGGCGACTACAAGGATTACAAGTTCACCCAGGGCGAAAATCCAGGACCTGTTATTGATCCTATTGATGACCCCAGTATCGCAGACGTGAACGCTATTATCAACATTATCTTAGGAGCGGAGCCCGATCCCAAATATGACTTGAATCGAGATGGCACAATCAATATTGCTGATGTGAATGTGATGATTGACATCATCCTTACCCATTAGAGAAGGTGCCTTATTGAGCTTAATCTTCGCCATCAGCGACTTCACACAGGCACATTTCATGGTACTCTTCCCAATCCGGGTCTTCCTCGGCCTCAAATGCCAGGGGTAGTGTTGGGAAGGGTTCCATTACCTGATTGAACTTGCGTTGGAAAATGTGTAGCGAGCGGGTATAGAATACCCAGTTGCGTTGGCCGTCTCCAGTGAAGATGCCTGTCATGATGGCCACCGGGTCGTGGTCAAAGCTGTCATTGAGCGCATCGGTGACTTCTTCCATAACCTTGCTGTCGGCAAATATGGGCAAGCCTTTTTCGTCGCCATCATATTGCCATGTAATTTCAACCCGATAACGATACAGGCCTGTTTCAATGACATTATTCATGTCCCGACGCCCCGTGACAAGGATAAGATTGCCATTGTCGCCCTCAGCAGGAGCGGTCCACCAGTCGTTACTAATCCTAATTTTAGCCATGACTTGAATTGATATTGAATAATTTGTGAAACAATAAAGGCAAGCACAACAAGAAGACGTACTTGCCTTTAATAGTTTATGTCATAACGCTGTGCGGGTTATTGAGTCACAGGGTAAATCAGGGACATGCTATCGGTCTTGAGAGTTCCGCCTTCACCCTGGGCGCGGGCAACGTAGGTATAGAATTGTCCGTTCACCTGGACATTGGGGCCGTAGTCACCATTGGCAATCTTATTGACCACTTCAGTCAGGTGGGCCTTGAATTTATTTGCAAAGTCATTGTACTTCTGGATTGCTTCAGCATCCTGTCTTGTGAACTCTGAAGCCGCACCTGTAGTATAATGTGCACTCGTGTCATAGATGTCTTCGTTAGCCTTAACCCATTCCATGATGTCGGTCAGCAACTGTTCGGGGCCGGAGTACTGAGTGTAGCCGGCTGAAATGGAATAAGTCGCATATGTGGGGTAGTCAGGCTCCGGACTGTTATCAAATTCGCAAGAATTGAATGTCAGCAAAGAACTGATCAGCAGGAGGGAAACGACAAAAAACTTTTTCATAATAATAAGTTGCAAAATCTTGTTTTTGAAATTCGCTGCAAAGTTAACCATTATTCCGCTAATAGGGCAAGAAAAAAACAAATATTCACTTTATCTGCTGATTTTTTGGCCTTTTGTACTTCCTTATATGGCCCAAAGTAGGGTGAAAATCCCTAAGAATATTCAAAAAATCGTTAAAATTGCTTGTTAATAACTTTTTTCTTGTTACTTTTGCAAGCCTATTAGAAACCGCTATGCGGGAACAGGCATGTCGAGAATCGACAGGGGTATCGCAGCTATCCAAAATGTAGCACGAGATCTTTAATTAGGAACCAATACGATAATTGAATGTATAAGACATTATTGACGATTGCCATACTGGGTGTCCTCATCTTGCTCACCTCGGCTTATTATACGGCTCCAGCCGATAGCCGCATCGGTTACAAGGCTCCTGCACTGGTATTGGGCAATAACAACAATGGTCTTTCTCCACTGCAGCAACATCGTGGAGGGAATATCCTGCTCACCTTCTGGTCGTCGGCCGATGTTGAGTCAAGATTAAGCAACAAGCATTACGACAGCATGTCTCGCATCGATGGCATGTCTTTTACTCATGTTTCGGTCAATATGGATCGAAGCGAGGGCGTATTTAACTCTGTTGTGGCTCTCGATAGTCTGGACAGGACTGCAAATTTTGGAACTTCACTGGATGCTCAGGAAGTCATTATTAAGAGCTGGCGCCTGGAAGATGGTTATCACTCATTCTTGATAGATGCCCAAGGCACAATTATCGCTATCGACCCCCAAGACAACGAATTAGCAAGTCTCAGGGAATCTATTCGATAGTCTCTTTTCTTTTTGGTTACAGAATCATTTGCAATAAGGCGGTATCACGATAGGTGGTGCCGCGTTTTACCCATGATTGGAGCACGCCCACCCGGCGATAGCCGTAATCCTCAAACATCTTGAGGCACAACTCGTTGTCGAGCGAGATAAAAACATACAGTTGACGCAGACCGATGTGATCTCGGGCAAAGGCTGTGAGTAATTCCAGTGCTTGACGACCATAACCCAGTCCTCGATACTCGGAGGCGACAAACAGGCCTAACTCGGAGCGGTTGTTCAATGGGTCAAAGTTGAAAAAATCGATGGTACCCACAGGAGTGCCGTCAGCCTCAAGAGTAATCATTAAGCGTAATTGGCGTTGAGTGTAAATGTCACCCGTGTAGTTCTCCAAATAATCCCATAATGCCTTGCGTGAGTAGGGTGCGATTGTATCGCTTACAGCCCATAACGCGGTGTCGTTTTCCCAGCGATACAACGTGTCGAGATCGGTGGGCTCAAGTGCCCGCAGGGCAAGGATGTCATTGCTGAGCAATTGTCTCATGATTGTGACATTTTGGGTGAGATGATGATACCGTGGCGATCGGCAAAAATGTGGAATGCGAGTCTTCCGCTGTCACTGTGTTCGCGGATGAAATCCACTACTTGGGCGCATGAGTAGCAACCGTCATCGATAAGCACGTTGTATTTTCCTGTTGTGGGAATGCTCTCTTCAAAGGTTTTGATGCCGGTCCGTTGTGACACATCGTTTGGCTTGTCGCTGACAATCACCCACGGCCATAATTCGTTGGCGGTCTTGCTCCTTGTGGGTACCAATCGCTTAATCAGCCTTCTTGCCATCGCCATGCCAGCCCGTATCAATACGCCCAACTTGACGAAGGGGTAGAAAATGACATTAAACCGTGGAAAATGCTTGCGGTAGAAGATCAGCATCGCATCGTAGAATACCCTGACATATCGCATCGAGTCCTTGTGCGTACTCTCGCCCTTGTAGTGAACCATGGGAGTAGGCAAGAACCAGTTTTGATAGCCAGCTTTGACGATGCGGTAGCTCAAATCGATGTCTTCCCCATACATGAAGAAGTCCTCGTCAAAGCCTCTCAGCTGCTGCAATACATCAGTACGGCACAGCATGTAGGCACCTGATAAAATGTCGATACACTGGGGTACCAAATCGCTCAGATAGCGCAAGTGATATCTGGCAAATAACGGCGATCTTGGAAACAGTTTCGAGAGGCCGAAAATCTTGCAGAACGACACCCATGGGGTGGGAAAGGAGCGTTTGCTCTCAGGCAGGAATACACCGTTTCCGTCCATCATTCTTGCACCGATCGCTCCACACTCGGGGTGGGTGTTCATCCACTCGATGCCTTCACGCAGGCAACGGGGAGTGATAATGGTGTCGGGGTTAAGAATGAGTGTGAATTTGCCGCGGGCTTGCATGATTGCCTGATTGTTGGCGCGAGCGAAACCCACATTTTCTTGATTCTCAATAAAAGTGACTTGAGGATGAAGCTCACGTGAAAAAGCAATGCTGTCATCGCCCGAAAGGTTGTCCACTACAATGATCTCGCCCACCATGCCCTGCATGGCTTGCTCCACCGAGCGTAGGGTTTGCTCGAGGAGGTATTTCACGCGATAATTGACGATGACAACTGTAAGTTCCATGGATGAATCTCTATATATTAACTAACGAACGGTTAATCGTTTTTCGTATAACGATAATAGGATAAAGCGGCACCAAGGGCCGTACAATAGCGGGCATGAGCGGGAATATGGAATTTCACACCATACAGGCTCTCCATCATCGGGAAGATTAATTGACACTCGGGAAGTTGGGTCAGATTGCCTATGAGTACAAAGTCTTTGAAGCCGTTGTTCACCTGGGAGAGTACGGCACATGAACCTATGGTCTCAAGTACCATGCAGATTAAGCCCTTGGCAACGTCTTCGGGAGTGGCATTGGCGCTCACGGCCTTACCAAAAAGTGATGCCGTCGCGTACATGGGCAACCCCTCAATGTCCCTCTCGCTGATGTCCTTGATTTGCAGGTTAATGTGGCTGATGTCACCATGGGATGCCAGTTTCACCACTTCGTCGATTCGACTGGTCTTGAGCAACAAGTGTGAAAGACCCTGCAGCGTACCGCCACCCATAGAGATGCCTCCGATGTGCTTGATGGTATCACCATCGACGCGAACTAGCGTAGTTCCAGTGCCCATTGACACAACGATGAGTTTGTCCAGTCCGCTGTCAAAGCGCGCACCCAGGCCATCCGACTGGAATTCATCGACATGGGTAGTGGGCAGGCCGTAGATGGGCGTAGCCATGCCACTTGCCCCCACGCCAGTGAGCATTACGTGTTCAACATCCTCAAGAGCGATGTCGTTATCATACAAGTATTTGCCGAAGGCCCCGAACAAAGAAGTAATGGGGTCGTTGGCTGTGATAATCATCGGGGATTTGATGTGGCACTGGTTTTCAATGCCTACAATCTTGGTTGTGCTACCTCCCACGTCTATACCGATCACCAAACTCATAATTCTTGTGATTACTTGTTGCTGAATAATTAATTGCATGCCGGATCGCTTGGCATATGGAGCCATAAACGATATCGGTCACCGAAACGGGAAACGGCTTCACGCCAAAGATTGTCATCTCCTTCTCCCATCATCAGACCACGCCCGCCATTATTCAATACAGCCCAGTCGTGGCGTGCTATTTCGCTGGTCAGTTGCCCCTTGGACCATCCACTATACCCGACGATGAACTTGATGTGTCCCTCAACGGGCGCTCCGAGTTCGATGTATTGCTTCACTGCGCTAAACTGGCCTCCGAAATAAACGCCATCTCCCAGGGCTACAGCATCGGGAATTACATCCGGCCCGAGTGTGTGCATGAAGAATAGCATCTGGGTGCCAACGGGACCGCCTAGATACAGCGGAATCTCCTCAACAGTTTCGATCTCGGGCATGATGTCCCTAAGGTTATAACCCGTATAATGGTTCACGACAACCCCCATGGCACCCTCGTTCTCATCAGGGTCTACGATGAGTACAAGTGAGCGCTTGAAAAAAAAGTCACCAACCGTGGGCTTGGCCACCAGCAGGGAGCCCCGCTCGGGCAGTGGCTGCTCGTCATTGAGGTGATAGATGTCCTGGTCCCATTCGTTCATGGTGGCAAATATACAATAAAATCATGTTACTGACAGCTAAAACCAGTCAAAAGTTTTCTATCTATCCTGCTTACTCTCGTTATGTATGGCTTGTTTGTGAAAATGAGTGTTAGTTTTTCTCCTGTTTGTTCCAATATTTCTCCTGTTTCCTCGTTAATTTAAATATAGAAACATAAACTGATAGCAATGAAAGTCATGAAATTTGGCGGCACCTCGGTGGGAAGCGTCGAGAGCCTGCTCAACCTCAGGGATATAGTTAATGCCGAACCTAAGCCCGTGCTCGTTGTGGTGTCGGCAATGGGAGGATTTACTAATCAATTGTTGGCTATGTGTGAACAGGCGCAGCAACGTGATATCTCATGCATGGATACGCTTGAGGCCGCACGCCGTCGTCACCACGAAGCTATTGACGGTGTGGTGGTCGAGTCGATGCGTGAACAGGTCCATGCTACCATCGACAAGTTTATCGATGAGAGTCTCAAGCCCTATTACCTTGCCCTTGCTACCAACCCCCATATGCCTGTTGATGAGATAGAGCGTGTGTGTGATGCCATAGTGGCACATGGCGAGATTTTGTCTTCGGCAATAGTTGCGGGTATGTTTGAGGATGGATTACCTCATCTTTCTCTCAACTTCATGCGCACGGTGCCTAGTGGTACTGGCCGTGTTTTGGACTGGGAGGAAACCGGTCGACTGGTCAAGAATGACTTTGCTTCGATGGCAGACGGTGTTCATGTGGCACAGGGCTTCATTTCTCGTGACAAACTCTCGGGAGACGTGACCAATCTGGGACGTGGTGGCAGCGACTATACTGCTGCTATTCTGGCTTCGTTGCTTGATGCCGATTCACTGGAAATATGGACCGACGTTGATGGCTTCATGACGGCCGATCCCCGCACCCATCCCGATGCTACCGTTATTCCCCGCATGACTTATGCGCAGGCACAGGAGATGTGCGATGCGGGTGCCAAGGTCATCTATCCGCCCACCATCGCACCACTGGCCATGAAAGGCATTCCCGTTTGGGTCAAGAATACCTTCAACCCGTCTGCCCCAGGTACTGTCATCATTGACTAATGCGCTATTATAGTACAAATAACCGTCAGCACACTGCTACACTTGAACAGGCGGTAATCAGGGGCCTAGCTCCTGATGGTGGCTTGTTCATGCCCGACAGGCTTCCTCGTTTCCCGAAGGTGGTCTTGCGCAACATGACCGCAATGACCCTGCAGGAAATGGGCTACGCTATTGCATCTTATGCGCTCAGCAGCGATGTGCCCGCCGATGTGCTGCATGATATCGTGTACGGCGCCTTCAGCTTCAAGATACCGCTGGTTGAGACAGTTCAAGGCCATCATGTGCTGGAGCTTTTCCATGGCCCGACAATGGCGTTTAAGGACGTGGGGACCCGTTTCATGGCACGCTTGCTGGATTATTATCGTACATGCCATCCCGAATGGACCACACTCAATGTATTGGTGCCGACCAGTGGTGATACGGGCAGCGCGGTGGCCAACAGTTTCTGGGACATGCCAGGAGTCAAGGTTTATGTGCTTTATCCTCGTGGAGCCGTCAACAAGATCCAGAAATCACAGTTCGCTACCTTGGGAGCCAATGTGACTGCGATTGAGGTCAACGGCACGTTTGATGACTGTAAATCACTGGTCGAGGAAGCGTTTATGGACGCGGACCTCAACAATGCCATGCGTTTGACCAGTGCAATGTCCATCAACTATGCACGCATCATCCCTCAGATGGTGTACTACTTCTGGGCTTATGCACAGCTCGTTAATCGGCAGGTGGATATTAGCAATTTGGTGTTTGCCGTTCCCTGTTCCAATCTTGGAAACCTTGCCAGCGGATTGATGGCCCAAGCGATGGGACTTCCCGTCAAGCGCTTCATCAGTGTCGAAAACCAGAATAACATCTTCTATAATTACGTCAAGACGGGTGAATTCATTCCAAAGCCCACGCAGTACAGTATTGCTCCGGCGCTCGATGCCGGTTGCCCGAATAATTTCGGCCGCATTTTGGATTTACTTGGTTCACATGAGAATGTTTGCCGTCACATCCATGCCTACAGTTATGACGACAATCAGATTATAGAGACCATCCAGCATGCTTATCGTTATGAGGGCTATCTGCTTGATCCACATAGTGCTGTTGCCTATCGTGCTCTAGGTGAGGACTTGAGGCCAGGTGAGACAGGTGTGGCGCTGGCCACTGCTCATCCGGCTAAACTGCAATCTCTCATGGAACGAGTTATAGAAAAACCTGTGCCGCTGCCATCTCAACTTTCACGATTTCTTAATGGTGCAATGCACGTTGTGAAGATGCCGAACGGTTTTGCCGCATTCAAGCGCCTGCTGCTTGAGGGCTTGACAAACTTTTGACTTTGTTTTCTGAAGGGTTGATGCCCAATCGGATGCGCGCCAGGTGGTTGTATCACAAGAGGAAAAAGAGTGATACGCCGATAACCGAGATGAAGGCGCCGAGCAGACTTTTTGCAGTAATCGGCTGCTTGAAGAGCCACCATGCGGGCAGGATAATGATGATAGGGGTCAATGCCATCAAGGTGCTTGCGATGCCAGCGGCAGTGTATTGTACGGCAAGCAAAGATGCGCCTACGCCGACAAAAGGCCCGAAAATGGTTGTCGCAATGGCAGCAATTACACCCTTTTGGTCCTTGACGCCGCGCTGCAGAGGCTTGAAGCCTTCACGGAATGCCATCAACAACGCAAAACCTATGGTTCCTGCTACACAGCGGAAGAAATTGGCATGGAAGGGTAATAACCATCCGGCCAAGTCTGTCGTGAGAGAAGCCTCGTAGTGGTTCATGCCGATTTTACTCAAAACCAGTCCCACACCTTGACACACGGCAGCACCGATAGCAAACAGCACTCCGGCCAGTGGCAGTTTCAATGACAGTTTGTGGTGGTCGCCGCGTCCCAATACTGAGATGGCTATACCCGATAGTGTTACGAGCATTGCCAGCATGGCTTGTGGACGAATCTGTTGACCAAGGGTGAGCCAGGCGGTGACTGCGGCGGCGATAGGGGCCAGCGTCATGAACAGTTGGCCGTACTTAGAACCGATGATGATGTAGCACTGGAACAGGCAGAAGTCCCCGATGACATATCCCACGAGACCCGAGAGCATCATCCACAAATAGGCCTCGGTACTGGCTCCTGCGGGGAGGGGAGTGCCGCCCATCACCCAAAACAAGATGGCCGAGAATACTAGCGTGATGATCATACGCATCAGGTTCAGCGTCAGGTTGCCCATGCGCTTGCTGCCAAACTCGCTTAACAGCGCAGTTGCTGTCCACGAGAAGGCGACACCTATCGAAATCAGTTCACCTATATACTGCATGGCTGCAAAGGTAATGCTAAAAAAACTAAGAACTAAAACTGACAACTAAAAACTTTTCACTATATTTGCACGTTATAATAGTACCTTAACTATGTTGGGCTTGCCCAATGGGTTGAATGATAATATGTTAATGTAAATTACAAGACCAAGATATGAGCGAAAAGACTATTGGAAAGAAGAAAAACAAAAGTCGCAGCATCACCCGAAAAATGTGGACATGGTTTGGCATTTTTGTGGGGTTGCTGATTTTGTTGTTCGTGTTGATTTACAATGGCGTGATTGGCTACATGCCGGCTATTGACCAGTTGAAGAATCCGACTGACAAGTTTGCATCAACCATTTACAGCGCCGATGGTGTTGAAATGGGACGTTACTATCGCAGTCGCAGCAACCGCATCTATGTTGACTTTGATGAGATGTCACCCCACTTGACTGACGCCCTTATCGCCACTGAGGATTCGCGATTTGACGAGCATTCGGGTATCGATGTGAAAGCTATCGGTCGCGCTATCATCAAGCGAATCATCATGGGCCAGAAGAGTGCAGGTGGTGGCAGTACCATCACTCAGCAGCTGGCTAAGCAGTTGTATTCACCTGAATCCCATAACATCTTTGAGCGCGCCTTGAAAAAGCCTGTAGAGTGGGTCATTGCGGTTAAGCTTGAGCGCTATTACACTAAGGACGAGATCATTAAGATGTACTTTAACCAATTTGATTTCCTGAACAATGCTGTGGGAATCAAGATGGCTAGCCGTGTCTATTTTGATAAGGAGCCCAAGGATCTGAATATTCAGGAAGCTGCCACTCTGGTTGGAATGTGTAAGAATCCTTCCTATTACAATCCCGTCCGTTATACTGAGCGCACACGCCAGCGCCGCAATGTGGTGTTTGAGCAGATGGTAAAAGCTGGTTACCTGAGCGAGACCGAGTGTGAACAGCTCAAGACGTTACCGCTAATCTGCAAGTTCCAGAAACTTGACCACAACGATGGCCCGGCACCATATTTCAGAGAGGAGTTGCGCCGTGTGATGACTGCCAAGAAGCCCAAACGTAGTGACTACCCATCCTGGAATCAACAGGCATTTATCGATGACTCTGTAGCTTGGGAGGTGAATCCGTTGTTCGGATGGTGCAATAAGAACACCAAGCCCGACGGTACGCATTATGATATCTATACCGATGGTCTGAAGATCTACACCACGATTGATTCCCGCATGCAGGAATATGCCGAGAAGGCTGTGCATAAGCACATGAGCAAGACGCTGCAACCCGCCTTCTTGCGCGAGCGTGGAGGTACCAAAAATCCCTATACCAACAACAAGCAGGAATTGTCCAGCGCAGGAAAGCAGGCACTCATCAATGCGGCAATTCGTCACAGTGAGCGCTATCGTGTGTTGAAAAATGAAGGGCTGAGCGACGCTGAGATTATGGACAACTTCAAGAAACCTGTGCAGATGCACCTTTTCAACTATGAGGGTGGATTTGATGCGCAGATGTCACCGCTCGACTCGCTGTTGTACACTAAGTCGTTCCTGCGCTGTGCTATGATGTCGATGGATCCTGTGACTGGTTTTGTCAAAGCCTATGTGGGCGGTCCCAATTTCCGTTTCTTCAAGTATGACATGGTATCGACAGGCCGTCGTCAAATCGGTTCGACGGTTAAGCCCTTCGTCTATTCTCAGGCCATTGAGTTCGGTGGTTTGACCCCATGCTCTACCCGTCCAGGTGGCGCTCCTAACATCATTTGGAATAATGAAGTGTACAATCCTGCTAATGAGGGTAGCGGAGGCGCTATGAGCCTGAAACAAGCGTTGACCTACTCCAAGAACTGGATTTCGGCTGGATTTATGCGTGGTACTCGAGAGAATTGGATTGAACGCAATGGCTACTATACCATGACTCCAGCTGAGTTGGCAAAGTGGATGCATAGTTTCGGTATTACAAGCTATTTGGATCCCGTGCCGGCTCTCAGCTTGGGCTCTTGTGAAGTGACTCTGCGAGAGATGGTTGCCGCTTACTCGGCATTTGCGAATGGTGGAATGCGAGTTGAGCCGGTTTATGTGTCACGCATCACCGATAACCGTGGTAATGTGCTTGCCGAGTTCACTGGAAGTCAGACCGAGATTATGAGTGAGGACACTTACTTGAAGATGCTGTCGATGCTCACCGAGGTTGTAAACAGCGGTACTGGTGCTAGACTCCGTTATGCCTACGGCATCACTGCCGAGATGGGTGGTAAAACGGGTACGACCAACTTCCACAGCGACGGCTGGTACATGGGCTTTACTCCTGAACTCGTGACTGGCGTTTGGGTTGGTGGCGAGGAACGCTACATCCACTTCAACAGTATGGCAATGGGTCAAGGCGCCGAAGCGGCACTTCCTATTCTGGGTTACTTCATGAAGTGGCTCTATGACGACAAGAATCTGCCCTATAAGCAGAGCACCAAATTTGAGTTCCCCAAGGACTTCAATCCTTGTGATGACGAACTCAGCGGCTACTATGGCAGTGGCGGCGGCGGTGGCTGGCGCGGCGGCGGTGGCGGCGGTGGTGACACCGGTGATGGCGGCGGAGGCGGTCAAGACGAAGCCGTCGAAGGCCTATTTGACTAATAAAGAAGTCGAGCCCAAGAGCTCGACTTCTTTATATTAATATGTGAGATATTATAATGAGAATATCAATCGGGATAAAACTCTTTTTTTGCAGCGGCAAGGGTGTTGTTCATCAGTGAGCAGATGGTCATGGGACCAACGCCACCGGGAACGGGGGTTATATATGAGCACTTAGGAGCGACTTCGTCAAACTTCACGTCGCCATTCAAGCGGTAGCCTGTCTTGCTGTTGGCATCGGGAACACGAGTTGTGCCTACGTCGATGACAACGGCACCCTCCTTAACCATATCGGCAGTCACAAAATCGGGGCGACCGATGGCAGCGATAATGATGTCAGCCTCGCGGCACTCATCCTTCAGCGTTGCCGAGTGGCTGTGGCACACTGTCACCGTGGCGTCGCCGTGTTGTTTCTGGAGCATGAGCTGTGCCATGGGTTTGCCCACGATGTTGCTGCGGCCCAGCACCACGCATTTTTTGCCTGAGGTCGGAATGTCGTAGCGCTTGAGCAATGTGATGATTCCGAGTGGCGTAGCCGAGATGAAGCTGGGGAGACCCAGCGCCATGCGGCCGGCATTCATCGGATGAATACCGTCAACATCCTTGCGGAAGTCGATGGTGTTGATGACCTTTTGCTCGTTGATGTGTTTAGGCAACGGCAGTTGCACAATAAAGCCATCAACATCGGGGTCTTCGTTGAGTTGCTTGATGCAGTCCAGCAGTTTTTCTTCGGTAGTGTCCTCTTCCATACGGATAAGTGAGGATTTGAAACCGCACTTCTCACAGGCGATGACTTTGTTTTTCACATATGCTTCCGAACCTCCGTCATGTCCTACGAGCACAGCGGCCAGGTGCGGGCGCTTCATGCCAGCTGCTATCATCTGGTCCACCTCGGCCTTGATTTCTTCCTTGATGGCCGCGGCAGTATTTTTCCCGTCTATCAGTGTCATTCTTCTATATTTAATTATGTTGTTATGCTGTCTTTTAAAATCGGGCACAAAATTACTCAAAAAATCCAATTACAGAACATGATAAAGAAACTTTTCCATAATTCGTCCCAAGAAATGCTTGCTGAAGGCAAAGTTAGATCGGATCCACATCGTAGTAGAGACGGATGGATTTCATTCGGGAGTCGGCTGCTAACATCTGCTCATAGAGGGTTCGCAGGATGCCTTTGACCTTGGTCATCGAGGCGGCTGTTTCCATTTTGAGAGTCACTTGGCGGATGTAGAGGTTCTGAACTCTTGCAACCAGCGGGGTCATTGGACCTAGCACGCGAGTGCCGAAAACTTGTCGCAGCAAGCCGCTGTAACGAACGGCCAACTCGCCTACGGTCGCATCATCGCGGTGCTTGAGATGGATGTTGATGACCTTGGTGAACGGGGGATATCCAAACTTCTTTCGGTCAGCAAGCTCATGATTATAAAACCCCTCATAGTCATGGGCTTGTACATACTTGATGACGTCATGATCCGGTTTGCTGGTCTGAATAATGACCTGCCCTTGCTTGTGGGCCCGCCCTGCGCGGCCCGATACCTGTTCCAGCATATCAAAGGCCCGCTCGTGGCTGCGGAAATCCGGAAAATTGATCATTGTATCGGCATTGAGAATCCCCACGATACTCACAGCGTCAAAATCCAGTCCCTTGGTCACCATCTGAGTGCCCACGAGGATGTTGGTGCGATGGTTGGAAAACTCATCGATGATGCGGTCATAGCTGTTCTTGCTGCGCGTAGTATCCAAATCCATGCGTGAAATCTTCTCGCCAGGGAAAATGGCATCAATATCGTCTTCGATGCGTTCAGTGCCATATCCGATGATTTCCAAGCCGGGCAACTGGCATGCGGGGCACAGGTCGGGAAGCGTGGTAGTGTAACCGCAATAGTGGCACACGAGGCTGTTGCTGTGCTTATGGTAGGTGAGGGACACGTCACAGTTCTCACATTTAGGCACGCTGCCGCATTCCTTGCAACGAACCATGGGCGAGTAGCCACGGCGGTTCTGGAAAAGGATGACCTGCTCGTTCTCTTTCAATGCCTTGCGGCAGTTATCAATGAGTTCGGTGCTGAACATTCCATGCATCTCGCGCCGCTTGCGGGCATCAATGGTATCGATGACCTTGACCTCGGGCATCTGAATATCCCCATAGCGTGTCAGCAGTTTCACCAGACCATAATGGCCGGCCAGGGCGTGGTAATAGACCTCTATGGCGGGCGTTGCTGAGCCGAGAACTGTCTTGGCACCGTGCATCTGCGCCAAGACCAGAGCCGCATTGCGCCCGTTGTAGCGTGGAGCAGGATCCTGTTGTTTGTAACTGCTGTCGTGCTCTTCATCGACGATGACAAGCCCAAGGTTGGAGTAGGGTAGGAAAATCGAAGAACGAACTCCGATGACCACGCATGGATCACTAGAGTAAAGCAGTTTCTTCCAGATGTCAACACGCTCGTTGTCACTGAACTTGGAGTGGTAGATAAGCAGTTTATCGCCAAAAACGCGCCTGAGCCTGCGGGTCAGTTGGGTAGTCAGTGCGATTTCGGGTACTAAATAGAGTACCTGTTTGCCAAGTTTCAAGGCATCGGCGATGAGGTGCATATAGACTGATGTCTTGCCGCTGCTGGTCACACCATGCAGCAAAGTGATGGCATGCTGGCGCATCGACTGATGAATCTCGCTATAGGCCCGTTGCTGTTCTTCACTCAGATTGGGAGGCGCTTCCAGCACACTGCCCAATTCTGCAAAACGGTTGATTTCTTTCTTGTATATCTCAAATAGTCCCCGTTTCACAGCTTCATGCAGCACGGCATTGCTCACACCAGCACGTTTCAGCAGGTTTTCTTTGCTCACCTCGCGTGGTTCGCCGCTTTGCAGCCATCGTGACATATCTAAATAAGCGAGTAACAGTGATTCCTGCTTAGGAGCACGTTTTAACTGGTCGAAGAATTCATGTAACTTGTTCTCGTCATCTCGTGCTACCGTGAGGCGCACACATGCCTCAGTTTTAGGGCGATAATTGTCGACTACACGTTCACACACGTGCAAAGCATCCATGTCCAACAAGTGGCTGACATTTCGTTCTACGGTCTTGAATCCGGTTGCGCGTGCAATTTCAGCAATCTGAACGCGTCCACGCTGGGCGGTGAAGTCTAGAATAACGCGTTCACGGTCGGATAATTGTCCTGGCTGACTCTCCTCGAAATCGGGGTTTACACTGATGGTTGTCTCGCTCTCCACTTTTAGCCCAGACGGTACAGCAGCTTTGAACACCTCACCCATCGAGCAAAGATAGTAATCGGCAATCCATTGCCAGAACTCGAGTTGGGGATGCCGCAAGATGGGTTTGTCGTCCAGCGTGCCCAGAATCTCTTTCACGTCATATCCCTTTGGTTCCCTTTCGTGCAAGGATGTCACGATTGCGGTAAATATTTTCTTGCGCCCGAATGGTACTAAAACACGCATACCTATAGATAGTGTCATCCCCTCAGGAATACGATAAGTATAGGTTCCTGGGATGGCTAATGGCAGTAATGTTTCAGCAAATTTGGGCATATTTACCATGTATTTAAATTTTTACTTTAAAATTGCAATTTATTTTAAGTGATAATGAGAAAACTATGTGAATATTTCAATAAGATTCTATAATAAATTGTAATGGTAATTTATATAATAAATAATCACTTTAAATATTGGTAGTTAAATGATTGATGTATTTTTGTTTATGGATTATCAATCAAGAAACTTGTGATAAATCTCATTTTCTTTGATTGCTGTGGCTTTCCAGCTGACTTCTGGTGGCAGCTCCTGATTGATTCCGCCTTGCAACAGCTGCACTGCGCGATCGGTGAAACGGTTCACAAAGTTGTCTCCTAAATCGATCGCATTATCGCGGCCGACGGCTTCGGCGGTGCCTATGACATTGGTGGCGACCACGTGTGCGCCACATGAAAGGGCTTCAATGACAACTAGTGGCAGTCCCTCCAAGCTGCTAGGCAGAACAAGCAGATCTACACAGTTGAGCAGGTCAGGAATCTCCTCGGGTGGCACCTTGCCGGTGAAGTGGCAGTTCACGCCTTTGGTGGCCATGAGTTGACGAGTCTCGTCAAGCTGAATACCGTCTCCTATTGCCCAGAATGTCAAGTTGTTGCCATACTTAACTTCAATCTCTTTATAGATTTCCGGCAATAGGGTCACGTTCTTGACAGGCTCGAATCTACCCACAAATGCGACCACTTTTTTGCCGCTATTCACGCCATATTTAGCACGGAGTTTGCTGCGTTTTTCCTCATTGAAACGCTGGAACTGATCGCTGGCGCCATTAAGCAGGATTTCTGCCTGGAAATCTTTGGTCAGTTCGGCGTGTGCCTTGTCAAGAAGTCCCTGGCTGACAAAGAAATTGCAGGTGGCTTCTTGCAATAGCTTGATCGTCATTTCTTTGATCATTGGGTCGCGGGGTGGGTCGGTATAAATGCTGGCTCCATGCCATGTGATGAAGCACGGGATGTGCAGATTCTTGCCGGCGAAGACGGCAGCATGGCCCACAATGCGGTCGTGGGCGCTTACTAAATCATGTCCGCGCATCTCCCATCCCAGGCGGTGTAGTCTCTTGAGCAATGCGTGTGGCGGCTTGTGGAACAGGCGGTGCAGTAGCGCGTCGGTCCAGCGGCGACGGAACCAGGTGATGTGGACTTTCACGCCGTCGGCAATGATTTCGTCGGGACGGGCATGGACCTTTTTGCTGTGGCGGAATTGACGCATCAACCAACCGTCATATACTTGGAACATGTGCACATCAATCTTGTAATCAGCGATTTGTTCCAAATGTTTAACGCGATTGATAACCGCATTGAACACACCCAGTCGCCGATTTATGTCACCTTCAAAGAGTACCGCAATCTGTTTCATAGCTTGTCGTGGATTAGGAGGGTTATTCATCAAGCAAATTTACACATATTTCAGCACTCGTGCAACCCTTGTAATGAAATTTCGTCTCAAAAAGGCACAAAAAAAGAAGCCAAACAAATCGTTTGACCTCTTGTTTAGTAGCGGGAGCCAGACTCGAACTGACGACCTTTGGGTTATGAGCCCAACGAGCTGCCACTGCTCCATCCCGCAATTTGCGACTGCAAAGGTAATGCTTTTTCTGGACGTGTCAAGTGATTTTCGGCAAAAAATGTGTTATTTAACATATTTTTACCAAAAATAGTAGTGTTTTGAGAGGAAAAATACCCGTTACAGCCTTCAAACAGCGTTGAAACTGTAACGGGTATAGTGCTTATCTGAGCGTCTTAGAGGCCGATTTTCTTAAAGAAATCGTTGCCCTTGTTGTCCACGAGAATAAAGGCGGGGAAGTCAACGACGCGGATTTTCCACACGGCTTCCATGCCCAGTTCGGGATACTCAACACACTCGATGCTCTTGATGCTCTCTTGTGACAGAATGGCTGCGGGACCACCAATGCTGCCCAAGTAGAAACCGCCGTGTTTCTTGCAAGCATCAGTTACTTCCTGGCTGCGGTTGCCCTTGGCAATCATCACCATGCTGCCGCCGAGGCTCTGGAACAGGTCGACGTAGGGATCCATTCGGTTGGCAGTCGTCGGGCCCATCGAACCGCAAGGCATGCCTTTAGGCGTCTTGGCGGGGCCTGCATAAAGCACTGGGTGGTCCTTGATGTACTGGGGAATGCCCTCGCCGCGGTCGTAACGCTCTTTCCATTTGGCATGGGCGATGTCGCGGCCCACGATGATGGTACCAGTCAGCGAGAGGCGGGTCGATACTGGATACTTGTCCAGGATAGCGAGTGTTTCGCTCATGGGGCGGTCCAGATCGATCTTGATGCCGTCGCCTTCGCCAGCCTGACGCAACTCCTCAGGAATCAGCTCGGTAGGCTTGTCGTCAAGTTTCTCAATCCACACGCCATCCTTATTGATTTTGGCCTTGATGTTGCGGTCGGCACTGCAGCTTACACCCAGACCGATGGGGCATGATGCGCCATGTCGGGGCAAACGTACGATGCGGATGTCATGGGCCATATATTTGCCGCCGAACTGTGCGCCCAAGCCAATTTTATGGGCCTCCTCAAGCACCTGTTTCTCCAATTCAACGTCACGGAATGCGCGGCCTGTCTCGTCGCCAGTGGTGGGCAGGTTGTCGTAGTAATGGGTTGAAGCCAGCTTTACGGTCAGCAGATTCTTCTCGGCGCTGGTGCCGCCAATCACAAAGGCAATGTGATAGGGTGGGCAGGCTGCTGTGCCCAGGGTTCGCATTTTGTCAACTAGGAAAGGCACCAGCGTACCGGGGTTCAGGACAGCCTTTGTCATCTGGTACAGGTAGGTCTTATTGGCGCTGCCGCCACCCTTGGTGACGCACAGGAAGTGGTATTCCATACCTTCGGCACACTCCAAGTCAATCTGGGCAGGCAGGTTGCAACGGGTGTTCACCTCCTCATACATACTCAACGGGGCATTCTGCGAGTAGCGCAGGTTATCTTGGGTGTAGGTGTTATAGACGCCGCGCGCCAGGGCTTCCTCGTCACAGAATCCGGTCCACACCTGCTGGCCTTTCTCGCCATGGATGATGGCGGTGCCGGTATCTTGGCACAGGGGCAGTTGACCCTTGGCTGCCACTTCGGCATTGCGCAGGAACGTCAGTGCCACATACTTGTCGTTGTCGCTGGCCTCGGGGTCACGCAAGATCTTGGCCACCTGCTCGTTGTGTGAACGGCGAAGCAGGAAGTTGACATCGTGGAAAGCATGTTGTGCAAGCATCGTCAACGCTTCGGGCTCAATCTTAAGAATGGGTTTTCCCTCAAACTCACCCACCGACACGTAGTCGCTGGTCAGTTTGTAGTATTCGGTGTCATCTTTGCCCAGTTGGAACATGGGCGCATAGCGGAATTCAGGGTTGTTTGCCATAATTCGATGAATAAAGTTAAGTTATGTTGTTAATAGTTGATTTCATTGCTGCAAAGATAGTGCAAGCCGAGCACAATGCCAAATTTTG
>CAMYUW010000015.1 GCA_947302275.1 uncultured Prevotellaceae bacterium
CACTGATGGTCATCGTGGAGTCATTGATGGTATAGGTGGCATTAGGGCCGCACGAACCCGTGGCGGGGATATTGTAAGCCCACGCCATGGCGGTCGAGAGCAGAGCGATGAGTAGCGTCAGAGCCACTCTTGTCAAATTGGATTGGGTTTTAAATCGTCTCATAACTCAGAAATTTTAAATGTTAATATAATGTGTAATTAATTATGCAGAGCGATATATACTTGTTCAATCATTGGGGTGACTGCTTGCTAATCGTTGTGGTGGCGCGACCAGATTTTCCAGATGAGGTAAATGAGCAGGCCCCACAGCACCAGATTGATGATCACGAGGGGTATGGCGAGCCACAAGGGCACATCGTCGAGGTAATTGAGGAAATCCATCTCACACAAAGTCTTCAATTTTTTCTTTACAAATTTACGCTGGGAGAGGGCAAAGTGCTGTCTTAATTCGCAATTTGATGTCTCAATTCGCGATTTCACCTGTCTTAATTCGCAAAATAAGACAATAATTTAACAGTCATTAATAATCAAATACATATTTTCGGTATCGCGCACCTCGCCTGAGATGCCTCATCTCACAAAATAGTTTGATTGCTTTTTTATGTTTTCGACTTGCACTATCCCCTGGCTTCCTTATGGGTAATGATGCATCTCAACTGACCAACAATTTATATGTCAAATATAATATAGCGTGAATTCGATGAATTTGTCGTTTGTCCATCAGGACATTAGCAACTCCCCCTCTTGGATAAGAGGGGGTGCCGCGTGAGCGGCGGGGGCGTTGATGCTACCCGAGAATATAATTCAAGGAAAAATCATACTCCTCCGGCGCTTCGCGCCACCTCCCCTATCTTAGGTGAGGTGTTGATTGACAGCACTTTATTTTCATCGAACTCACGTTAATATAGCGAGGGTGGCGCATTGCGTCACCCTCGTTATGAATCTTAAATCTCGAGTTTAATGCTTAAATAGCACCACTCAACAGGTAGTCGATCAGGGCGGTGACATCGCCAATGCTGGCGGAGCCGTCGTCATTAAAGTCGGCTTCGGCAGGTATCGCGCTCTCATTGCTCAACAGGTAGTCGATGAGGGTGGTCACGTCTGAAATGGTGATGTGATTGTCATGGTTCACGTCACCACGAGGGAACTGGGCTGCTACCGAGATGGTCACGCGCTCGTCGGGCATGAGCAGGGTGAAGGGATTCTCCTCTCCCGTCAAGGTGCCCGCATTGACGCTGTAGCCATCGTCCGAACCGTCCAGGTTGAGGCTTACCTCGTCGTTAACTCCGGCATAGAGCACGCCTTTATACATGATGCCTGTGCCATAGGCGGTGATACCGCTCGTCTCGTATTCAGTAGCGCTATTGGCCATCTCAACGGTCACACCCTGGCCAGCGATGATGCTGTGGGCCTGCTTGCCCTGAACGACACCAAGCGTATCGGTGAAGTAGCAGTTGGTGGCAGTGGTGGTGGCATTCCAACCACGGGCGAAGGTAGCACTGTTGCCGCTGGCCATGGTCTCGCCTTGAGCAAGGGCAGCGGGATCAACGAGGCAGTCAGTGATGGTGACGGTCTTGTTGCTGCCCGTCCATCCGATGAAACCGCCGTTGCTGTTGCCGATACTGTCTATCTGTAACAGTTTGCCGTTGAAGACGCATCCCGTAAAGCTGATGGCATGTCCACTGGCTCGGCTCCAGCCCACGAAGCCGCTATTGTTACCGCTTGAGCTGTGAATGACGGCGTCGCTGAGGCAGTCGCTGAAGTTGACAGTGTGCTCACAGAGGCCAACGAAGCCGCCTGCGCCGCCTGCTGCTGTAATCTCGGCATTACTGATGCTGTGCTCAATGTTAACCGAGCCGTAGAGGTGGCCAACGTGTCCAGCGGCATAGCTTGCTGTGGTGTTGATGGTGGCGTTACTGGTACAGCCGCTGATGTTCACCGTCGAGGTTTGATCGCTATAATTGATGAATCCGGCGGGGAAATCGGCGGTGGAGTTGATGGCGATGTTGCTGGTGCAGCCCGTCAGGTTGAGCGTGCCGTAGATACGGCCCACAAAGCCTGCAGCGTCGCTGCTGGAGGTCCAAATGGTGCCATCGACCGTCAGGTCCTTGATTGTGGCGGGGCTGATGGTGTCCGCGCCGAAGGGCTTGGTGCTGCTGGTGTGGCTGAACAGGGCCGAAATACCCGATTCGGGCTCGGCCTCGCTACCATAGTTAAACGTGATGGTCTTGTGATTGCCGTCAAACGTACCGCAGAAGTCATGGTTGCTTGAACCTGCCATGCGCGTCACGCTGATGTCAGCACCAAGTCTCACCGTCTTGCCGCTGAAGCGGTTCCACGTGTCGTTGTCCTGCAGGGCGTCGCAGAAATACTCCCAGTCGCTTGCGTTATTGATGACGTAAGCACCGTCGCTGTCGGTGGAGAGGATGGGTGAGGCATAGTAGAGGCCGTCGAAGAGTATACCGCCCTCATACACGGTCATGAAGTTTAGGGTCTCAACCTCGCTGCCCAGCGTGGCGGGTATGTTGGCCACACCAACGGTCTTCGTGCCGTTAGCAGCGATGAATTGCGCGTCGGTCAGAGTGGGTGTTGCGCTATAGAATGCGTTGTTGACGGTGGCTGTGGTGGCAGCGTTCCTGTTGCGGACAGCCATGGGGTGGAAGACCCCGCCTCCTTCGTAACTTCCCGTGAAGAGGCAGTTGCCCAGGTTGACGGTGTTGCCGTCGCTCCAGCCCTGGAAGCCGCCGACGTAGTTGCCGCTGTTGCTGATGGCACCGCAATAGACGGTGTTGCTGATGTTAAGCGTGGAATTCTGGGCGTGGCCCACTACACCACCGCAATGGTAATTGCCGTTGACGGCTGTGGTGACGGTGACATTGGCGGCCACCTTGCAGTTCTCGATGGTGTTGGTCACACTGGAATCGCCACGGGCAAAGCCCACAAGGCCGGCAGCATGCAACGTGCCATTGACGCTACCTGTTGTGATGAGTTTCCTGATCGTAGCGCCACGGATTTCGCGGAAGGGCGCAGTGCCCTGTGTCGTGGTCTCGGTAATATTGACGGTCAGCGTATGGTAGTCTCCGTCAAAGGTCCCCATAAACTCATGGTCACTGCTGCCAGCCGTGCGGGTGATGCTGATATCAGCTCCCAACTTCACCGTCTTGCCGCTGAAGCGGTTCCACGTGTCGTTGTCCTGCAGGGCGTTGCAGAAGTAGTCCCAACCCACCGCATCGCTGATAATATAGGGATTTCCCTCTGAACCATCGCCTTCGCCCAGGGGTGTAAGGGTGATAGGACTAAGCGTCACATTGTCGGTAGTGATATAATTGGGTAAGGTCAGTTGATATTGGTTATTTCCCAGGCTGACTGCATCAACGGCGATAACACCATTGATCTCAAAACCATGAGCGGTCTGATTGGTCGAAACGGTGATTTCGGTGCCCTCAGCGTAGTAATCGCCATAGAATTTGATGCCATTAATGTCGGTAATGCTTTCATCAGGAGTGATGGTAAAGAGACCTTTCACGGCTTTAGCTCCTTCCCAAGCCACTTTTTTGGAGGCATACATATAGACCGTCACCTGATCATGGTTGTTGTAGAATACTCTACCTACTGAAAGCGATTTTTCAGTGAGACAGATAATCTCAGTGAGGTTATACTGGCCAGGATTTCGGGAGAACGCATCATTGCCAATACTGGTCAGTCCAGCACAGGGCAGAACGATGCTCTCGAAATGGCAATCATCAAAAGCATACTTACCGATAGTAGTCAGTAGAGAACCGTCAGCTATAGTCACTGTGGAGAGAGATGTACAATGGCAAAAAGCATAATCGCCGAGGCTAATCAGCGAGGCGGGGAGGCTCAAGCTGGTGATAGAGGTTTTATAAAAAGCTTTTTCGCCTATACTCGACAGGCTGGTACAGCCGCTCAAGTCAAGAGCACCGAGTGGCAACTGATAGAAGGAACCAGTTGCAATGCTCGTCAAATCGTGACATCCGTTGAGGTCAATGGAAGTGAGTGCAGTCGTAACGAATGCATACTCACCGATTGTCTGTAACTGCGAGTTGGGGGCAATGTTCACAGTAGTCAGTGCAGTGCATTTATTAAAAGCATATTGACCGATATTTATTAGCGAGGCTGGCAGGTTGACCGAAGTAAGGTCCGGGCTCGCATCTGTAGAGAATGCAAAATTTCCAATATCGGTAATGCCTTCGTTGATGACGATGCTTTTGATACCACTTAAGTCCTTATAGTAAAAAGCATTATTGCTGATCTCGCCAGTACCACTGATGGTCATCGTGGAGTCATTGATGGTATAGGTGGCATTAGGGCCGCACGAGCCCGTGGCGGGGATTTCGTAAGCCCACGCCGTGGCAGTCGTGAGCATCACTACAAGCAGCGTCAGGGCCGCTCTTGTCAAATTGGATTGGGTTTTAAATCGTCTCATAATCTTTGTAATTTAATAATGTGAATATATGATTGAATGATTTTCTGTTGGTCAATTGTCACGGTGGCGCGACCAGATTTTCCAGATGAGGTAAATGAGCAGGCCCCACAGCACCAGATTGATGATCACGAGGGGTATGGCGAGCCACAAGGGCACATCGTCGAGGTAATTGAGGAAATCCATCTCACACAAAGTCTTCAATTTTTTCTTTACAAATTTACGCTGGGAGAGGGCAAAGTGCTGTCTTAATTCGCAATTTGATGTCTCAATTCGCGATTTCACCTGTCTTAATTCGCAAAATAAGACAATAATTTAACAGTCATTAATAATCAAATACATATTTTCGGTATCGCGCACCTCGCCTGAGATGCCTCATCTCACAAAATAGTTTGATTGCTTTTTTATGTTTTCGACTTGCACTATCCCCTGGCTTCCTTATGGGTAATGATGCATCTCAACTGACCAACAATTTATATGTCAAATATAATATAGCGTGAATTCGATGAATTTGTCGTTTGTCCATCAGGACATTAGCAACTCCCCCTCTTGGATAAGAGGGGGTGCCGCGTGAGCGGCGGGGGCGTTGATGCTACCCGAGAATATAATTCAAGGAAAAATCATACTCCTCCGGCGCTTCGCGCCACCTCCCCTATCTTAGGTGAGGTGTTGATTGACAGCACTTTATTTTCATCGAACTCACGTTAATATAGCGAGGGTGGCGCATTGCGTCACCCTCGTTATGAATCTTAAATCTCGAGTTTAATGCTTAAATAGCACCACTTAACAGGTAGTCGATCAGGGCGGTGACATCGCCAATGCTGGTAACATCGTCGGCATTAAAGTCGGCTTCGGCAGGTATCGCGCTGTCGTTGCTCAGCAGGTAGTCGATGAGGGTGGTCACGTCCGAAATGGTGATGTGACCGTCTTGGTTCACGTCACCACGCTGGAACTGGGCCGCTGCCGAGATGGTCACGTCCTCGTCGGGCATGAGCAGGGTGAAGGGATTCCCCTCGCCCGTCAGGGTGCCCGCATTGACGCTGTAGCCATTGGCCGAACCGTCCAGGTTGAGGTTTACCTCGTCATTAAGACCAGCATACAGCATGCCATTATACATGATACCTGTACCATAGGCGGTGATACCGCTTGTCCTGTACTCAGCGGCTGTGCCGCTGAACCCGACGGTCACACCCTCGCCAGCGGTGATGCTGTGGGCCTGCTTGCCCTGCACGGCACCCAGCGTGTCGGTATAATAGCAGTTGGTAATGGTGGCACCATCACGGCGCGAAAAAGTGTAGCAGTCACTTTCGTCGATGTTCACCTCGGCTGGGGCAAAGAGGCTGTTGCTGATGTTGACGGTCTTGTTGCGCCAGCCCACGAAGCCGCCGCAGCTGTTGGTCGATGTGCCAAGCAGTTTGCCGTTGAAGACGCAGCCCTCAATGGTGAGGGTTTTGCCGTCGTAGTTGCCCTGCACGGCTACGAGTCCGCCGTGGGTGCCATCGCCCTCTGTGCTGCTATCGATGGTGACGCTGCTCACGCAGTCGGTGATACTGGCCGAGCCTTGCACGATGCCGATGATGCCGCCGGCGTACTTGCCGTTGGTCGAAATGGTGCCGTCCACGGTGCAGCCGCTCACAGTGAGTTGGGCGCTACTGACCACCTGACTGGCGATGCCAGCGGGATAGAGGTCAGTGTTGTTGTCGCCCTTGGTGGCGGTGATGTTGACGGTGACATCGCAGTTAATCACATCGACGTAGCCCCATACTTTGGCAATGAGTCCGGCCATGTGACGGTAGTCGTTGGCGGTGATGTTGGTCTCCACCTTCAGGTTTCGGATGACGGCGTGGTCGGTGTCGCTGCTGCCCAGCACATTGCTGAAGGGAGCTAAGTAGTTGTCCGAGGCCTCGGCGGTGAAGGTGAGTTTGTTGCCCCCGCCGTCGAACGTGCCGAGGAAGTCGTGGTAGTCAGCGCCTGCCATGCGCGTCACGCTGATGTCAGCACCTAATTTCACCGTCTTGCCGCTAAAGCGGTTGTAGGTGTCGTTGTCCTGCAGGCAGTCGCAGAAGTACTCCCAACCTTCAGCACTGCTGATGATGTAGGGATTCCCCTCTGAACCATCGCCTTCGCCCAGGAGTGGAGTAAAGACGGCATTCACCGTCACATCGCCGGCAGGCATCACAAAGGTATAGGTGCCGTTAACTCCTGCAGTGGTCTCCACAGGCGTGTTGCCGTTCATCACGGTGAGGGACTCAAGCACGCAGCCATAGTCGGGCGTGGCGGTGAGTGTTACGGTCGTGCCTTCACTGGCGGTCTCCATGTCACTTGTCACGCTGCCGTGTGCAAAGTTGGGCACCGTGATGCTGTATTTAGGCAAGGGCAGGTGAAGTCTTTTGCCATCAATGATGTAGGCTCTACTGTAAAATCCACTATACTCGTTTCCCTCATCATCAGTCAGGGTTTGACCTTCAACAATCTGTAGCGAATTACCATAGCCTGTTTGTTTGATATAGATGAAATCCCCTTGAGTGGTGCAACCAAGTGTGATGGTCATAGCATCAACACCATAATTGCCTATGGCAGTGAACTGTCCGCCTGTGATGGTGAGTGGGCCGCTTAAAATCTGAAGACCATAACCGATTTCAGAATCACCAGTAGCAGTTACTTTCCCACCTGTTATGATAATTGAAAATCCTGGATTTGCAGTTCCTATAGCAGGATTGCCCCCGCTGCCATATGCTTCAATCACACCTCCGCAGATTTTTAAGTTGCCAAAGGTCCTAATTCCATAAGTAATATTGCCTGGAGTGTTCACAAATTGCCCCGTACAATTTCTTTGGCCGTAAATGGTTAAGTCTCCCGTACAAAAGAGATCATAATTGATAAGATGTAGTCTCGCATCATCGGCAAGAATTAGGTTGGTGGAATCGTCGAAAGCCAGCAAACCATCCAATTCGACATTTCCGATTACGACATACCAGCCCGGATCCTTCCAGCCACCATCGGTGAGTAGTGTGGCTTCAACTGTTTGCTCCGTTCCGTTCTCGTCGATGTAGGTAACGATTTGTGTCTCGGCCCACGCCGTGGCACAGGTCAGCATCACGAGCAACGTCAAGGCCGCTCTTGTCAAGGTGGATTGTGTTTTAAATCGTCTCATAACTCAGAAATTTTAATTGTTAATATAATGTGTAATTAATTATGCGGAGCGATAGATACTTGTTCAATCATTGGGGTGACTGCTTGCTAATCGTTGTGGTGGCGCGACCAGATTTTCCAGATGAGGTAAATGAGCAGGCCCCACAGCACCAGATTGATGATCACGAGGGGTATGGCGAGCCACAAGGGCACATCGTCGAGGTAATTGAGGAAATCCATCTCACACAAAGTCTTCAATTTTTTCTTTACAAATTTACGCTGGGAGAGGGCAAAGTGCTGTCTTAATTCGCAATTTGATGTCTCAATTCGCGATTTCACCTGTCTTAATTCGCAAAATAAGACAATAATTTAACAGTCATTAATAATCAAATACATATTTTCGGTATCGCGCACCTCGCCTGAGATGCCTCATCTCACAAAATAGTTTGATTGCTTTTTTATGTTTTCGACTTGCATTAACTTTGCAGTCGAGATGAAAGAGATGCAGTTTACAGCCATTGTGCTGACGCTATTGATGACTGGAATATTGGTGTTTCTGCTTCCAGGACGCGTTGCCGATGACCGCGTGACCAACCGTTCACGCTGGCTCATGGCATTGGCCTTCATCTTGACGGGCTTACAATTCTTCTTGCAGTTCACCTCTGGTCTGCGAGCCTCAAGTGTGTCACGCGCTGTGGCCCTTAACCTGTTGATATTCACACCTTGCACCGTCTTGTTCTCGACGTGTGTCCTGAACCTTCAACGCCAGGGCCGCATCCGTCGCCGCGAATGGATATTGGGCGGGATGGCCTGTCTGTTGAACGCCGTCATTCTTGCCGTGGGCTGGTTCCAGCCCCATCGTCTGATGGAGTGTGACATGCTGGCCAGTTCCGTTTTCGCCCTCTTGCAGGCTTATTATGCCGTGCTCATCAGCCGCGAACTCATGCGCTTGAGGGCAATGCTTGCCAACTACTACGACCGTGAACCCGACAGCCTGGTCAACTGGATGAGCATCAGCATCGTTGCACTAATGGCGCTGGCACTGATACTGCCCGTCGCCATCTTTTCGTCGGGTTGGCCCTTGGCGGTTTATGCCGTGTTTTTCATCACCGCCATCTTCTATCTGTGGTTCTGCTTTGTGCGATATGTCATCAGCAGTGCCTCGCGCCGCGTCCGTGAGGCCGAGGAGGAAGAGCAGCAAGAAATGAAAATCCAAACCGCCGAACCGGCAACAACAAGCAATGATATCGTGAAGAGCCCCGAATTGAAGGAAGGCGAGAACGTGGCCATCGAGCACTGGGTCGCCCAGGGCAAGTACCTGCGCCACGACCTCAAGAGTGCCGATGTCGCCCGCGAACTCGGCATCCCGCGCACACACCTCCTGGCATGGGTCAAGGCATCAGGCTTTGAGTCCTTCACGCAGTGGATGACCACCCTGCGCATCAACGAAGCCAAGCGGATGCTGCGAGAGCACCCCGACTTTACCGTCGAAGCCATTGCCGACCACTGCGGCATCAGCCGCACCCACTTCCACACCGTCTTCAAGCGCGCCACAGGCCACTCCCCAACCAACTACCCCTCAAAATAAACTGCACCCCAAAAGTTAGACACAAAACTTTTGGAGTACAGTTCAGGAACGCGGATGCCCTCTCTAAACTCTAAACTCTAAACTGCTCGCCCCGCGAGCATTCATGCGGCAGCCCCTTTAACCTCTAACCTCTAACCTGCTCGCCCCGCGAGCATAAGACCCAGCCTCGAAAGAGGCAGACGGCTCGAAGAGCCGACTTCAATGAGAAACACCATGCAAGAACCCCGTTGGGGTTCGCAGCTTGGTGCCAGCAAGCTCCAGCGAAAAGTGCGTCGAAGACGAACTTCCCCACCGTCCAACTAAATTTTAAAATCAAATTTTCGCTCAATTTCTCCGCGCTCGCGCGGACCAAAAAGCAAGACCGCGACACCCTGCCAATCTGTTGTCAAAGTTGTCCATGTTGTTTGAAAAAAGCCCACCAGAATATTCAGATAAATCAGTTGTTTGAAAAAGGAAACTAAATCAAAATAAATTTTGTTTTCCGCTCGGCTTGCACTACCTTTGCAGGTTGTAATGAAGAAAACCAACAATCAAAATAAATGAAGAATAATTTTGACAAGAAACTGATTGGGTCTGTGTCGCTTGCCGACGTGATCCACTTTGTGATTGCGGTGGTTGTGTTTGCCGCTATCTCATGGATTTATTTCTATCCCAATGACGTGAACGGCGATGTGCTGCAGCAACACGATGTGATGCAGGGTGCGGCCAACAGCCAAGAGACCAAGGTTTTCCAGGAACAGACTGGAGAGAAATCGTGGTGGACCGATGCCTTGTTTGGCGGTATGCCCACGTTCCAGATCGCACCGTCTTATGAGGGCACGATGTGGCTGAATCCCGCTTCGGCGCTTTATCGCCTTTATTTCCCGACCCCGGTGAGCTGGATTTTCCTGCTGATGTTGGGCTTTTTCCTGCTGATGCTGGCCTTTAAGGTCAAGTGGTATTATGCTATACTGGGCGCCATCGGGTATGCCTTCTCCAGCTACTTCTTCATCCTCATGGGCGCTGGCCACATCTGGAAACTCATGGTGCTGGCCTATATCCCGCCTACCATCGCTGGCATCGTGTGGTGCTATCGTGGCAAGTATCTGGGCGGCATGGCCGTAGCAGCTTTCTTTGCCGCCTTGCAGCTGGCCAGTAACCACGTACAGATGACCTATTACTCGATGTTTATTATTGTGGCTCTGGTCATCGCTTTCCTGGTCAAGGCCATCATCGACAAGAAGGTGGGCCGCTGGTGCATTGCGACTGCCGCCCTGGCTGTTGCCGCCGTTCTGGCGTTGGCCGCCAACTCACCCAACCTGTATCTGACGTATAAATACGCCCAGGAGACCATGCGCGGCGGTCACAGCGAACTCACCCCGACGGGCGAGGAAGCCGCCAATGCCAAGCCCACCAAGGGCGGCCTGGATAAAGACTACATCACCCAGTGGAGCTACGGCAAAGGTGAAACCTTTACCCTGCTCATCCCCAATGTGAAGGGTGGCGCTACCATCAAGCCCGAGCATGGTGACAACCGCCTGCTTACCCTGAGCGAGACCTCCAAGGCCGAGAAAATGGCCAACACTGGAGAAATGAGCCAGCAGGATGTCCAAATCCTGAGCCAGTTCCCGCAGTACTTCGGCGACCAACCGATGACCAACGGCCCCGTCTATGTGGGCGCACTCATCTGCGCTTTGTTCCTTTTGGGCTGCCTGATCGTCAAGGGACCCGTGAAGTGGGCTTTGCTTATCGTTACCATCATCTCCATTCTGCTGTCGTGGGGTCATAACATGATGTGGCTCACCGACTGGATGATTGACCACTTCCCCATGTACAACAAGTTCCGTACAGTCTCGTCAATACTTGTCATTGCTGAGATTGCCATGCCCATCCTGGCAGTTCTGGGCCTACGTGAACTATTCAAGGATTCCGACGGCTGGCGCAAGTACCGCATGCCGCTCTTGATATCCTTTGGCCTGTGTGCCTTAATCTGCCTGATTACCGCAATCTCTCCGGGCATTTTCGGCCACTTCTCAGCTCAAGAGCACGAGCAGCTGGTGGCTTCGGGTCAGATTCAGCAGTATCCCAGCGTGGATGCCGCGATTGCAGCCGTGCGTGGCGCTTTGGTGAGCGGTGACGCTTGGCGTAGCCTGATTGTAATCCTGATAGGTTTCGGCGTCATCTTTGCCTGCCTCAAGGGTAAACTCAACGAGATGGTGGCCACGCTCATCGTGGCAGGCATCGTGCTTGTCGATATGTATGCAGTCAACAAGCGCTATCTCGACTCCGACACGTTCACTTCCCGCTATGACCTGCCCGAGCAGCAGTTTGTAAAACGTCCTGTCGATCAACAGATTCTGCAGGATAAGGACATGAATTACCGCGTGATGGACTTGCAGCACTTTGGCGAGGCGATGCCGAGCTATTTCCACAAGACCATCGGCGGTTACCATGCCGCTAAATTGTCGCGCTACAATGACCTGATCAACAACCAGATTGCCAAAAACAACATCCCGGTGTTCAATATGCTCAACACCCGCTATATCATCGTTGATGACCAGACGGTGCAGCGTAACCCCGAGGCTCTGGGTAATGCCTGGTTTGTGGATTCGCTCACATACGTGGACAACGCCGACAAGGAAATGGCTTTCCTCGACAACTTCAATCCGGCCACGAGCGCTGTAGCCGATGCCAAGTTCCGCCAGCAGTTGGGCGAGGCTAAGGCCGTTCAGCCAGGCGATACCATCTATGAGACTTCTTATGCCCCCAACCACCTGACCTATAAGAGCCACAGCGCAAATGGAGGTTTGGCGGTATTCAGCGAGATTTATTTCCCGTGGGGTTGGAAAGTGAATGTCGATGGCAAGCCAGTTGAGATGGGTCGTGTGAACTATGTACTGCGTGCCCTGCAACTGCCGGCCGGTGACCACGAGATTGACTTCAAGTTTATCCCTGATGAGGTGAACAAGACCCAAGGCTGGGCCAAGATTGCGGTAATCGCCATCTACATCCTGCTCTTGCTGGCTCTGAACTATGCCATCTTCGGCGACAAGTTCCGCAAGAAAGAGAAGCTGGAAGCTAATGATTAGGGACTAGCAACTTGAAAAGTTGGAAACAATACCTCAATGCCTGGAGCCGTCACCACCGTAGTGGCGGCTTCGGCATCCATTCCCCGTTTGCCTATCAGTTTGTCCGTAACGTGTGGCGTCAGCGTTTGCCCTATTATGCCTATCAGGGCATCCATCAGCTCCATGGTACGATTAAGGAGAGCACGACGCGACGGCAGCGCCGCGAGATGGACCTCATCGGTGAGCGCGAAGCAAAGCTGCTGTTCCGCGTGACCAATTTCTTCAATCCCTGCAGCATTCTGCAGGTGGGGGCCGCCACGGGCGTTGAGAGCGTCACCATGCTGGCGGTAAACAGCCAAAGCTCCTTATACCTGTATGAACCGCAACTGGAGCAGAATCCGCTGGCTGTGCGTATCTTGCAAAGTCAGTTGGATAGGGTAGAGTGCTATAACGACGTGAATGTGGCGGTCGGAGACCTGTTGAATGATGATGAGGCTCCCTTGATGGCACTGGTCAACAGGCCTGTTGAAGAAAACTTGCTAAAGCGGTTGCTGGATGCCCAATGCGTGCTAGTGCTGCGAAACCTCAATCGGGAAAAGGAGATGTCTAGACTCTTTGAAGCGTGCTGCCATCACATGCCGATGGGGCAGACCTATACCAACAACAAAATCGCCATTCTCAACCCCAATCCCAAACTCCAGCGCGAAGACTTCCTCCTGTGGCTATAACACTTTAATGTGAGTTTTTATCGAAGTCCCGTAAGGATGTGGGACGAAAAAACCGTCCTGGCTCAATGCCAGAACGGTTTTTGTTGTCGGTAATTCGTTATGGATTACTTCTTGATGGGCATCTGAATCTTGGGAGCAGCGGGCTTGTTGTCGTCCTTGCCGAGGGTCTCGATGTCGAAAATCAGGGTCTCGTTGGGCTCGATGCCGCGATTGCCCTGGGGACCGTAAGCCAGTTCACCGGGGATAACCACGGTTACCTTGCTGCCGGGCTTCATGAGCTGGATCATCTCGGCGAAGCCGGGGATGACTTGCTTCAGGTTGAAGGGCACAGGGTTCTCACCGCTCTTGTCAAACTCCTCACCATTGATGTGGCGGCCTACGTAGTTCACCTTAACCACGTCGCTGTCGCTGAAGTTGGTGCCTTCACCAGCTGCGAGCACCTTATAGGCGATACCGCTCTTGGTGAATGTGTAGTCCTTGTCGTTTTTCAGCTTAGCCATGTACTCCTCACCGGCCTTCTTGTTGGCGATGGCCTTGGGAGACTGCTCCATAGCCTTGTTCAGCAGGGGCTCAATCTTGCTCTGCAGAGCCATCATGTCCTCTTGACCCATGGGGGTAGTCTTCATGATAGCCTCACGCAGGTGCTTCATGAACAGGCTCTTATTGATAGGCATACCGCACTGCTGCTCAATGCCTGAGTAAAGCTGAGCAATCTGCATACCCATCTGCAGACCAGCCATGAAATTCTTGCTTGTGTCGGCGTTAGCGATGTACTCCATACCCTTGAGGGCCTGCTCCATGTTGATGGTAGAGTCCATGCTGCGCAGTTGCTGGCCCATACCGGCGCCATAGAGGTCACCAAATGCCATGCTCAGCGAGTCCATTGCCTCACTGCTGCCACCAGCCTTGCTGTTGCAGCCAACAAAACCAACGGTCAACAGACCGGCAGCTGCAATTGCTAAAATCTTCTTCATAATAATAAAACTAGTTTTTAAATGATTTGTTGATTATGTAATATAAAATGTTTAGTCGTTCTTCTCGACTTTAATCAGTTCAACGTCAAAGATGAGCGTGGAGTTGGGCAGAATATTATCACCAGCGCCCTTTGAGCCATAAGCCAGCTCGCTGGGGATAAATAAACGGTACTTGGCACCCTCACTCATGAGCTGCAGACCCTCGGTCCAGCCGGGAATCACCTGGTCCAGCGGGAAAGTAGCAGGCTCGCCGCGCTCGACGCTACTGTCAAATACGGTACCGTCGAGCAGCTTGCCGGTGTAGTGCACAGTCACTTTGTCGGTGGGTCCGGGCTTGGCACCGGTGCCCTCTTTCAGAACCATGTACTGCAGACCGCTGGTGGTTTGGACAACGCTGTCGTTCTTGGCGTTCTGCTCCAGGAACTCGCGGCCAAGGGTCTTGTTGTCCTTGATCTGCTGGCCATAGTCGGGAGCAGCCTCCTCGGTGGCCTCGTTGCTGGATGTATTGTTACTATTGCAACTTGCCATGCCTGCCAAAAGCAGGGCAGCGATGGTCATAGCAAATATCTTCTTCATAGTTTCAAAAATATAAAGTACTATTCAAATGTTGTTTATTTCTTCTCAACCTTGATAAGTTGCACGTCAAAAATGAGCGTGGAATTGGGCTGGATGGGGCCGGTGCCATGGGGGCCATAGGCGAGATTGGACGGGATGAACAATCTGTAGGCCGAACCTTCGCGCATCAGCTGCAGACCTTCAACCCAACCGGGAATCACTTGACCCACAGCAAAGGTGGCAGGCTCACCGCGCTCGACGCTGCTGTCAAATACAGTGCCGTCGATCAGTTTGCCGGTATAGTGTACAGTCACCACATCGTTGGGACCTGGCTGTGCGCCGTCGCCCTCTTTCACTACTTGATACTGCAGACCGCTAGCTGTTACCATGACGCCCTCGTTGTCCTTGTTTTTCTCCAGGAACTCACGACCCAGGCGCTCGTTCATCTCGGCACCCTGCTTTTCAAGATTGGTGAAAAAATCGGTGACAATCTGCTTGGCCTCGTCAAAGGTCATCTTCTGTTCCGCACCTTCAAAGATGGCTCTCAGACCATCAGCAAAATCGTTGATATCCAGTTTCTTGATGCCAGAGCCGATGAAGTTTCCACCCATGCTCAGGCCTAAAGCATAACTCAATTTATCCATTGAAAATCTTATTTTTTTGTAAAAAACGGTGCAAAGATAGTGATTTCCTTGATTGAGGTGAACGATTTTAGAAAAATTTTACTATTTTTGCTTTCACATTAGTTGAAGTAAACATTTAGCAAATCAATAAATCCATGACTATGAGCAAGAAAAAACTAGTGATTTCATCTGGTGCTGGCATCAGTGCCGAGAGCGGCATCAAGACCTTCCGCGATGCCGATGGGCTGTGGGAGAATTATCCCGTGATGGATGTAGCGAGCCATGAGGGATTTCTGCGTAATCCTGCCCTTATCCACAAGTTCTACAACGAGCGGCGCGAGCAGTTGGTCAATGCTCAGCCCAATGCTGCGCACAAGGGGCTCGTAGAACTGGAAAAGGACTTTGATGTGCGCGTCATTACCCAGAACGTCGATGATCTGCACGAGCGTGCAGGCAGCAGCAATGTGCTGCACTTGCATGGTGAACTGATGAAGGTGCGGTCGGTCAGGCATGAGGAGCGTGAGTACGTGCTGCCTTGCGACCAGTTGACCGACAAGGGACTGGTAACGAGCGTTAATACGCTCGATCCCTATGGCGACCATGTGCGTCCTCATATCGTGTTCTTTGGCGAGGCGGTGCCCAATATGGAGGCAGCGGCGCAGTTGGCTCATGATGCCGATATCTTTGTCGTTATCGGCACTTCGCTGGTGGTTTATCCTGCTGCAGCTCTCATCCAGTATGTAAAGCGCGGCGTGCCCATCTATTACATCGATCCCAATCCTGCTTCGGTGCCGAGTTGGGTTCATGTCATCCAGAAGCCCGCTACCCAAGGCGTTGCCGACCTCATCGACATTCTGCGTCATTGATGCAGTTAAATCCAAGAAAAGAAAACAAGAGCCTGGACGTGAACTCCCCAGGCTCTTGTTTCTGCTATTCAGTATCTACCAATTGTTCTTAAGTAGGTAGTCGATCAAGGCGGTGACATCATTGATGCTGATGTTGTCGTCCAGGTCACAGTCGGCGGCTTCGAGATTGATTGAGGAGGCCTCGCCCGATAGTAGGTAGTCAATCAGGGCGGTCACATCATTGATGCTAATGGTCTCGTCACCGTCCACGTCACCGCGCATGGCGCTGCACTTCTCGGTGAAATAGCCCGGGCAGTCAGGACCGCCGTCGATGCGTGCATAGGTCTTGTCAGTGTAATTCTCGTCATAGGCTGTTCCCATTCCTCCTACCAGTGCAGTACAGTTGGTGAACATGCCCTCAGACCATCTGCCATAGACATAATGAGTAGTCCAACCAGTGCCAGCATAGATAGTGATCAGGCTCGTGCAGTTGGCAAACATGTCGTTCATGTACCAAACGTTAGCGGTGTTCCATCCCGAGATGTCAAGGGATGTCAGGCCGGAGCAGTCTGAAAACATATATTGCGTATCCTCAAGCCTGGCGGTATTGAATCCCGAGAGGTCGAGCGAGGTTAAGTTTGCACAACCGCTGAACATGTAATTCATGTCGATGACGTTGGCAGTGTTCCAACCCGAGAGATCGAGCGAGGTCAGGCTCGAGCAACCTGAGAACATTCCTCCCATGGTCATTACGTTGCCTGTGTCCCAGCCCGAGAGATTGAGATGGGTTAATCCTCGGCAACCATAGAACATCTGGGTCATGCTGGTGACATTGGCGGTATTGAATCCCGAGAGGTCGAGCGTGGTTAGGTTTTCGCAACCGCTGAACATGTAATACATGTCGATGACGTTGCCGGTGTTGAAACTCGAGAGATCGAGTGAAATCAGACTTGAGCAGTAGTTGAACATCAAGCCCATGTCGATGACATTGGATGTGTTCCAACCCGAGAGGTTGAGCGAAGTCAGGCTCTCGCAATAGCAGAACATCTCGAACATATCGGTGACACCAGCAGTGTTCCACCCCGACAAGTCAAGCGAGGTCAGGCTCGAGCAGTCGCGGAACATTCTTTTTGCATTTGTCATCCCGCTGGTGTTGACAAGGCTCAGGTCCATGCTCTCGCATTGACTGAAATTATAGAACAACTGCGAGCAGTCGCCAGTGAAACTCACTTGGCTCGTGGCAGTGACGCTCTTGACCGCTGTATTGGTTACGTCGCTGCCCCATGGGTCCCAGTTGTTGAATTCGCCCCAGTTGAGTGACAGCGCACCTGTAGTGCGGTCAAAGGTGTACTTGGGAGTAGCAGCGCCAGTGGACACAGCTTGAGCCGTGAACCCGATAAGGAGCGCAACAAGAAGTAATAGTTCATTTTTCATAAGAATAAACATGATTTGGTTATTGATTCTAATCATTGGCAAATATAGCTATTTTATCCCAGAAATCTAAAAAATGGAAAAATCAAGCGTTCGCGCCTCTTGTCAATTATAGGCAATCGATAGCCCTTCAACTAAAACGGGACAAGCGATTTGCCTGTCCCGTTAAATATCAATCCTTGAACTTGATGATGGTATCCTCACCCGCCCTGATGGTAACGATATCCTGATATAGCAGACGTTCGTTTTTGTAACGTATCATCACGCTGCGTGTGCCCTGTTGTGCGCCATATCTCATGCCCTTGACCTCGCCGTTAACAATTTGAGCGGTAGAAGCCAGGAACGTCTTGTTCAGACCAGAGATGTTCACCCACAAGTCGTCATATTGCTGGCCTGACTCGCTGATGAATACGAGGTAGCCAAATGTGTCCCGTGTCTGGTAATCCTTGGCCAGCTTATAGCTGTTGCCGGAACAGCCGCCCAGCATCAAGGTGACAACGCAGCACAATATGAACAGGCACTTTTTCATCATTAGGGCTGGGGTGTTGTTACTTGTTCAGACCGAATTTGATGCGCAGTTTCTCGATCATGTCTTTGGTCATGGCGTCGAGGTTGTATTCGGGCTTCCAATCCCACTCGACGCGGGCGCAGGTGTCATCCAGCTTGTTAGGCCAGCTGTCGGCGATACTCTGGCGCAGCGGGTCAACATCATATTCCATCTCAAACGTGGGGATGTATTCCTTGATCTTGTGATAGATGACCTCGGGGTCGAAGCTCATCGACGCGATGTTGAACGAGTTGCGGTGAACCAAGCGCGAGGGATCGGCCTCCATAATTTCGATAGCGGCGCGCAGGGCGTCGGGCATGTACATCATGTCCATCAAAGTGCCTGCTGCAATCGGGCAGATGAATTTCTTGCCCTGTACGGCGCTATAATAGATATCCACGGCATAGTCGGTGGTACCGCCGCCCGGAGGAGTGACGTAACTGATCAAACCGGGGAAGCGTACCGAGCGGGTATCCACTCCGAACTTCAGGGCGTAGTAGTTACTCAGCAACTCACCGGTGACCTTGGTCACGCCGTACATCGTGCGGGGCTGCTGGATGGTATCCTGGGGGGTACCGTCCTTGGGCGCATTGGGGCCAAACGAGCCGATGCTGCTGGGGGTGAACACCGCACATTTCTTCTCGCGTGAAACTTCCAGTACGTTCATCAGACCATCGATACCGATGTGCCAAGCCAGCTGGGGCTTGTTCTCGGCAACAGCGCTCAGCAGGGCAGCCAGGTTGTAGATGGTGTCGATGTTGTACTTGTCCACCACGGCGCCAATCTGCTGGGCATTGGTGATGTCAACGATTTCCGAGGGACCGCTCTCAGCGAGTTCACCCTTGGGCTCGGCACCAGGGATATAACCAGCCACTACATTGCCGGTGTAGATGCCTCTCAACTTCATAGTCAGCTCCGAGCCGATTTGGCCTGTCGAACCGATAATCAGGATATTTTTCATTGCAGTAGTTCTAAAATATGTCAGGTTTATGTTTATTAATCAAGCGACAAAAATACACCAATTATCATTAATGTGCAACACTGGCCCACATTATTTTTTCATCTTTGCCATCTATGGGCTGATTTCTTTCATAGCGAAAAGAAAAATCATCGAGTTGGATGGGTTGGGTAAACGGAAAAGTATTATCTTTGCAGTTTAGAGAAACCGACTATTTTGTAATCTGATGAGCGAGAAATATATCGTATCGGCGCGTAAGTACAGGCCCTCAACGTTTCGCAGCGTGGTGGGGCAGCAGTCGTTGACCCACACGTTGAAGACAGCCATTGCAAGTGGCCGATTGGCGCATGCCTACCTCTTCTGTGGCCCGCGTGGAGTGGGCAAGACTACCTGTGCCCGCATCTTTGCCAAGACCATCAACTGTGAGCATCCCACGCCCGAGGGTGAGGCCTGTAACGAGTGCCCGTCGTGCAGGGCGTTCAATGACCAGCGGTCTTACAATATCAACGAGCTGGATGCTGCGTCCAACAATAGCGTGGACAACATCCGCGACCTGACTGAGCAGGTGCGCATCCCGCCGCAGACGGGCCGTTACCGCGTCTTCATCATTGATGAGGTCCACATGCTCTCACAGGCTGCCTTCAACGCATTTCTCAAGACGCTGGAGGAGCCGCCCGAATATGCCATTTTCATTCTTGCCACCACCGAGAAGCAAAAGGTCATTCCCACTATCCTGTCGCGTTGCCAGATTTATGACTTTGCCCGCATCACTGTGCCCGACATTGTACAGCAGTTACAGTATGTGTGCGAGCAGGAGAGTATCGAGGCCGAACCCGCTGCGCTCAACGTCATCGCCCAGAAGGCCGATGGCGCCATGCGCGACGCTTTGTCCATATTTGACCAGGTGGCTGCCTCGACCCAGGGGCACATCACTTACCAGAGCGCCCTTGAAAATCTCAACGTGCTCGACTATGATTACTACTTCAGGCTTGTGGACACTTTCCTCGCTGGCGATGTCATGCAGGCCTTGCTCATCTATAAGGAAATCCGCGATAAGGGCTTTGACTCTCAATTTTTTATCAATGGTCTGGCACAACACCTGCGTGACCTGATGGTTGCCAGCACGCCCCAGACGCGGAAACTGCTTGAGATGAACGACGAGGTGGCCGAACGCTATGGCGTTCAAAGCGCCAAACTGTCACCCGCATTCTTTTACAGATCTCTAGACCTGTGTAACTCCTGTGATCTGAATTACCGCAATGCCAGCAGCAAACAGTTGCTGGTTGAGTTGACGCTTGTCAAATTGTGTCAACTGGTGACTCCTCAGCCTCAACAGGCACCCCAGCCGCCTATCCAGAAAATCACTGCTCAGCCAGTTGCGCAACCCCGTCAAGCTGCTCCGCAGCGTCCTGCCACACCTCCAGTCCAGTCCCCATCGGCGACTCAACAGGCAGCACCTCAACCAATCGAGCAGCCTCCTCATCCTGCTCAAGCCGAGCGTCAGCCAGTTCGTCATACCGCTCCAGCGGTTCCTACAGGGCGGCCGATGCCTCGTGCTGTGGGTAACACACCCCGCATCATGGTGAATGTGTCAAATACTGCCACCGAGCAGCAACAGACTGCCGCAGCCAGTGTGCAGCAGCGCACGCAGCCGTTCAATGCTGAACAATTGCAAACTGCATGGCAGGCGTATATTGACCAGCATCCTCAGGAGAGGGCATTATGTACGACGATGTCCTATGCCCTGCCGAAGCCAGGCAATGGCGATGAACATTATGTGATGACGGTTGGCAGCCCCACCGAGCAGAAGCATGTCGAGGAACATAAGGAGGCGCTGATGCGGTTCCTGTGTGATGCGTTGCAGAACGACCGCCTGTCGCTTGATGTGAAATTAAGCGATGTGCCCATCGATACTCCAAAAATTCTGTCCCCCCGCGAAGTTGTTGAACAAATCAAACAACACAACCCCAATTTCACCCAATTTCTAAAAGACTTTGACCTGGGGCTTGCCTAACCCCCAATCCAAACAAAACAATCGATAGGAATTGTAACCGCCAAGGGCTGATAATACTAGTGAAGTGCACCCAAAAAGTTGGATACAAAACTTTTGTGGTGCACTTTAAGGGTTATAAGTTCTTATTTTAGTGTAAAGGGGTGATGGTGGCCGCCTTGACCGTAAAGAAGTTGTCGCTGTTGTTCTTGAGCAGGTTGTACTCGCTGTGGTTGCTCCACGAGGCGGGCTTGTCCTCGATGGCTGTGTCCTCGCCCGTATCGTTGTTTACGTATGGCTCAATGCGCTGCTGCCATGCGCGGATGCGAGCTTGTGAGGAAGCGCGGTCCATCAAGGCATTTTTGGTATCGATCAATTCCTTGAGAAAGGCGATGTACTTCGCCTTGAAATCGCTAAACATGAGGATGCGCGAGATGAGGCGGTTGTTGTTGGTACCCCAGTTCATAGGGTCGTGCCGGCCAGCATCAGTCTGTGCGCCGCACCTCAGCGTGGTGCCTAGCGTGTTGTCATAGTCGTAAGGGATGAAGTAGAACTTGTAATCAGTCAATCCCGTACCATTGAAATAAATGTAATAGTTGTTGGCGTTGTTCCAATAGTCGTCCCACATGCCCACTGCGACGTTGATGGCGTAGGTCTTGAGCAGCAGATCCACATCGGTGACTTGCTGAATCCAAGTGTAGAATTCGTTGTTGCTGAGATTGTTAAGTTTGTTCATAAAGTCCACCAGCTGGGCACGGGCGTTTTCAAACTCAGCAGTCTGGGTCTCAAGTGTATAGGCATGTCGGTCATCGCTATCGTCATCATACCAGATATCGCCATTTGGGTTGTTCAACCCAGCTGCGGCGTTACGGCATTTCCACAGGTACCCGTTGTTGCTGCCAAAACGATTTTTGCGATCTTTGAGGTAACGCTTGTCGATAGGTTCAAGTAGCTCATACACACCGAAATAAGCTTCCTTGCTGTCACCCTCGACATGAACCCACAGGCGGCAGTAATTGTCACGTACGGCGGTCCAGACGCCAGCACGGCGGAACAGCTCAAAGCAGAACATCTCACGCACATAGGCGGGATCGTCCTTGAACCACTTGAGGTGCAGTTTGCGTACTCCTTGAATGGTGTGGGCCTCATCGTCAACATACTTGCGCAGGTTTACCCCGAAATGGGCATGGTGCCAGTCGGTGTTGTCGCGCTGGTGCGGCTGTCCGTTCCATCCTTCAGGACGGCGGCGAGATGTGTTTCCCTTGAGCCGCAGCCCCACGCTATCGATGACGGTGGTCTCACCATCCTTGACAAATGTCGCCGTCGCCATGACATATTGTGTGGTGAAGGCGTTTGCGTCATACAGCTCAAGGAGATGGTTCCACTCGTTGAGGCTGACACTGAGGTGAACCTCGGGTATGGTTTCATCGTCCCAGACGTAGTCATAACCTTCCTTGACGTGTTCGGGGAAACTGTCTCCCAGGAGATAGCCGATGAGTGTTGTCAAATCGCCGATGGTCAACTCGTTGTCGTAATTGACATCGGAGCGTTTCTTTGTGTCATAGTTAGCGAAACTGCCCAGTAGAATATCAACCATGGCAGTGACGTCGCCGATGGTAATCTCGCCATCAGCGTTCACGTCGCCCAAACTGAGGGAGAAGGGGTCAGGTGCGACAGGTGGAATATAATAATCAATCCTGAATGTGAGGTTATTGAGGTTGAACGTGAAAGTATAGTCCGCATCCGAGCCTTGAAATCTGTAGGCGTGGTTGTTGTTGGCTTTCTGCGTCGTGTAGGTCTCGGTGACTGTCACATCCTGGCTGCCATTGCCGTTGGGACCGTAACGGTGGTTCGCATTGAAGTCGTTCCAGTCGCTTGTAAGTTTGTCGGCAAAGACAAACCACTCTGTTCCGTTGATGTGCATCGTCAGGGTGTAGATGCCGTTACCCTCGTGCGTCATCTCGACGCCATTGGCGGGATTCCAATTGCCAAACGGGCCGCTGCCGACGATATAGATTGCCGCCCGTGCTGGCATCAGCGCCAGCACGAGTGCCGTTAAGGTCATAATTAAATACTTCTTCATCTTGAATTTTGGCTTTGAGGGTTCTATACTTTAGGCCTAAGGTTTTAACTTAGAGCGCGGATGCCAATTCCTGATTCCTCATTGATTAATCTTGATCATACCAGGTTGAATACATGAGGTAGTTCTTGGCGATTTTCACATTGATTTCGCTGGCCTGCTTGGGGTCAACCATCTTTTTGAACTTCGCTGGACTGCCTGCCCACAACTCATGTGGGCCAACCTTGGTGCCACCCAGCACGACGCTGCCGGCGGCGATGATGGCACCTTCGCCAATCTCGGCGTGATCCAGGATGACACTACCCATGCCGATAAGTGCCATGTCACAGATTTTGGCGCCGTGCACGACCACGTTGTGGCCGATGGAAACGTCGTTGCCGATTTCGGTGACCGATTTTTCATATAGGGTGTGAATCACGCTGTTGTCTTGGATATTGACACGGTTACCGATGGTGATGGTGTTCACATCGCCACGCAGCACGGCGTTGAACCAGATGCTGCAATCCTTACCCATGGTCACGTCACCGACAACAACAGCATTGTCGGCCAGGAAACAGTTCTCTCCAATCTTGGGCTCAAAGCCTCTTACTTTCTTGATGATAGCCATTATGTAGTTTTTGTTTTTAGTTTTTAGATTCTAGTTTCACTCGCTTTGCTCGTGCAAGGTGGGCTGCGCCTCAGCAATTGAAAGCAAGCTTTCATTGCGTTCGGCTTGCACCACCTTTCTAGTTTGTGGTTGTTAAATTTCTTTGGTCTTGTCGGCGAGCCAGGCGGCTTCGTCAGCGTTGAGCAGCGGAGTGATGCGCTCGCGTACCATGCGGTGGTAGTCATTGATTTGTGCCACCTCCTCGGCAGTGAGCATTGTCCGGTCGATGAGCTGCAGGTCATAGGGGAAGAGCGTGAGCGGCTCAAAGGCGAGGAAGTTGCCGAAGTCTTCGGTCTTCTCGGCCTCTACAACGAGCAGGAGGTTTTCGGTACGGATGCCATATTCACCAGTCTTATACAAGCCGGGCTCATTGCTGAGCACCATGCCGGGCAAAAGTTTCACATCAACCAGGTTGGTGCGGATGCTTTGCGGTCCCTCGTGGCAGCCCAGGAAGTGACCCACGCCGTGACCGGTGCCGTGACCATAGGTCATGGCTTCTTGCCAAAGGGGCAGGCGAGCCAACACATCAAGCTGGCAGCCGGTGGTGCCCACGGGGAACTTGGCACGTTGCAGGGCCAGATGGCCCTTGAGTACCAGCGTGAAGTCATGCTTCTCTTGTTCGGTGGGCTTACCCAGGGTGATGGTGCGGGTGATATCGGTAGTGCCGTCGAGGTACTGTGCGCCGCTGTCCACGAGTAGGATGCCCTCGCCGTGCAGGGTGGATGCACTCTCGTCAGTGGCCTCGTAGTGGACGATGGCGCCGTGCTCCTTGTATCCGCAGATCATGGCAAAGCTGTCCTCGCGGTACATGTCCATCTTGGAGCGGAATTCCATACCCTTGTTCCACACGTCCACCTCGTTGATGGTGCCTTGTGGGGCGGTTTCTTCAATCCACTTGAACAGGCGCACCAGTGCGGCACCGTCACGCTCCATAGCATGGCGGAAGCCTTCGATCTGCACATCGTTCTTGATGCACTTCAGGTCGGTGATGGGGGAGCGGAAATAGACCTTCTGGCAGGGCAGGGCATTGGCTAAAGTGTCGCTCACGCGGTTGGGGTCGATGAGAACCACTTCGTGTTCGCTGACGCGCTCTAGGAAGCGCACGATGTCGTCATAGTCACGCACCCGTATGTCGCATGCCTTGAAGTGCTGGCGCACTTCGTCGGTCACCTTGTTCTCATCGATAAAGATACATTTCTCCTTGCGGGAAATGTAGGCAAATGCGATGGCCACTGGAGTGAATGCCACGTCACCACCGCGCAGGTTGAACAGCCATGCGATATCGTCGAGGGCAGTCACCAGCATAGCGGTTGCGTCGTTGTCCTCAAGCACCTGAAGCAAGCGCTCTATTTTGTCGCTGGCTTCTTCGCCGGCATATTTCACCTCATGGACAAAAGCCGGTTCGCTAGGCCTAGCGGGGCGGTCGGTCCAGATGTGGTCGGCGGGATAGAACTCGGTAGCCAGCATAAAGCCGTTCTCACCACAGAAGCGTTCCAGCTGGTTGGCGTCCTGCGCACTATACAAGCGTCCATCGATGGCAATGACAGAGTCCTCTTCCAGCACCTGCTGCAACCACTCGTGAATTGTGGGATCATCACCCATGTTTTCCTTCATCATCACGAAACCGCTATCGGCCAGTTCAATCTCGGCCTGCAGGAAGTAACGCGAGTCGGTCCATAAAGCTGCTTCTTCAAGGGTTACCACGGCGGTGCCGTTGCTGCCCGTGAAGCCGCAAATCCAGTCACGGAACTTCCAGTGGTCACAGATGTATTCACTCTGGTGGGGATCGGTACCGGGAATAATGACGGCATCGACATTCAGGCGGCGCATTTCTTCGCGCAGCGCCTCAAGGTGCGGAAAAGTCTCTCTACTCATTGTAATATTAGGTTTGTATTGTTTGTCTTTTGATGAACTAACCCGCAAAGTTACAATTTTCTCGTTAATATAAACTATACTACATTTATTTTTATAATAAACAAGTAGTGCCAATGTCTGCACACTGGCACTACTTTATTCAGGTTGATTCAGTGGTCAACAGGTTGTCGTTGACGTCTGAAAAGTGTCGGTTTACTCGGCGGGGGTGATGACACCGTCGCGAACGGCCTTGTTGTAGTCGGTCTCGCGGGTCGGGATCATGAAACGCCACTCGTTCTTCTCATTGGGTAAGACGGTTACAGCCAGAGTTGCCAGGAAGTTGCCGCCCTCGGCATAGTTGTGGCGTACCATGGGATCTTTCCAGCGCTTCATGTCAAACCAGTCGAAGCCTTCGCCCCACAGCTCGATGCGGCGATAAAGCTTGATTTCGTTGAGCAGGTCGGCGCCGGTCTTGTTGCAAGTGTACTCGGGGTCGCGGCCCGAAGTCTTGTTCAGGGCAACCAGAGCAGCCTGTGCGGCGCTGGTGTTACCCATCATGTGTTCAGCCTCGGCCTCGATGAGCAGCATCTCGCTGGAACGGAAGTTGTTCAGCTCACCCACACCAGGAGTGTCGTTGCAACGAACCTTGAACTGCATGTAAGCATATACGGTGGCGTTGCTCTGCAGACCCAGGGGACCATACTTGGCTTGAGTGTCAGCAAACAGAGCGGTCTTGGAGCCAGCCTGACCAGTTGTGGTGGTGTAGGTATAGCCCGCGGGATCGAGCCACCACTGACGGCGAACGTCGGTTGCGGGAATCTGATCGAACAGTTCCTTGCTGATGCACTTGGGATAGTTGCGCACGTTACCTGCGTTACTGTTGTAGGCAATGTAAGCATGGTAGCTGTAGTAGTACAAGGTCTGGTCGGTTGCGCTATAGCCACCCCAAATCCACTCGCTGTTGTGGGTGCAGAAACCGTCGCTCAACAGCTGGGTGTTGTTCATCAGCGGGTAATTGGCGCGAGCCAGCTTGGCATACTTGGAAGCATTGCTCCAGTCGCAGCGGTTGAGGGCTGCGCGGGCATAGGTTGCATAAGCCACCTCGATGTCGGGCAGGAAGAACTCGTCGGCACCACGATGACGGCCTGAAGCCTGATAGAGGCTGATGGCCTCGTCGAGGTCGGCATAGATCTGTGTATAGGCGTCGGCCAGCGAAGTCAGGGGCAGGTCACCCACGCTCTCGTCAAGACGGAGCACCAGACCCGGGCAATTGCCGTTGTCCGAATCCACCCAGCGCTTGCAATAGAACTGGGCCAGCATCATGTAGGCGTAAGCACGGAAGGTGAGACCCTGTGCCTTGAGGAACTGCTTATCAGCCTCGATGCCCTTTGCATTGTCCACATTCAGGATAACACTGTTGGCATTGCTGATGAGCTTGTAGTAGTAGAACCAGGGATAGTAGGTGTACTGGCTGGTGGGCGTGTCGTGGTTGTTCTGGTTGATGAGCGTAGCCCAGCCGGGAAGGTTCACGTAGAAATCCTGTCCGGGATAGTTGCCGAACCACATCTTGATGCAACCCTCACCACACATACCCTGTGTGCTCAGGTACTGGTTCATCATCACACGGGCGCAGCCGTTGACGGCCAACTTAACATTTTCGGTGGTCTCGAAAGCAGTAGCAGTACCGGTCTCGGCAGTAGGTGCTGTATCGAGGAAGTCGCCCGAGCACGATGAAAGACCTAGAGCGGCAACACCTGCAATCAGAAAATATTTGAGATTCTTCATAATGATATTCTGTTTTAAATAATGTAACATAGTGCTGAGCGATTAGAAACCAAATTTCAGACCGAAGGAGAATACGCGCGGGGTAACGAGGTAGTCACCTACGTAACCGCTGAAGTTCTGCTGGGCGTTCATACCCTTGCGGGCGGTCTTGGTATAGAGGTTCTCGACGGTTGCGCTGAGTGCGATGTTGGTGAAGCCAATCCTGTTCACAATTGTGCGCGGCAGTCGATAAGACAGACCGATATTCTTCACGATAAAGTAGTTAGAAGAAGTGATGTAACGGTCGCTGGTAGCGCTGTTGTAGCTGTTGTCGCCCGAGTAAACGGCGGGAGTTCCATTGGGATCCAAGCGGTTAGCGGGATAGTTCACGTAGGCATTGTCGCCTTCACCCACGGTCATGCCCTTAATCTGGTCCTCGGTGTAGGTGGTAACGGTGCCGTTAAGGTCCTTGATCCAAGCGTTCTGCATGTCGGCATGGATGGCGCTGGGAGAACCGCCCATCGAGGTCAGACTCTGGTAGGTCCAGTCGATACACTTGGCGCCAAGCTGGAACGAGAAGATGGCAGCCAGAGTGAAGTTCTTGTACTCGATGGTGGGATTGAAGCTACCATAGAGCTTGGGCACTGCACTACCGTGCCACTCGCGCTTGCCGTAGGTAGCGGGCTTGTAAACGTAGGGAACACCGTCGATAACAACATACTCGCCTGCGGGGATGGCTTCACGCTTGGAGATGTCCTCACCGGCCTTAGTCATGCCGGGTACATAGTAGTCGTGGTCGTTGAAGGTGTAGAGTGCCTTACCCGTCATGTCGTCGATACCCTTATAGGTATAGGTGTAGAACGAGTACATCGAGTGACCCTCACGGTAGTTGTACTGACCGCTCTGGAGACCGGCAGTGTACTCATCCTTCTCGCCGCCCACATTGTAGATTTCGGGCATCTTGGTGATCTTGTTCTTCAGATAGGTCAGGTTCAGACCCAGGTTGAAGCGGAAGTCGTTGAGGCGGACGATGTCATAGTCGGCCGACAGCTCAATACCACGGTTAACCATGTTACCGAGGTTCACCTGTACCTGAGAAACAGCGCTGCTGGTGCTGGTGGCACCTGCTGACAGCGGCTGGTTGAGGTTGAAGATAAGGTCGTGAGAAGCCTTGTTGAAGTACTCGATGCTGAAGTTCAAGCGGTTGAGCAGGCGACCCTCAAGACCGATACCCCAGTTCTTTACAGACTCCCAGCTGAGGAGCTCGTTGGTCAACTGGCTCTTTACCAGAGCACCCATACCACCATTGACGGTGATGTCATACAGTGCCATGTAGCTATAGTAGTCGGCAGCGCGGTCATTACCTACCTCACCGTAAGCGGCACGCAGTTTCAGGTTGTTGATCCAGTCATACTTGCGGATGAACTCTTCACGGCTCAAGATCCAGCTGGCACCAATGCTGTAGAAGTTACCCCAGCGGTGGTCCTTGTGGAAGCGTGAGCTACCATCACGACGGAACGAACCTTCTAACGCATACTTGTCGTCGAGGACGTAGCGCACGCGGCCCAGGTAGCTCTCCTTGCGGTCGTTGTTCTCGTAGTCATACAGGTTCTGGATGTCCGAGAAGTTGATCATGTCAACGTGGCCAGCCAGGGTCTCGTTAGCCTTGAAACCATAGAGGTAGTTGTACTTGTAGTAGTAAACCTCATGACCAACCATGGCCTCAATGTTGTGGCGGTCGGCATAGCTGTGGTTCCAGTTCAACAGTTGCTGGAGCGTGAAGTTCTTGTAACGGTAGATGGTGCGCTTGGTGCGGGCGTTATTACCCTGACCGTCACCGATGATGGCGTTGTTGTACTCACGGTTCTCAGTGTTGCGAACGTTCAAGTCACCATTGAAGGTAAGATCGAAGCCATAGGGAAGGCTGAAGGTCACATAACCCATACCGTCCAGGGTGTTGCGGTAGGTCTTATCCATATCCATCTCGGTCTCCCACAGATAGTGGCGGCCCGGGTACTGGGTACGGCCATAGGTCTCACCGCTATCATAGATCTTGTTGCCCTGCTCGTCCAGGATGTAGTCGCCAGTAGCGCTCTCCATGTCGTGCAAGTGGATGGGATAGATGGGGGCGATATTGCGGCAGTAGCCGAATGCGTTCTTGTAGCTGCCCTCGCTGTCGGAGTGGTAATTGATCAACTGGTGAGAACCAGACAGAGTCAAACCTGTCTTGAACCAAGTCTTGGGCATCAGGTTGACGCGGGCACGGCCAGTGATACGCTCAAAGCCCGACTCCTTGGTGTAACCTTCCTCCTTGGTGTAGCTGGTGCCGAAGTAGTAGTTGGCAGTCTTGCCACCGCCATCACCGCCCAGGGTGTACTCCTGACGGAAACCGCTGCGGATAGCAGCCTTGAACCAGTCAAGGTCGTCAGCCAAGCCGCTCTTGATCTGTGCGGCATCCTTCAGGTAGATGCCATTGAACAGTGCATCGTCGGGCTGGTTGAAGATGTTGTAGTGCAGGTAGTCGGTGATAATGCCCTTGTTGGCGTTGGCGATAGCCTCGGTCATGCTCATCACCTTGGGTGAACCGTCGGGGTTAGTGCCGCTGTTGCCTGCTGTAAAGTGCTCGCGGGCATAGCTCTGCATCATGGCGTTCATCCAGTTGCGGGCGTCCATGCGGTCATACTCGGGGATACCACGATTGTAGGTACCCATCATGACCGATGCGTTGATGCGCACCTTGTCGTCGCGGCCTTTCTTGGTGTTAATCAGTACAACACCATTACCGGCGCGGTTACCGTACAGGGCTGCCGAGGTAGCGTCCTTGAGCACGGTGATGCTCTCGATATCGGCGCTGCTAAGGTCGCTGATGTTACCACCGAAGGGCACACCATCGATGACGTACAGCGGCTCGTTGCTACCGTTAATCGAGGCGAAACCACGGATACGGATCGAGGCATCGCTACCAGGCTGGCCATATGTCGAGTTGACCACCAGACCAGTGGTGGTACCTTCCAGGGCCGAGGTGACACTGGTCACGGGGCGAGCCTCAATCTGTTGTGAGGTCACCTGTGACACGGCACCGGTGAGCTCACTCTTCTTGGCAGTACCATAGGCAACTACCACTACCTCGTCCAGGTCCTGGGTGTTGCTGTAGAGTTCTACCACCATACCATTCTGTGCCTTGACGGTAGTGGGTGCCATGCCGATGTAAGTGATCTGCAACTGGCTGTTGGTATTGGGCACATTCACGGTAAAGCGGCCATCGAAGTCGGTGGCGGTCACCGTCTTTGTGCCTACAACGGTGACTGTCGCCCCGATGACAGGTTCATTGTCACTTGCCTGCACGACCGTGCCCGAGACAGTGACCTGCGCAAGTGCTGCTGAACATGTCAACAGCAGACTTACTAGCAGTAATGAGAATCTTTTCATAAACATTAAGTTTTAATTAATAAAGTGAAAAATATATACGATGTTTTGTCGGTTACATTTTAGTTCAATCGTGGTTTCATGCTATAGTCAAAATCGCAGTGATTCTTTGGACAGATGCATGATTTGCTTGTGCGGGATTGAAAGTTGCAAAATTACGATATTTTTTTGAAAAATTGTAAAAAATGTCTATAAAATGTAGAATTATGGTTGAAAAGAATACAAAGCAGCGCCATTTTTGGCGCTGCTTTGTATTCTGGAATATTGGTGATTGAAAGAGTCTTTACTCAAAAATGGGCGTGCCGATGCAACCATTGGGTGCTTGGATGTGGAGCATGGCGCAAACCGTGGCAGCGATGTCGGTCATGTGGGTCAGACGTGAGGTTTCGCCAGGGGTGATGTGCCAGCCCATAAAGATGAGGGGAATATGGCTATCACTCTGACTCCAAGTGCCGTGGTTGGAGCCTGCTTCATTGGTACTGCCGGAATAGAATCCCGTGCGTGGAATGACGAATATCTCACCGCTGCGGCCAGGGAAATAACCCAGCTTGATGCGCTCCTTGAGGATGGTTGGCACGGGGTAACTGTCGATGTTGAGGACATCTACAGCCCATTCAATTTCGTCTAACTTCATCAGAGCCTTGCAGGCGGCACGCGCTACCGTTTCATAGTCAAGGTTGGCGCTGTCGAGGGCCTCGGTGTTGATATAGTATGTGTATCCCAAACTCAGCTTGATCAGTTTGGATACACCAAACTGTTTTTCGAGCTCAGCATTGGCGGCATTGACATTGGCGGAGTTGCTCAAGCATCCACTGGGCAGACCGTGTTCGGTCATGCGTGGATAACTGTGCGTGCCACCGTGGTCGGCGGTGAGGAACAGCAGATAGTTGTCGCGCCCGATGCGTTCATCCAGCAGTTGGATAAAGTGGGCGAGTTCCTTGTCAAGTTGATGGTAGATGGCGTCAACTTTGGGTGAATGACTGCCGTAAGTATGGGCACACATGTCGGTGTTGGATACGCTCAAGGTGAGCATGTCGGTAGCTTCTCCCTGACCCAGCTTCTCGTTGATGATGGCCTGCTCGGCAAGGGCAAATGTCATCGTTGTACCCATGGGCAGGTAGCTGAGATCCATCGAGAGTTCATCCTGGTGTTTCTTGTTGAAGTCAGCGACCCATTTGGGCAATTTGTCCATATAATAGGTACTGGTGACAAACGTCTTGCTGTCCCTGTCAAACCAGTAAGCGCCGATGGGATGGTGGCCCGATGGCAAGATGGAAGCACGGTCCTTGAGGGCGATGCCCACGGTGCGGCTTTTGAAGTCGGTTGCCAGCAGCAGCTGGTCGGCAATGTTGGTGGTGATGAGGTTGCGTGGTGACTTGCCGCGGGTCTTGTCGTTGCCACCGACGCCACGCTCGGTATCGTCCTGCACACTCGTTACATTCTTGCCGTCAAGCATGAAATTGTTGCCGGCGATGCCGTGAAAGGCGGGTGTCGTGCCCGAGAAGATGCTCGCATGACCACAGGCGGTGACAGTGGGCACATAATCGATGATGGTGTTGTTACATCGATATCCGTCAGTGATCAAGGTCTTAAAACCGCCCTCGCCCCACTGGTAATTATAGAGGTAGTCCCACCTCATCTGGTCCACAACCAGGCCGACAACCAACTTGGGCCTCTCGGGTTGTGCGGCAGCGCACATAGCCACCACCGCCATCACAACAACTAATAATCTCTTAATTCTCTCCATATTCATAAAAACAAAATTTAATTGACTCGATTAAAAAATGAAAACAAGAAATACAAGAAACACAATTAATTAAATTATCTGTAACGGTGAACAAAACGACCATAAACGTCAAGAATATTGCGTTTTTCCGTATCATAGAAATATCGTTCAATAACTATATTTTTAGGTGCGAAGTTCACTAGCAGTCCACAAGGATGATTCAGTAATCTCATGTAGTTGAATGATTGTGCGCGATGGTTGTTGTTTAATTCATCAACAGATTTGCATTCCAGAATTATGTCCCTCTTGCACAAAAAGTCCACACGATAATATGTTTTCATCTCTATATCGTGATATTTTGGATGAAAAGAGAGTTCTCTATCATATTGAATACCAGATTGTTCTAATTGAATCTCTAAACCTTCTTGATAACAACACTCGTTAAGTCCCGCTCCTAATTCTTTATGAACCTCATATAGAGCTCCCACGACATCGTATACATGTTCTTTGAGTTTTGAAATATCAATCATATTGTATTTCTTGTTTTCAAGATCTTGAATTGTATTTATTGTTTTCTTTTTTTTATTATTTTTTGTTGTTTTATTTTTTTGTGGTGAGGGTGAGTGGTTAAGGGTGGCGGGTGGTGCCGCGGACGACGAGGCGGGTTTTGACGATGCGTTTTTCGGCGCGGTCGGGGGGCAGAGTGCCCTCGACGAGGCCGATGAGTATGTCGGCGGCCTCCTTACCCACCTGGGAACCGCGTTGCTCGACCGTTGTCAGCATCGGATCGCAGACGGTAGCGCGGAAACCATTGGTGAAACCGCAGATGCTCACATCGTCAGGAACGTTGAAACCAAGTCTCTTTACAACCGATAGGATGCCGATTGCCGTCTCGTCGTTGACGGCAAAGAAGGCATCGGGCCTGTTCTCCATCTGCATCATTGCGGGGGTGATGCGCTCGGCGTCGGCACGATTGTCGCAGATGCGCACAAGTCCTTCATCTACCGTCAACCCGTGTTTGTACAGGGCATCGCGGTAGCCGTTGAAGCGGTTCTTGGCGATGACCATGTTCATCGGGGCGCCATAGAAAGCAATGCGCTTGCAGCCAGTCTCGATGAGATAGGACACGGCATTCATGGTGCCCATATAGTCATCTACCACGACGCGGCTGGCATTGAGGGCGGGGCAGATGCGGTCGTAGAACACGAGCGGCACACCAGCTGATTCGAGATGCAAAAAGTGGTCGTACTGCTCAGTGTCTTTGGCCTGAGAAACGATAATCCCGCACACCTTGTTCTTGAGCATCGCTTCACAGATCTGCACCTCCCGTTCATAGCTCTCGTTGCTCTTGGCGACGATAATGTGATAGCCCCTATCAGAGGCTTCGCTCTCGATACCGTCGAGAATGGACGAGAAGTAATAGTGAACTAGCTCGGGCACGATCACGCCGATGGCGCGGGTGGGGTTGTGACGGCTGTGTCTAAGCTGCTCGGCAATCACATTGGGGAAATAATTGTGTTCCCGTGCGTATTGCTGTATGGCTTGCCGTCGCTCTCGCGAAATACTGGGACTGTCACTCAGTGCCCTGGAGACAGTGGCAACAGATACGCCCAATTCCCGGGCGATGTCTTTCATTGTCATGTGTCTAGAATTATCCATATTGATGGCAGAAAATTACTTGAGTTGGTTCATTATTGAAGTTGGTCAATTTCTTTCATACGGCGGCGAAGATAGCACAAAAAAACGGATTGCGCAAACGATTGCATTTATTTAGTGAAAAATTTAACATTATAAAAAAAGAAAAATATTGTGAAAAGTTATATTTTTGCCTTGTTTTCATTACCAGAAAACGGCCACAAAAACCTGTTTAGAACATGCTTGTGTTCTTGAACGATAAAAGGATTGAACTATATATATTTGATTACCAACATAATATTAACTTTAAAAATTTAAAAATGAAGCAGGTAAACATCAGAATTCCGTTTAGGATTCTAACCCTCGTGATGGGACTGTTCCTGTCACTGGGAGCCTATGCACAGATTACTGTGAATGGCATTGTGAAGGATGCTACCGGCGAGCCTGTCATCGGCGCGAGTGTTCGTGTCGTTGGCACCCAGATGGGAACGGCTACCGACTTTGACGGTAACTTCACCCTTGAAGGTGTGCCCCAAGGCGCCAAGCTCCAAATCACGTCTGTTGGCTACGACCCCCAAGAGGTCACTGCAGCCAGCAATGTAGTAGTCACCTTGAGCGAAGGCAGCCAGATGCTCCAAAATCTGGTGGTCATCGGTTATGGTGTAGTTAAGAAAAACGACTTGACCGGTTCGGTGACGGCTCTGAAGCCCGATGCCAAAAACAAGGGTGTTGTCGTGAGTGCTCAGGACATGCTGGGCGGTAAAATCGCCGGTGTGAACGTTACCAACTCTGGCGGTACCCCTGGTGGCGGTGCAACCATCCGCATTCGTGGCGGTTCGTCACTGAACGCAAGCAACGATCCTCTGATCGTTATCGATGGTGTCCCCATGGACAACAACGGTGTAAAGGGATTCCCCAACGGATTGGCTATCATCAACCCTCAGGACATTGAGAGCTTCAACGTGTTGAAGGATGCTTCGGCGACCGCTATCTACGGTAGCCGTGGTAGTAACGGTGTCATCATCATCACCACCAAGAAGGGTCGCCGCGGCCAGCGCCCGAGCGTAACCTATAATGGTAATGTGACGATGAGCATGAAGAAGAAGAGCGTTGAGGTGATGGATGGTGACGAGTACCGTGATTTCGTGACCAATCTGTACAAGGGCAACGACCGTTATGAAACCGTGATGAGTGTTCTTGGTAAAGAAAACACCAACTGGCAGAACGAGATTTACCGCACTGCCATCTCTCACGACCACAACGTGACCTTGACCGGTTCGGCAGGCGACTGGCTGCCCTTCCGCGTTTCGCTGGGTTATACCGACCAGCAGGGTATCTTGAAGACGAGTGACTTCAAGCGTTTCACCACCGCATTGAACCTGAATCCCTCGTTCCTCAACGACCACTTGCGCCTGAACTTGAACGGTAAGTTCATGTGGGGTAAGAACCGTTATGCCGACGGTGGCGCCATCAGTGCCGCTGTCTGGATGGATCCCACCCAGCCTGTTAGGTCCGACGACCCGCGGTATAAGAACTTTGCCGGTTACTTCGAGTGGCTTGCCGATGGTTCTGCCTTGAATGACTCGGCATGGCCCTACACCCGCAACTCGCTGGGTACGTCTAACCCTGTCGCCATGCTCGACTTGAGGAATGACCGCGCCATCAGCCGCGACTTTATCGGTAACGCCGACGTGGACTATCAGATCCACGGCTTTGAGGATTTGCGCCTCCACCTGACTCTGGGTGCCGATCTGGCCAAGGGTAGGCAGTGGACCGATGTTGATCCCGCTGCTCCCCAGTCCACCTACTATGGCAGCCATGGTTGGGAGCAGGTGATCAAGCGTGCATACACGTTGAGCACCTATGCCCAGTACTACAAGGATTTCAACGATGATCATCACTTTGATATCATGGGTGGTTACGAGTGGCAGCATTTCTGGCGCCGCACGACCAACCACTACTGGGACAAGTATCCTGCCACTATTTCCAACAAGAATAAAGGCTTGAGCAATAGGATTCACTCCTATAGCTACTACAAGTACCTGACCGAGAACTATCTTGTTTCGTTCTTCGGCCGTGCTAACTATATCTTCAAGGGTCGCTACTACCTGACCGCCACCGTGCGTGAAGACGGTAGCTCGCGCTTTGAGAACCACTGGTCTCTGTTCCCCTCGTTCGCCTTTGCATGGCGCATCAAGGATGAGGCCTTCCTGCGCGATAGCAATGCCTTGAGTGACCTTAAGTTGCGCCTCGGTTGGGGTAAGACTGGTCAGCAGGATATCGGTTGGGACTATGGCTGGATTGCCACCTATTCCAAGAGCTCTGGCAACCAGGGTAGTTTCTATGACGTAGCTGGTGACGGTTCGATGGTACGTCCTGACAACCGCAACTCCGACCTGAAGTGGGAGACCACCACGACGACCAACGTCGGTTTGGACTACGGTTTCATGAACCAGCGCATCAGCGGTAGCATCGATTGGTATTATCGTAAGACTACCGACCTGATCAACTATGCTTATAATGCAGCAGGTACTCAGCCCCGCAACATGATGAACAAGAACATCGGTTCGCTGCGTAATACCGGTGTCGAGTTCGCCATCAGTTGGAAGGCTATTCAGCACACCGACTGGAACTGGACTCTGGATTACAACGTTACCTGGAATGACAATGAGATCATCGAACTTATCGGTGGTCAAGACGAGGACTACTACGTAGCCACTGGCGGCATCTCGGCCGGTACCGGTAACAACATTCAGGGCCATGCCGTTGGTTATCCCGCTAGCTCGTTCCGTGTATATCAGCAGGTTTACGACCAGGATGGTATGCCCATCGAGGGTCAGGTTGTTGACCGCAATGGTGATGGTGTCATCAGCCCCGATGACATGTATTTCTACAAGGATCCCGCTGCCGATGTGACCATGGGTCTTGCTTCGCGCTTGGAGTGGAAGAATTGGGACTTGGGCATGTCGTTCCGTGCCAGCATTGGTAACTATGTTTACAATGACTTAATGGCTGGAGCCAGCAACTTGAATACCAGCGAGATTTTGACATCGACCAACTACCTGAGCAACCGTCCTATCTACGTGCTGCCCTATAACTACCAGACCTATAGCAACCACGCTATTTTGACCGACCGCTGGGTACAGAACGGTTCGTTCCTCAAGTGTGACAATATCACCCTGGGTTACAGTTTCGCCGGTCTTGCCAAGAAGGGTAGCTGGGACGGCATCAGTGGCCGTGTATATGGTACTGTCAGCAACGTATTCTGCATCACTAAGTATAAAGGCATTGATCCTGAGGTGTTCAGCGGTATCGACAATTCGATGTATCCCCGTCCCATCTCGTTCATCCTTGGTCTTAGTCTCAATTTCTAATCACACATTAAAATATTACAACGACAATGAATAAGTTTTTCAAACATATCGTTCCGGCAGCGTTGCTGCTGCTTGCTGCAGGGACCACGTCCTGTGTGAACGACTTGGATGTGAAGCCCATTGACCCGAACCTGGTTACCGCCGACTCTATTCAGGCCGAGCAGCTGTTCAATAAGTGCTATGCCTGCATCGGAGTTGCCGGTAATGGTGGCGCCAATGGCGATAGCGACGTTGATGGTATCGATGGCGGTACCTCTGGCTATGTGCGCCAAGTGTGGAATGCCAACGAGCTGACCAGTGATGAGGCTATCTGTGGCTGGGGTGACCCCGGTATTCCCGAGTTCTGCTACAATAACTACGATGCCAGTCACCCGATGTTGACGGGTCTGTACTATCGTCTTTATACCAGCATCGTGTTCTGCAATGATTATCTGAAATCCTTTGAGGACTATGATGATGCCATGACCGCCGAGGTGCGCTTTATCCGCGCGCTCGACTATTACTATCTGCTCGATGGTTGGGGCAATGTAGCTCTGGTGACCTCACCTACAGCAGCCAACCCCGAACAATCCACCCGTCAGGAGATTTTCCAGTGGCTGGAAGAGGAACTGCTTGACCTGCGTGAGAATCTGAATGATCCCCGCGCTCTCAAGAAAGGACAGAAGGGATACGGCCGTGTTGACCGTGACGCTGCCGACTTGCTGTTGGCCCGCCTCTATCTCAATGCCGAGGTTTACAGTGGCACTGCCCGTTGGGCCGATGCTGCCAAGTATGCCAAGATCGTTATGGATGGTCCCCACAAGTTGAACACCGAGGGTGTGAACCGTTCCGGTGCAGACTTTGACTGGTACTACACACCTTATCAGATGCTGTTCATGGGTGACAATGGTTCGACCAGTGCCGCCACCGAGGCTATCTTCCCTGTTCTTCAGGATGGTATTCGCACCACCAGCTGGGGCACCACGCTGTTCATGATGGCTTCTACCTTTGATGCCGATATGCACGAGGATCCCTTCAACAGTGATGCAACCAATGGTGTAGCCAGCCAGCAGTGGGGTGGTAACCGTGCCCGTCCCGAACTGGTGCGCTTGTTCTTCCCCAACGACGATGCTCCCGTTGGCTCGGGTTACGAGGTGGCTATGAGTGCCGGTGATGACCGCGCTCTGTTCAACACCGCCGGTAACCGCACCCTTGAGAACACCGATCCTGGTGTGTTCAAGAACGGTTATGCTGTTGCCAAGTACAACAACTTCAAGACCGACGGCCGCTCTGGTAGCGATGCCACCTTCCCTGATGGTGACTTCTTCTTCATGCGTTCGGCCGAGGCTTATCTGACCTATGCCGAGGCACTGACCCGCCAGGCTGGTGGTACTGCCCCTGCCGAGGCAGTTGCAGCCATCAACGCTATTCGTGGCCGCGCCAACGCAACTCAGCGTTCAACCTACACCCTTAACCAGATCCTGGATGAGTGGGGCCGCGAGTTCTATTTTGAGGGCCGTCGCCGTATCGACTTGATCCGCTTCAACCGTTTCGGTGGCAATACCGATTACGTTTGGCAGTGGAAGGGTGGAACCTTTGCCGGTCGCAACTTTGATGCATACCGCAACTTGTTTGCCATCCCCACCAATGACCTGATTGTGAACACCAATCTTGTTCAGAACCCCGGTTATTGATGCTCCAGATATGTCTAACATCTAATTAAATGACAATAAGAATATGAAAAAGATATTTTTATCATCTCTGATGCTGTTGAGCATGGCATTCATGTTCACTGCCTGTGAGGATGACAATGGTTCTAATCCGACGCTGGTTCAGCCCAGCGCGTTCACACTGAATAACCCTGTGAACACTCTGGTTGACCTGGCCGAATCAACCGCGATTCCCTTTACGTGGTCGCAACCTGATTACGGTGGCTGGCCCGCAGCAGTGGAATACCAATTTGAGATTTCTCCCACCGACTCGTGGACGACATCGACCGATGAGGCTGCTGCCGACGAGTCTGGTTTCGTGGTTGCCGACTATGCGATTATGGGTTCGGTATTCACCTCCTGCACTGGTAGCATCGATGCCGCCGAGCTTGACAAGGCGCTCGTGAGCATCTGTAATTGGAGCGAGAGTGAAGTTCCCGAGAAACAGATCGTTTATGTTCGCTGCATTGCTTCGACTGCAGGCGCTAAGGCTGTTACCTCCAATGTAGTCAGCCTGGAAGTTAATCCCTACTACATTGAGCTCTCAGATGCTCCCATCGAGATTTGGTATCTCGTTGGCTCTGGCATTGGCTCATCTGATTGGGGCAATGATGCTGGTGGCGTTGGTAGCGGTGGTCTGATTCCGATGTATCCCATCATGGGCAATGAGTATGACTCGCGCACCGGTCAGGGTGAGATCCAGTATGCTGGCTACTTCACCAATGGCATGCAGTTCAAGCTCATCAAGGTGCCCGGTAAGTGGGATGATCAGCTCAACTTCACCAATGTGAAGGATCCCGCCAGCTTCCTTGCTGACCTGGATGGTGACAACCACAATATCGGTATCACCGAGGACGGCTACTATCGCATCCGCTTGAACACTGTAACCGATGAGCTCATTATCGAGCCCTTCGATGGTGTTGTTGGCGTATTCTCGATGATGGCTATGCCTGGTGGTTATCAGGAATGGAATCCTGCTGAGAACGTGATGAACCCCATGAGCACTAATGTTGAGAACCACGACTGGTACTTGAAGAGTGTCACCTATGATGACACCGAGCTCAAGTTTGCTGCTAATGGCGGTTGGGATGTAAACTGGGGTGCTACCGACTTCCCCTATGGCATCGGTACCCAGGGTGGTCCTAACATTCCCGTTGTAGCAGGTACTTATCATGTGTACTTCAATGATCTGTTGGGCGCTTACAACTTTGTTCCCGCTGAGTAAATTAATAATGTAGTTGTAAGTTTTAAGTTTTGATATTGTAGCTTCACTGCTTTTCAGACGATGGCTTTCGTATTTACAACTTAAAACTTACAACTTAAAACCATAAATAAAAATATGAAGAAGTTTTTATATATTGCTGCAATGACCTTGTTGCTGGCAAGCTGTACCGAGGATTTCAAGAACTGGGCTGACCCCCAGAGTAATCCTCAAGGGCAGGTGGTGACCTTCGGCACCGGATCGGTGGCCAGCGTTGGCGTGATTGATTTCGCTCAGATTCCCGACAGCGTTGAGTTGGTAAAGGTGTGTGACATCACAGCTCCTGCTACCAATGATCCCGCTTATGTTCCCGAGTACTACATCTATCTGAATGGCCAACCTTATGTTTTGAATGCTGAAGGATACATGGATGCTAAGGAACTTGAGGCACTTGTGGTATCGATTTATGGCCAAGCTCCCGAGGTTCGCACTCTTACTGCTAAGGTGAAGAGCGTCATGACCGATGGAACGACCGCTACTACCATCTGGAGTGATGAGTTTAATGTAAACGTTATTCCTGATGCTCCCGTGATCTCGAGTGCTTACTACTACATCGGCTCAACCAATGGTTGGACTGCTTGTGATGAGACTTACAAACTCGATAACGGTGGTGGTGATGTTTATGCCAATCCCGTCTTCACCGTGGTTGTTCCCGCTGCTTATGAGAATGGCGTGCGCGTTGACAACTGGTTCAAGATCTATCCTCAGGCAACCATGGATCTGGGCGTAGATAATTTCTGGTCTGGTAACTTCGTCGGTTATGCCGTCAATGGCGAGAACGAGATGAGCGGTAACTTTGTTGAAGGTGCTAACGATGAGGTGGCATTTGCCTTCAAGATTCCCGCTGACATCGAGGCAGACAAGTATCGTTTGACCTTCGACATGATGAATCGCACCTTCTCCATCGAGCCTCTCAAGGATCTGGGCACTCCCGACTTGTGGTACCTCGTGGGTAGCTGCATCGGTAACGGTTCGTGGGGTAACTCGGCAGGAAATGAGGGCATCGCTCTGATTCCTATGTATCCCCAGACCGACAACTATTCCATCAATACCTACATTGGCTACTTCCCCGCCGGTCAGGGCTTCAAGCTCATCCACATCCCCGGCAGCTGGGACGAGCAGTGGGGTCAGAAGGATGGCGTCTTTGTTAAGAACGATGGCGGCAGCAGCGATATCACCATGCCCGAGGACGGCTATTACCAGATTACCTACGACATGGAGATGGACGTGCTGACTATCATGAAGTATACTGGCGCTGTGAATGTCTTCAGCATGATGGGTATGCCTGGCGCATACCAGGGCTGGAGCCCCGAGAGCACCCTCATGAATGCGATGAGCACTGTTGTTGAAAACCACGACTGGATCATCAAGGGCGCTACCTATGACGCCACCGAGTTGAAGTTTGCTGCCAACGGTAGCTGGGACATCAACTGGGGCGGTTCAGGATTCCCCTTGGGTATCGGTACTCAGGGTGGCCCCAACATCGTCGTTGAGGCTGGTACCTACGACGTGATCTTCAACGATATCTTGGGTGAGTATTACTTCATTGCCAAGTAATCGCTAGAGATATCTGTAACAATTCCGGCGGGGACATGCCATTGAGGTGTGTCCCCGCTGTTTTGATGAAGAACATGATGAAAAACGTTAGTGCAAACGTTTGCACTGACGTTTTTTTTAGAGATATTTCAACTGGAGGCTTGGAATTCATGATAAATTGCTATATTTGCAATTACAACCAACCAAAAACGATACAGACTATGAAAAAGTTTTTTACTACAGCACTTGTTATGATGTTGCCATTGTTGATGATGGCACAGGGATGGCCTTCCAGGTATGATGGCGTGATGTTGCAAGGCTTCTATTGGAATTCCTTCAATGATTCCCGTTGGCCTAAACTCGAGTCTCAAGCCGACGAACTGGCTGAGTTTTTCAAGCTCGTTTGGGTTCCTCAGAGCGCTCAGTGCAGCGGTAGCACGTCGATGGGTTATGATGACCTGTATTGGTTCACTCACTACAATAGCTCATTCGGCAGTGAGTCGCAATTACGGTCAATGATCAATACCTTTAAGAGCAAGGGCATCGGTACTATTGCCGACGTCGTGATCAACCACCGTGCCACCATTAATGACTGGGTGACTTTCCCGACCGAAGTCTATAATGGAGTGACCTATAAGTTGCTATCTACTGATATCTGCAAGGATGATGATGGCGGTGCCACCCAGAACTGGGCGAGTCAGAACGGCAAGAGCTTGAGCAATAATTTTGATACCGGTGAGGACTGGGGCGGTATGCGCGACCTGGATCACCGTAGCACTAACGTTCAGGAGAATGTAAAGGCCTATTTGAAAATGTTGCTCGATGACCTGGGCTATACCGGATACCGCTACGATATGACCAAGGGCTACGCTTCCATGTACACGGGTATGTACAATGCCTATGCCGAGCCTGAATTCTCGGTGGGTGAATATTGGGATGGTAACCTTGGCGCAGTTAAGAGTTGGATTGACGGTACAAAGGTGAATGGCGCAGTGCAGAGTGCCGCGTTTGACTTCCCCTTCCGTTACACCATCCGTGACGCGGTCAACAACAATAATTGGACTAACTTGGGCGGCACCAACAAGGGCTTGTGCATGGAGACCAATTATCGCCGCTACTCGGTGACCTTTATCGAGAATCATGATACTGAGTACCGCAGTGCTAACGAGCAGCAGGATCCCATCCGCAACAATATTGAGGCTGGTAATGCCTATATTCTTGCCATGCCTGGTACTCCCTGTATCTTCCTCAAGCACTGGATTTCCTACAAGGAAAGCATCAAGCAGATGATTTATGCGCGTCAGCTTGCTGGGATTACCAATACCAGTCAAACGAGTAACATGGCTAGCAACAACTCTCCCAGCTACTATGTGCAGCGTACGATTGGTACCCGCGGTACCCTGCTGGCAGCCATGGGTAGCACTGCCTATACGATCCCCGCAACCTTTGTGGTTGTTGCCAGTGGCACCAACTACCGTTTGGCGTTGAGCAAGACTACCGAGACCGCATGGGCCAGCAAGCCCAGTGGCGAGTATGATGGCGCTTTCAATGTGACGCTTTCAGCCGTGAGCCAAACCGATGGCGCTCAGCTCGTCTATACCGTCGATGGAAGTGAGCCCACTGCCAGCAATGGCACTAAGGTAGCAAATGGCGCCAGCATCTCCATCAGCCAGACCACAACGCTGAAGGTCGGCCTGTTGATTGGCGGCGCTGTGAGTGGTGTAATCACCCGCAAATACATTATCGACAATTCGGTATTTGAGCCATACGAGATTACCGTCTTCCTTAAGGATCCTACTGTTGCTCCCAACAACTGGAGCCAAGTCAACTTCTTCTCTTGGGATGATACCTCTTCTCCTAACGGTGGCTGGCCTGGTGAGGCGATTACCGATACCAAGATCGTCAACGGCGTTAAGTTCTACTATGACACGTACACGATCAAGAGTAAGGATTACTTCGTGAACTTCGTGTTCAATCAGGGCGGCAGTTCGGCTTCGAGCCACCAGACCGAGGACGTGACCTATGTGAACAAGACCTCTTTCTTTGAGGTAACCACTCAGACCAACAAATATCAGGTACAGGATGTGACCGACCAGTATCTGCCTTACCTTGATGAACGTGTACGTGGTGATGTGAACGGTGACGGAGAGGTGAGCATCAGCGATGTCAATGCGCTCATCGATATGATTCTTTCAGGAAACATTGACATGGTTGCAGACGTAGATGATGACGGCGAGGTCGGCATCAGCGATGTCAACGCCGTGATTGACCTTATTTTGAACCTTTAACCGGATAAATGACATGAATAACAGGTGCAAAACCTTATTCTTAATAATTGCATTGGCGTTGACGACTTTCAACGCCAATGCTGCCGTAAGGGGCGATGTGAACGGTGACGGCGAGGTGAGCATCAGCGATGTGAACGCTGTCATCGATATGATTCTTACGTCTAATGCCGAGATTTCAGGCGATGTGGATGGCGACGGCGAGGTCGGCATCAGTGATGTGAATGCCGTGATTGACCTGATCCTGAACGGAGAACAGCCCGAGGACGATGAACCTGTTGTCGGTGGCGACATATCGATGCTGACCAAGTATGAGGCCCACCAAAAGATGGCATTGCGCTATAATGTGACGAATGCCCACTACTATGATATCAACGGGCAAGTCATCAACGACGTGATTACATGGGTCAAGCAACAGGGTTGGAACGCCGCGCGTGTGCGCCTCTTTGTCAATCCGGCCAATGCCTCGGCTGCTGATGTCGGGCAGGGTGTCATTCAGAACCTGGACACTGTCAAGGTGCTTGGACGACGCATCAAGCAGGCGGGTATGAAATTCATGCTCGATTTCCATTACAGCGACAGTTGGGCCGATCCCGTTAAGCAGTTTACTCCTGCCGAATGGGCCGGATTGGATGACGAAGCACTGGTCAACAAGGTCTATGAGTACACTCGAGATTGTCTGCGGGCACTCAAGGCTGCAGGTGCCACGCCCGACTATATCCAGACGGGAAACGAGATTAGTTACGGCATGTTGTGGGGGCCGGTGGGAACTCCCGCTTCGCAGCTCAAGAAGTGTTACAGTGGCGATGAAGCCAATTGGGAACGCTTTGCCAATCTGCTCAAAGCAGCTGGCAGGGCTTGTCGTGAGGAATGCCCTCGTGCTAAGATTATCCTTCACACCGAGCGTGTAGCAAAGCAAAGCATCATGCTCAATTTCTATAACCAGATGCGGGATAAGCAGGTGGACTATGACATCATCGGCTTGAGCTACTATCCTTACTTCCACGGCACCTTGTCGGTGTTGACCAATGCCATGAACAGCCTGGCGAACAACTACCCGGATAAGACAATTATGGTTGTCGAGACAGGATATAGCTATCACTATAAGGTGGGTGATTTGGACTATTCCTCAACCTGGCCTTTAACCTATGAAGGACAACGCCAGTTTACCGCCGACCTCATTGCCAGAATCAAACCTTACAAGAAGTTGAAGGGATTGTTCTGGTGGTTCCCTGAAGCCAACGAATATGGCTTGGGTGGGAGTCTGTGGAATACCTTGCACGTGAATGATGCCTGGTACAATGCAGGCTTGTGGGATCACGAAACGGGGCGTGTGACGCCAGCGTTTTATGAACTCAAGTCCCTCAGGGAATGACAGTATTCTTGAGCGTGTCTAGCGCAAATGAAAGCGTGATAATGGAGGAGTTCCGTTATCACGCTTTCATATATGGATTGAATCTTTGTAGTTCAGCTTTTGGGTTTGATTGCGGTGACGCAGAGGAAGTGTTGGTTTTCCTCCTGGTAGATGCGGATGTTGGTGAAACCGGCATCGGCCAGGCATTGTTTTATTTCATCGGGTGTGTAAATGCGCATACCACCCACGGCTCTTGCCAATTCCTCATGACCTGGATCCAAACCATCTAGTTCGTTGGCGATAACCACCATGCCACCAGGCTTGAGCACTCTAAAGGCCTCGGAGAAACCGCTGTCGATGGAATTCCAATAATAGATGGTTTCAAAAGCGGTGACAACATCAAAGATTTCTTTGGCTAACGGTATCTGTACAGCATTACCGCCCACAACAATGCAAAAACCGTCCTTAATGGCAGGGTAATTCTTGTCGGTAGTGATCTCAATGGAAAGTTGCGAAATGTCGAGTCCAGTCAAGCGGCAATCGGGGCATAACTTGAGCAGACGGCCGATGTTGGCGCCACCACCACAGCCCACATCCAAGATGCGGATTTTGCCAGGGAGATTCAATTGTTCAAATACCCATTCAGGAAGCGCGGCATGTTGCTTGCTATTCATCGCATTGATTGCACGCCTGCCCCAAAAGCCATGGGGTTGTCTCCCTCGTCGATAATACTTCAGTAAGTTGGCCATCTTTGGTTATCGTTTATCGGTGCAAAGATACTGATTCTTTACTGAATTAACAAGACTAAAGCAGGTTAAATGAAATTTGTCGGTCAATATGAGGAGATTCGGTTAGAACTCCAACACTAGTACACCGCGGGCCGGTAACGTGATGGCGCCATCGGTAAAGTGAATAGTGTTACCAGTTGGCACGTCAATCGCACCAGTTGCTTCCCCAAATATTTCGGCGTAGCGGTCTAGTTTCATCTGGCGCTCGCTTGTGGTGCCATTGATGATTGTCACAGCATGTTTGGACTTAAAAGTGCGTGCGATGACATAGATGCCGTTATAAGGGATAAACTGGGTCATTTTACCTTTGATGATGGCATCGTTGCCTTTGCGCCAGCGGAGCAGCCTACTCAACCAATTGAACATGTCATTTTGGGCTGGCGTACGCCCCTTGGCTGTGAAAGCATCCTGTGTGTCCCCTGGGAAACCGCCGGGGAAATCCTTGCGGACGTTTCCGTCGGTTATTTCCTTGGTACCGTTCATCAGAATCTCAGTGCCGTAGTATAATTGCGGAATACGGTTAATAGTCAACAACAACGCGAGGGCCTGCTTCAAGGCGGCCACATCCTGTCCGTTGCCCAAGAAACGGTCGGTATCATGGTTCTCGATAAAGGCCATCACACTCGACGGGTTGGGGTAGAGGTAGTCCAGACACAGGCTATTGTACACGCGGTTATAACCACGCCACCAGCCGTCAGTCTCCTCTTGTTTGGCACTATCCACTTTCTCATAGAATGAGAAGTCCATAACGGTAGGGAGGTAGCTCTCGGGCTTGCCCATCTTGTTGCCTTTCTGCCATGCGGCGGTATAGGCTGGATTCTCGACCCAAGTTTCACCCACGACGTTGAAGTTGGGGTACTCGGTATTGAGGCACTTCATCCATCGTGCCATAGCATCGGCATAGGCATAGGGGTAGGTATCCATTCGGATGCCGTCGATGCCCGCTGTCTCAATCCACCAGATGCTGTTCTGGATGAGGTAATTCATCACATGCACATTGTGGTGGTTTAAGTCAGGCATTGAACGCACGAACCATCCCTCTACAGTCTCTTTGAGGTCGATATCGCTGGCATAGGGGTCCATCACGGGGGTCAGCTTGTAGCTCGTCTGCAAATAGTTGTTTTTGTAATCGGGCTGGTTGAACCAGTCACGGGTGGGCATGTCCGTTAGCCAGGGATGGTTGGCTCCGCAGTGGTTGAAAATCATGTCCATCACGACCTTGAGACCCCGTTTGTGGGCCTCGTCACACAGGTTGCGGTATTCCTCATTGGTGCCGAAGCGCGGATCCACCCTGTAATAGTTGGTCGTTGCATAGCCATGATAGGTCGAGACTGCGTTGTGGTCAGGTGAGTTGTTCTCCAGTACCGGTGTGAACCACAGCGCGGTCACGCCCAATTGGCAAAAGTAGTCCAGGTGTTGCCTAATGCCCTCGATATCGCCACCGTGGCGCAGGCTGGGCTTCGAACGGTCAGTCTTGTAGGGCTCCATGCCAGCTATCTGGTTGTTGGCTGGGTTGCCGTCGGCAAAACGGTCAGGCATCAACATATAGAGCACGTCAGCATTGGTAAAACCCTTACGCTCACTGCCGCGTTTCTCTCGGGCCTTGAGTTGATACTTCACTGTCTTCTTGCTGCGGCCCTGCTTGAACAGGAGCTCCATCGTGCCGGGTTGGGCATTGCGGGTATCGATATAGACGAGCAGGTAGTTGGGTGAGTCCACTCTCACCACGCTGTCGATGGTAACGCCAGGGTATTGTGTGGTTACCTCGGCACTGCCAATCCCATTGCCATACACCATTAGCTGGACGCTTGGAACCGAATTAATGCCGACATACCAGTCCGTCGGCTCGATGCGGTCAATATTCACTTTGGCGGCTTGAGCAGTGAGCATACCCGTCACCGCTGCAAGAATCAAAAATAATTTCTTCATTTCGGTTATCAATTAGGTTTTACATTTCTATCTGCAAATATAGCATCTTTCCCTGTGTTTGGCAAATCGTGTCCTTACAGAGTCTATTTTCAGAGGTATTACATGTTAGACAGCAGGAAATCGATGAGCGCGGTCACGTCGCCGATGGAAATTTGTTCATTTTCGTCCATATCAGCGTTGTTGATATTGAATGGATCGGGACTTGCTCCCAGCAGATAATCAATGAGGGTCGTTACATCTGCTATCGAAACGTTGCCGTCATTGTTGACATCGCCTTTCAGTCCCAAAGGGGCAAGTGTAACGGTGCATACTTCTTCATCAAGTGGAACTTCCACTCCATTTAATGTGGTGAACAGCGAGTTGCGCAAGGCAATCGTCGATGGACCCGTGAAATTGTCGCTTGCGGTAACGTCAAAGGTCACCAGGGCACCGCTGTTGCCGGCATAAGCTTTGATCTGAAGAGAGTAGGACATCATCCTGATGGCTCCTTCAGGCAACAGACTGGTAGAGAAAGAGTGGTTTGAAGTCTTCCGTTCGGTCAACGCAAAATTAGTGGCGGTTAGTCCATCGGGCAGGTACAGGTCACACTGGAAAGCGGTAAATGCCGTCTCGTTGTCCAGCATAATGCTCACCGTTCGTGTCTCGCCTGGCGAGATGGAGAAGTCCTCAATAAAGAAACGGTTGGTAGCGGCAGCCATCAGCGACATACCCATCGCCGCTATCAATAGAAGATATTTCTTCGATACCATAATCATGTTTTATTTAGGAAATAAGGTATTCTATTAATTTAGTGTCGGCGAATGATACGGATTGACCCTCACATGAGGGAATCCGTATCATTGGCTGACGGTTATGTTATCTCAATAGCAGTTTGGTGCTCTGACCGTTAACGGTTACGATGTGTACGCCGTTGTTGGCGGGGATGACGTGCTTGCCTGCGTCCAGGTTGAGGCTGGTTGTGCGTCCGATGATGTCGCTGACATTGACAGTGGCTGCCATCGGCATCTCAATGATGATGTTATGACCCTCGCTGTAAACCTTGATGTTGGCGGTGGATTCAAGGACTGCACTCGGTGTGTTGACTCCTATTGTGAAGCCGTCGAGATGAACGGTCTGGCAGTCGGTGGTGACGAGTTCGATACCCTCCACCGAGATATTACCCATGACGTTGTCGGTGGCGGTCACATCAAAGGTCAACAATGTGCCGCTGTTGCCATTGATGGCATCGAAGACGGGCGAGTAGCAGAGAGCCCGCATCTTGCCGTCTTCGAGACTGTTCGCATCGAAGGCGTGGCCGACGGCGCGTTCGGTCAAAGCAAAGTTGCTTGCTGTCAGACCAGTGGGCAGGCTCAAGTCGAGTTGGAAGGCGCTATAGGTCATCTGGTTGTTAAGCTCAATGCTCACTGTGCGCGTCTCTCCAGGCAAGAGCGATATGGCATCACCGCTCATGCTGTCACAGTCGGCCATTAGGGCAGGAGCGAGTCGCGGAGCGTTCATGGGCGAGGGATAGAGTATGAGGTGTGCTATCAGCATGATGTCGGTTACGGTCACATTGCCGTCGTTGTTCATGTCGGCTGCCTCAAAGATGAACGGTGAGGGATTCTGGTTGAGCACGTACATAGCAGTTACTACAATATCGGTAACAGTAACGGTGCGGCTGTCGTTGGCATCACCAGGCAGGAATGCCTTCACGTCAATGGTTGCACTTATATCAGGAACACTCAATTCCTGGAACAGGTTGGTCGTCAGCAATGAGTTCCTCAAGTTGATGACGTATTCACCAACTGCATCGTTGCTCGCTGCAACAGTGATATAGAACAAATCTTCGCCGTTGTCTCCATCAAATGTCTGTTCGTTAGGCGAATAGCACATTACGCGCACGCCTCCGTCGCCCGTGTTGCTGGTCATCAGGACGTGGTCACTGGTCATGCGGCTGGATGGGGTGACCATGTAATCGCCACCATCGTTGGTCACTATGAAGAGACCGTCGGGCAGATAGATGTCGGTCTGGAAAGCAAAGATGGGTTCGGTTGATGACATGGCAACCGGGATAGTGATAGTATCACCATGCAGAGCCGACATGTCAGACATATAGAATGCATCCTCGCCACCAGCATCCAGCACGGTAACCATACATGTGGCGCTCAGGTTGCTGCCGTCGGTTGTGCGTGCGGTGATGGCCACGCGTCCCTTGTGCAACGCTGCGATGTCGAGTGTGTTGTCGTTGGTCTCTTGAATCATGAGGATTTCGTTTTCAGGAAAGATCCATTCGATGTATTGCTCGTCGGCAATTTCGGGTGATACCGTGGCCATGAGGCTGACGGTCTCGCCGATGGTCATCGACAGATGGTCGTGGTTGATGGTGATGCTTTGTGCCAAAGTAGCAGGTACAGTCACATGGCAAGCAACTCTGAGGTTATCCACCATCACCATGATGTCGGTTTCTCCAGGACCGGTAGCTGTTACCAGGCCGTCGGCACTCACGATGGCAATGGACTCATCGTCACTTATCCATTTCAGGCTCTGGTTGCTAGCGTTACTGGGCAGAATGGTCGCATTGAGTTGTTGTGTGGCTCCCTTTTGGAGGGTAATCTGGTTGTTGTCCAATGTGATGTCGGTCACGCGGATGTAATCCTGCTCAATGATGTTTGCAAACTCATTCCAGCCTGTGGCATCAAGGTATCGGCTTCTGCTGCCACTAGGCACATAGAGGGTCTGCGGGTTGACGAATGCTCCTGGTGAGCAGGGTCGGGGGGTGCTGCTTGTCACGTATGCAACAGAGATTCCGTTGGTGAATGCACCAACACCGATTTCCTCAATGTTGTCGCCGATGACGACTCCACCTACAGTGCCTTTCAGTGAATTACTATCAATGACCTTCACGCTGTTGGGCAGAACCAATAATTTATCACCGAAGTTAAATGAGAACAAATTGACTGGGATGTGTTCCACACCGTCACCAATATGGAAATTGTCCACGGTTCCGTACATCGAACTTGATCCGATTGTGCAGTTGACCGCATTAAAGATGAGGGATTTTATGCTATTGCAATCCGTAAATGACCAGGCGTCAAGTACGGTGACAGTGCTTGGAATAGTCACATTGGTTAAGGATTCACACCCTGAGAAAGAGCTATAGCCGATAGTTGTGATACCCTCGTGTAAGTCGATGCTGGAGAGCGATTTACAGTTACTAAATGCCCAGCGGGGTATCTCTGTGATATTCTTTGATAGGGTGATATGTTTTAATGAGAAGCAATTGGAGAACACACTTTCACCTATGCTCGTGACTGACTCGGGGATAGTGATGTCTCTCAGTTTCTCACACCCCAAAAAGGCATTTTTGCCCAAGCTTGTTACGGTATTGGGAATATCTATGCTGGTAAGGTTACGACAATTCTGGAATGCACGTTCGTCGATAGCTGTAATCGAATTGGGGATAGTTACACTGGTAAGACCAAAGCAGTCAGTAAAGGTGGCATCTCCGATTCTCGTGATTGTGTATGGGATGGTAATTTTGCTTAGGGAATGGCATCCGTAGAAAGCGCCAACGCCAAGCTCAGTTACTGAGAATGGTATGACGACATTGTCAAGTGAAAAGCAATCACAGAAGGCGGAATTCTTAATCGTAGTGACCGAGTTTGGTATTACGAGGTTTCTCAGATTGGTGCATCCATAAAATGCCCAACTGCCGATATAGGTCACTGAATTGGGGATAATCAATTCGGACAAATCCTCGCAACCGTCAAACGATTCATCACCGATGGCTGTTACTGTATTAGGGATTTTGGTGTATTGACACCCTAGAATGATGGTGTTTGTCGCAGTCTCAATCACAGCTTCGCAATCATCTCTCGAATCAAATACCGGATTGTTGCTCGCTACATTGATTCCGTAAATGCGGCAGTGACCAAATGCTTCAGAACCAATGGATGTTTGATATTGATTCAAGTAAATGAACCATGAGCCGGTATTATAAAATGCCCTATAGCCAATGGTCGTGACCCTGTTGAGACTTGGAGCGCTGATGCGCGTACAATTCTGAAATGCATAGGAACCAATAACACTCAACGAAGATGGAAATGATATATTATAGAGCATGGGGCAATTATAGAACCCCCTGTATTCGATTTCGGTGATTGTGTTGGGGAAAGTCACTCTGCGTAGGGCACTGCAACTATCAAAGGCGCGAGAGCCAATACGTGTAACGGTATAAGTGGTGTCCAAATATGTTACTGTTTTTGGAATGTCCACCGTGTCCCTGTAGGAATTGTAGTTCGTGTCCTTGAAAGTTACGGAAACTTCGGTACCATTCTTGTTATAATAGATACCATCTACTTCAAAGTCATAGGCGCTGGCAACAATTGGCAAAAAAAGAACCAGCATGAGGAGGATAGGTTTAAACAAATGTCTCATCATCGTGTAAGGTTATATTGGTTAGACTTTATTATTATTCACAACAAGTTGGCGGCAAATATACGCAAAATCTCGCCAAAACCCAAGTTTTAGCGAGATTTTGTTAGCGGTTTGGTGTTCAGGAACGATGTCCTTTTACAGCAGTTCGGGGAGTTGGAACAGGCGGGTGCCGTTGGAGCCCTTGATGAGGATGTAATGCCCCTCGGGACGCTGCTCGGCTATGGCGGCTTTGACTTGTTCCACGTCGTCAAACTTGCGGTAAGGGCAATCAATGTCCTTGAACTCCTGTCCCACGAGCCAAATCTCGTCAAATGGGCAACCTCTCAACTTCTCGACGATGCGCTCATGCTCCTCGCGGCTGCTGGCACCCAACTCACGCATCTCACCCAGGATGGCCATCTTGGGGCTCACTTCCATCAGGCTGAAGTTGTCCAGTGCAGCGGCCATCGAAGTGGGGTTGGCGTTATAGGCATCCACAATGAGGTGGTTATGCTCGGTCTCGGTAAGTTGGGAACGGTTATTGGAGGGCACGTAGTTTTCCAGTGCATGGCAAATTTGCTCGGGCGTCACTTCGAAGTGCAGTCCCACTGTCACCGCTGCAAGAACGTTGTCCAGATTATAGCTGCCGATAAGATGTGTGGTCACCTCGTGCCATTCACCGTCACCTTGGCGCCACTTCAGCCGCAGGAACGGGTCGCAGGCAATAATTTGGCCGTAAACACTGGCTCCAGCCTTGCTCTCGTCGCGGGTATAGTACTCTGTCTTGACGTTCTTGGGCAGGATGCCCATCAGGTACTCGTTGTCGGCATTAATAAAGATGACGCTATCCTCACGGCTTGCCAGGTTATCGTATAGCTCACCCTTGGTGCGAATGACGCCCTCCAGCGAGCCGAAGCCCTGCAGATGTGCCTTGCCCACGTTGGTGATAAGCCCACAGGTGGGTTCGGCAGTCTCGGCAAGAGTTTTGATGTCGCCCGGATGGCTGGCACCCATCTCGATGATGGCGATTTCATTCATGACGCTGAGACGGAACAATGTCTTGGGTACACCCACGTCATTGTTGTAGTTGCCCTCAGTAGCCATCTCGTCGTAGCGCTCTCCGATGACGGCGCGCACGAGTTCCTTGGTCGTCGTCTTGCCGTTGGTGCCCGTGATGCCGATGACGGGGATGTCAAAACGACGGCGGTGTTCGCGTGCCATGTCCTTGTAGGCTTGTAATGTGTCGGGCACAAGAATCATCTGCTTGTTCCCTTGGTAAGCCCGATAAACCTGCTCGTCATCAACGATAGCGACCGCACAACCCTTATCCAGCGCCTGGGCTGCAAACTGGTTGCCGTCAAATGATTCACCCTTCAGGGCGATGAAGATGCTGCCCTCGGGGCACTCGCGGCTGTCGGTAGTGATGGCCGGATGTTGCTCGTAGATTGCGTAAAGTTCTTTACTATCCATGTCGTTATTCATTTTATTTTCGACAAAAGTACAAAAAAAGCGGATTTTTTGTGTAATTTTGTACCCGTATTTTAATGTGTGCGCAAAAAATGAATTCAACCAAGAGAACCATAGCCATCGTGTGTGGTGGCGACTCATCAGAATATGAGGTCTCCCTGCGTTCGGCACAGGGAATATACGATGCCTTTGACCATAATCGTTACGACGTCTATATCGTCATGATCAGGAAGAATGACTGGCATGTGAACCTGCTGGACGGCACCCAGCCCGTAATTGACAAAAACGATTTCTCGTTCGTGAAGAACGGCGAGAAAATTTGCTTCGATTATGCCTATATCACCATCCACGGTACACCTGGAGAAAACGGTGTGCTTCAAGGTTACTTTGACATGATAGAGTTGCCTTACTCGACTTGCAACGTGCTGGTCGAGGCACTCACGTTCCATAAGTTTGCACTGAACAATTATTTGAAGGCATTCGGTTGCTCGGTTCCTGATAGCATCCAAGTGCGTCGCGGTGTGCCTCACGGCTGGACAGCCGAGAAGGTCAAGGACTATCTGGGTATGCCTTGCTTTGTTAAACCCACTGCCGACGGGTCGAGTTTCGGCGTGACCAAGGTAAAAAGCTGTGACCAGTTGGACGAGGCCATGGAGTTTGCCTTTAAGCAGTGTGACAATGTGATGATTGAGCGTTTCCTGGATGGTACTGAGGTCACCGTTGGCTGCTATAAGACCAAAGGTAAATCGGCCGTCTTCCCTGTCACTGAGGTTGTTACTGACAATGAGTTCTTTGACTACGATGCCAAGTATAACGGTCAAGTGGAAGAAATCACACCCGCGCGTATCAGCGACGAGTTGACAGCCGCTTTGCAAGCCGAAACATCGCGCATCTATGATATCCTGCACTGCAACGGCATCATTCGCATCGATTACATTATCACCAAGAATCCCGACGGCAGTGACCACATTAACCTGCTGGAAATCAACACCACCCCTGGCATGACCGTCACCAGCTTCATTCCTCAGCAAGTGCGTGCTGCCGGTCTCTCACTGACCGATGTCCTTACCGATATCGTCGAGAACCAGTTTAATTAAAATCAATACAGGCTGCGGACTTGGCGGGCGATAGCCTGCCAGTCATATTGCTCCAGATCATAGTTCAAAGGAGCAGTTGGCGGTGTGTCTAATAAGCGGGTAATGGCCGCGCACAACGAATCCGTGTCACATACATTAAAGTAATCCTGATCGGGTAAATCGACTTGGCGGGTGCCGGGGATGTCGCTACACAGGATAGGCAGGCCGTAAGCCATAGCTTCAAGTAAAACCATCGGGAAACCCTCGTTGACCGATGGCAGCACCAGCGCACGCGCGTGGCTATAGAGCTGTCGCAAGTCCTCGCCCGTCGTGAAACCCGTAAAAATCACTTTGTGATGTACATCTAACCGCTCCAATTGTTCACGATAAGAACTGTCGTGGTCGCTGGCACCGGCAATGACCACCTGAGTAACTTGGGGCAGGCGGTTGGCGGCTTGGACGAGGTATTCAAGACCTTTCTCAGGCGTGAGTCGTCCCACTGCAAGCAGATATGTACCTTGTGCAATGTCATGCTGCTCAAGGAATGTGGTTGATGTGCTGCGGGTTACTGGGTCGATGCCATTAGGAATAAAGACGCTCTTGTCGAGGGCACCGCATTTCTCCATCTGATATCGGTTCACAAAGATGACGTGGTTGCTGTAACGCAATGACAACCGCTCACACTGCCGCAACAGCCAGCGCGCAGGGGCACTCCACTTGGCATGCTCGTAATTCGGACTGTGATAGGTAAGGACTACAGGCAGTCCCATCAGCCGAATCAAGGGGGCGAACATGCCTGGCCCGATGTTGTGGATGTGAACCACGTCGGGACGGTGAAAGAGGATGTGCAGTACGCTCAACAGAGTGTGCCATACGGCTTCAAACCCCTTGATGCGGGTCGAAGGCAGGTCGATGTATTCAATATTGGGAAAAGTCTGGGAAGATTGCTCGGTGAGGTAAGCCCGTCGGCGGTATAACCTTACCTTGACATCATCCATGTGTGTATAAAGATGGTAGCTGTGTGATTCCACGCCGCCCTGGATGCCAGGGAACCCGCGCGTGCCAATCACCGCTATCGTCTTCATAAGTTGAAAGTTTTTAGTTTTAAGTTGTAAGTAGGAATACCAAAGCCTAAAACCTACAGTTTTAACGCCTTATTCCCAGCACAGGTCAAGACCCTTGCGGATACGCCACTTGTTCTTGAGAATCCACTTGATGGGAACCCAGGGACGGCGCACCATGTCGTGTCGCTCAGTGACGATAAATGTGCAGTTGCGCTTGCAGTTGCGCACCTTTTTCATCGCTTCACGGGCCTTATCACTGTTGAGGATGTTCTCGAGGCTGTCCTCCTTGATGTTGCCGATTTTCCACTCCTCGCTGCTGCCGTTGCAAGGTGTAACGTTGCCCCAGGGATCGATAAAGAAGAAATCGCTGAGGGCACCGCAAGGTGGACGGTACTCATCGGTATCACCACGCAGACGACGATGAATTGAGCGGTTAAAATAGGCGCGGCCATAGTCCTTCAAGCGATCCTTGAGGTGGCGGCGTTTGCTGGTGAGCAGAGCCTTGACAAACTTCTCGTGTTGCGCCAGGGCATTTTCACTCTTGATCTGGTTGTCCTCCTTGTGGAAGTACCACGAGTTGTGTACCGCGCTGTTGCCCAGTTCCACATCAAGTGCTACGCACAGGTCGTAAAGATAGAGCAGGTCCTCATAGTTGTCAGGTGAAATGACCACCGAGAATCCGATGTTCTTGCACTTGGTCTTCTTCAACTCCAGCATTGTGCGCAGGGCGTGGTCAAAGCCGTCCTTGATGCCACGCTTGGCGTCGTTGATTTTGGGCAGACCCTCGACGCTCACACGGATAAGTATGTTGGGATATTTATTGGCGAGCTCAACAATCTTGGCGGTATTGTAGCCATTGGTGCTCAACTCCAACAGACGGGATTTCGGGTAGAGGATTTCAAAAATCTTATCGATGTCGCGACGCAATGTAGGTTCCCCACCCGTGATGTTGATGCGCAACCCCGCGGGCAGGTTCTCATAGTAGGAGGCGTCTATTTCTTCAGTCGGACTTGTCTGGAACTTCCAGATATTGCACATGTTGCACTGCGCGTTGCACCTGAAAGTGGTAATCAGACTGCCCTGAATCACATTCTTCATTGCTACCGTCAATAAGCTTATTACACTTATTTAACTATAAGAGTTGTAAAATATTGTGCAAAGGTAATAAAAAAACGTAATGCTGATATTAAAAACCGTAAATATCAAGCATTAACCTCTGCAAATGTGGTTTGGAGGCAAAACGCTCGAGCGCCCTGTCCGCGATTTCCTGATGATTCCACTGGCGTGTCATCGACGTGGTGATTGCAGCTGTCATGGCCTCTTGGTCAAAGGGTTGGAATACGACTCCGTTCTCGCTATCGATGAGTTCGGGAATCCCACCGATGTCGGATCCCGCCACCGGGGTTCCGGCACATAACGACTCGACAACGCTCAACGGATTGTTCTCATACCACTGTGAAGGAATCACGCACAGCTTGGCTCCAGTGAGCACCTTGACGACTCCAGCCGCATCAAGCATGCCCAAGAACTCGATATCACCACATGAGGCATACTTGGCCCGTAATTCGGTTTCGAGAGGTCCGCCACCGGCCACGACAAGGCGGTAGGGCAGGCGTGAGGCCGTTTCAAGCAGGTCAGTAACACCTTTCTCTGGCGATAGGCGGCCTACGTAGCAGTAATAATCCTCCCGTTGAGAAGTCTTTCCGATAGCTTGATACTGCTCATACTTGACCGGATCGAGAAAATTATTCAGCACTTTGATTTTGGCCGGGTTGAAGCCACCTGTCCTCATCTTCTGAGCCATGAATTCACTCGGGCACAAGAAGATGTCGGTATTGTTCTCCAGTTGTCGGCGGTTCCACTTCAGGGCCTCAATCCATGCCACTGCGCTGGCGGGCAAGGAGCCCTTCATGCACTTGTGGGCCAAGACGTTGTGCTTTGCACCCTTGAAGCATCGCTCACATGGTTTGCCGTCCAGCAGGCAGTCATAACGGGGACAAAGCAGTTTGTAGTCATGAAGTGTCCACACCACACGTATGCCGCGTTCATGGGCGATTCTGCCTACGATAGGTGAGAGATAGCTGTGGATGTTGTGCAGGTGAACCACGTCGGGATGGAATTGTTCGAGCACTTCCTCAAAGCAGGAACGGACGTCACCGATACCCATTGTGCGTTGCATGGCCCGCAGCATGTTTCCCATGCCACCGCCAAAACTCACCTCGCTGGCAAACAACGTCTGATAACGGGCTGTCAGGTTTTCGGGATACTTCATGGCAAATACCTCGGCTTCTACCCCGTTATTGCGGAGCAGGGCTTCGGTGTTAAGGGTGACGATGCAGTCGCCACCTCTAGGATAATAGAATTTATTGACCAGAAGAACCCGTCTTGCCATAAAAAAGAATCAGTTAGAGACTATAAACAGAATCACACATTAAACCGGAAGACAACGATGTCGCCATCCTGCATGACATATTCCTTGCCTTCGATGTGCAGTTTGCCGGCTTCCTTAACTGCCGCCTCGCTGCCGTAGTGGATATAGTCGTCGTACTTGATGATTTCGGCACGGATGAAGCCGCGCTCAAAGTCGCTGTGGATTACACCGGCACACTGCGGAGCCTTGCTGCCACGGCGATAGGTCCATGCGCGAACCTCCTTAGGTCCAGCTGTGAGGAAAGTCTCCAAATTCAGCAGGGCATAGGCCGACTTGATGATGCGGTTCACTCCGCTCTCCTCCAGGCCAATTTCGGCGAGGAACATCTGACGCTCCTCGTAATCCTCCAGTTCAGCGATTTCACTTTCGGTCTGGGCTGCGACAACCAGTATTTGGGCATCCTCATCCTTGACTGCCTCGCGCACAGCATCAACGTAGGCGTTGCCGCTCACGGCGCTCTTGTCGTCCACGTTGCAGACGTAGAGTACGGGCTTATTAGTCAAGAGAAACAGCTCATGGGCGATTTTCTCCTCGTCTTTATTCAGCAGTTCCACGGTGCGTGCGCTTCGTCCCTGCTCTAGCGCCTCCTTATAACGTTTTAATACCTCGTATTGGACCTTGGCCTCGCGGTCGCCGCCGGTTTGGGCTTGCTTTTGCACTCGGCTGATGCGGCTCTCGATGGTCTCCAAATCGCGCAGTTGCAATTCCAGGTCGATGACTTCCTTATCGCGCACGGGATCTACTGTGCCGTCCACGTGGGTCACATTATCGTCGTCGAAGCAACGCAGCACATGGATGATGGCGTCCGTCTCACGGATATTGCCCAGGAACTTGTTGCCCAGACCTTCGCCACGACTGGCACCCTTGACCAGACCGGCGATATCGACAATCTCAACTGTTGTTGGCACGATGCGGGCTGGATTGACCAGTTTGGCCAGTTCGTTGAGGCGCTCGTCAGGCACGGTAATCACGCCCACATTCGGCTCAATGGTGCAGAAAGGAAAGTTGGCCGATTGCGCCTTGGCATTCGAAAGGCAGTTGAACAGGGTTGATTTTCCCACATTGGGCAACCCCACGATTCCACATTGTAATGACATAGTCTATATTTCGTTTTTTATTTGATTCTAGCCTGCAAAGATACACTTTTCTTGTCAAATGGCCAAAAGTGGTTTTGCAGTGCAATCGGTTGCATTAATTTTTCATCACTCATTTCTCATTATTTATAAATATATCTTGTCAAATTCGTTATTTTTGTAGATAATTAAAATCAATTCTAATGAAATAATTACTTAACCTAAATAATAATCATTATGAAGACTAAACCGGATTTGAAATTCAACCAGCTGTGGAACATCAGCTTTGGATTCTTTGGGGTGCAGATTGCCTATGCGTTGCAGAGTGCCAACATCAGCCGCATTTTTGCGACACTGGGCGCCGACCCTCACAACTTGAGTTATTTCTGGATTTTGCCACCGTTGATGGGTATGGTGGTACAGCCGCTAGTGGGCTACTTCAGCGACAAGACGTGGTTGGGCCGTTGGGGTCGCCGCATCCCTTATCTGCTGATCGGCGCTTTTGCTGCGATTATTGTGATGTGCTTGCTGCCCAATGCGGGCTCCTTTGGACTGACAGTAGCCGGAGCGATGACATTTGGCCTGATTGCTCTGATGTTCCTTGACACGAGTATCAACATGGCGATGCAGCCCTTCAAGATGATGGTGGGAGACATGGTCAATGAGAAGCAGAAAGCCAAGGCTTACAGTATCCAGTCGTTCTTGTGCAATGCGGGTTCGCTGGTGGGTTACATCTTCCCGTTCCTGTTCACCGCTATTGGCATCGCTAATATTGCCCCCGAAGGTGTTGTGCCCGATAGTGTAAAATGGTCATTCTATGTGGGTGCCGCCATTTTGATTCTGTGCGTCATCTACACCATCAGCCATGTGAAGGAGTACACCCCTGCCGAGATGGCCGAGTTTAATGCCGCAGCCAATGCTACTGGCGAGGGCGGCCAACAAGCCGCTACCGAAATGAGTCCCGCCCAAAAGAAGCACGCCATCAGGGTGTTCTTTGAGGTGGGTCTGGTGCAGTTCTTCTGCTGGGCCGCATTCATGTACATGTGGACTTATACCAACGGCACCATCGCCGATACCGTATGGAATACCACCGACGCATCCAGCG
>CAMYUW010000016.1 GCA_947302275.1 uncultured Prevotellaceae bacterium
ACATTAACGGCAAGCCGCTGGCTTTGAGTAGCCTTCGTGGCAAGTGGGTGATTATTGATTTTTGGGGCTCGTGGTGCGGATGGTGCATCAAGGGCATGCCCAAGATGAAGGAATACTACGCCAAGTACAACGGCAAGCTCGAAATCCTGGGCGTGGACTGCAATGACACCGTTGAGAAGTGGAAAGGCGCTGTTGCCAAGCATGAAATTCCCTGGCTCCACGTCTATTGGGACAAGGAAAAGGGTGACAACCCCGTGGAACTCTATGGAGTTCAAGGCTTCCCCACCAAAGTGGTTGTTGACCCTCAGGGCAAGGTCGCCAAGATTATCGTCGGCGAGGATCCCGCCTTCTATGACTACCTGGACGAAGTTTTGCAATAATTAATGTCAGTTTTCAGATGAATGCGGATTCTAACTGAAAACTGCCAACAGAGAACTGAAAATGAACGTCAAAGTCAGAATGCCCAAGTTCGTCAAGAAGAGTCCAACAAAAAAGTATTGGGTGAAGGAGTTGCTGATGACGATTCTCGCCACGAGCATCTCGATTGTGCTCACGTTTGGCACCGCCCATCTGATAGAGCATCATCAAAAGATGCAGTCTCAGCACCGGATGGCGATGATGGTTGTCCATGACATCGATGAGACCATCCATCAAATGGAAAAGGCCGATAGCCTCATTAGGGCTTTCAGTGATCTGCAAATCACAATATTGGAGGGCAAATATAACGGTTCGAAGAATATCGCCGAGATTGAGCTGACGGGTAACGACCCAGATGACGTGAAATTTGCTGAAACGACCAAGCGCATCTTCACTTCCAATGTGGACACATGGAGCACGATTGGCAAGGTGGACTTCATCGACAACGTGAGCGGTTGTTATTTAATTCGTGACGAGTACCAGACGGAGGTAATTGATGCCCTACACAAGAAGATTTTTCCCGGTGATAAACTTGATTACCTACCACTGGATGAATTGTTGCATATTGACGTCGGCTATTATGTGGCTTATTCAACTGAAATTATCCATCGTCTTAAAAATGCCAATGAGCTGAATAAGCGCATCATGGGGATTTCAGACAGTGAACTCGAAAAGTTTACAGAGAAAATGGTTGGTATTGATCAAGCGGATCTTGACTCCATGTACAACGCTGTAGAAGATGAGTATATGCAGAGTTTATTAAAGAGAGCTGAGGCAATAGACAAATACTATAGTAAAAAAGCCACCAAGAAATCCAATAATAAGAAAAACAGTAAACGTAAACAAAATAAAAGGTAACAGAATTTTTTAAAAATAAAACAATATGAACCACACTCAATGTTTGATTATAGGCTCGGGCCCTGCCGGATATACCGCTGCTATTTATCTGGTGCGCTCCGCTATCGACTGCCTGCTCATCGAGGGCTTGCAAGTGGGCGGCCAGCTGACCCAGACGACCACTATCGAGAATTTCCCCGGTTTCCCCGATGGCGTTGACGGCTTCCAACTGATGGACAATATGCGTCAGCAGGCGGCCAACCTGGGTGCCAAGATGAAATCGGGACTTGTGGCGAGTATCGACATGAGTCAACGCCCCTTTGTGGTCACTCTTGACGGTGGCGAGCAAATGACGGCCGATTCTATCATCGTTGCAACAGGCGCCACAGCCAAGTACTTGGGCTTGCCCGACGAGACGAAGTATGCTGGGCAGGGTGTTTCGGCCTGTGCAACCTGCGACGGTTTCTTCTACCGCAAGAAGGTCGTTGCCGTCGTGGGTGGTGGTGATACTGCCTGTGAGGAGGCCGACTACTTGAGCCACCTGGCCAGCAAGGTCTATCTCATTGTGCGCAAGGACTACCTGCGTGCCAGCGAGGCCATGCAGCAACGCGTCAAGGAGAACGAGAAGATTGAAATCCTCTTCAACACCAACACCGTGGGCCTCTTCGGCGACAACGGCGTGGAGGGTGCCCATCTGGTGCGCTTCAAGGGCACCGACAAGGAGGAACTGTTCGACATCGCCATCGACGGCTTCTTCCTCGCTATCGGTCATCGTCCTAACACCGACTTCTTGGGTGGACAGATTGACCTCGACGAACAAGGCTACATCAAGCTTACGGGCCACAATACCTCTACCAATGTCGAGGGCGTCTTTGCCGCAGGCGATGTCGCCGACCCGCACTATCGTCAGGCCATCGTGGCTGCCGCTGGAGGCTGTCGTGCTGCCATCGACGTGAAAGAATACCTCACGCGTTGACGCCATCACTCGACCCGCCGACCAGTTTCACTTGGCCGTATTGTCATAAACATAAAATAGTTATAAACAATTCATTGGACACAATGAATTGTTTTTGTACCTTTGCGCCAAATCTGATTTATTAGTTTATTTTTATTAATTTTTTAATTGTATAGAAAAATGAAAAAACTGACTCTTTTTCTCGCAGCTGCGGCTGCAATGTGCATGAGCGTTGAGGCTCAGGAAGTGAAGCAAGGCGTGTTTGAAGTGGGTGACTACACCAACGCATCGGAGTTCTACAATGGTTCCTATTTTGACATGGCTCCCACCAACTTCTACTTGGACCATTTTGCTTCCCAGATGATGTATCTCTATTTTAGTGACTTTGTATCAGAATTTGCCGGAAAGCAGAATGTCAAGCTCACCGCGATCTACTACAAGTTCAATGATCAGTCGGTTTATACCGACATCCTGGCCGATTATAAGTTCTACCTGCAGGAGGTCGATGTTAACGAGTTCCAGAAGGATGCTGACGGCTACAAGCTCTATTTTGACTGTGTGAATGCCGGCGATCCCGCCGTTAGCGGCGCGTTTGAGTATGAGGCCTTCACCTCCTATGGTGAGGACGTGGAGATTAAGGTTGACCTCTCGAGTGCCCCCTTTGCCATCACTCCAGGTAAGAATCTGGTGGTTACCGCTGTGTTTGATCTCACTGGCGAATGCATGTCGAGCAGCGACGACGCTCCCTTCTACACCTCCGACATCCGTGACCGCGTGATGACCTACAGCGACAACAACGACTCGTTCCTGGACTATGCCAACAGCAGCGACTATCCCCGCTGCTCGCTATCGCTCAGCGGTGGCGGCACCAGTGTGTCACTGCCCGTGACCCGCATCGAGTACACCTATACCGAGGATGCTGAGGAGCCTTGCACCAAGCGTGGTGACACGAATCTGGATGGCCAGGTTACCATTGGCGACGTAACCACTTTGATTGATTATCTGCTGAGCGGCGCTTGGCCCAACTAATCCTATTGGGTCTATAATCATAAAAATAATCGTGAAAAAACTGCACGATTATTTTTATGATGGGTGTTATGATGATATCACTGTTCCTGTGGCACGTCGATGTTGTGGGACATGACCAGGTCGTGGGTGCGTTGCATGAAGCGGGTGAATTCTGCTTTGGAGTCGTTGCGGAGCAGGTCGGGACGCCCCTCGGGGATGAGGACATAATTCTGGCCTCGGGCTACTGGCTTCTGAACGAAGAAGAGCTTGTAGCGGGGATCTACGACCACGGCATGATCACCCTCCATTCTTAATGATACCTTGACCATGGCACCGCCACGGGTGTCGATGTCGATCTGGTTGCTGATGAAGTTGCCCATACTATAGACCAGCAGCACGTTTTTGTCATATTCCTTGCTGTAGCGCATCTCCATGGGCTCTACCACGTGAGGATGACCGCCGATGATGAGGTCAACACCCTGGGTGACAAGCCAATCGGCTAGGGTGCGCTGTGAGGCTACAGGCTTCAGTTGATACTCGATGCCCCAGTGCAGGTTAACGCAGATGGCGTGTGCGCCGCGTTGACGCGCCAGCGCGATGTCGTCGGCAATCTGTTGCTGATCGATGAAATCGACGATAACGTTGCCCTGGATAGGAATGCCGTTGGTGCCGTAAGTGTAGTCCAGGAAGGCAATTTTGATGCCCTTGACGTTGACGATGTAGGGTATGCGCTGGTTGCGCTCTTGCTGGTCACGATAAGTGCCGATATGGGGAATGCTCAGCGAATCGAGCATCTGGCAGGTGCGCACCAGTCCCTTGTCACGGCGGTCCAGGCAGTGGTTATTGGCGGTCAGGAACAGGTCGAAACCCACGTCCTTCAGGCGCTGGGCATAGCTGTCGGGCGCGCTAAAGCACGGGTAGCCCGTGTAGGGCTTGCCGCCCAGCGGGCACTCCAGATTGACCACGGCCAGGTCGGCCCAATTGATGTCGTCCTCGATGTGCTGGAAGCACGGCGTGTAGTCGTAGGTGCCATCAGGCTGCTGGGCAGCCGTAATCTGCGGGGCATGCTGCATCGCGTCACCCACAAACATCAAATTCACCGTGTGGTTGCTCTGAAGCAACGACACGACCGACAGGATCAATATGGAGAGAAGGTTCATAGTTTTATGCGGGCCAGGGCCCGTTGTTTAAAGTTTAAAGTTTACAGTTTAATGTTTAAAGTTTAAAGTCGCGGGAACTCTAAACCCTAAACTCTAAACTTCAAGTGAGCAAGCAAAACGCTTGCTCACTTGACTTTAACGTCCGCGTTTGGCAGCCTTGGCTTGGGCCTTGGCGCTACGCATCATCTGCATGGGATTGGTGGATACCTGGTGCATCACCTTGCGCATCGACAGGAATTGCTTCAACAGTCGGTTGACCTCCTCGACGCTGGTACCGCTGCCGGCAGCAATGCGTTTGCGGCGGCTGGCATCGATGATATCGGGGTTTGAACGCTCCTGCGGGGTCATTGAGCCAATGATGGCTTCCACACCCTTGAATGCGTCGTCAGGAATATCGATGTCTTTGATGGCCTTACCCACACCGGGAATCATCGAAGCCAAGCTCTTGAGGTTACCCATCTTCTTGATTTGCTTGATCTGCTTCAGGAAGTCATCAAAGTCAAACTTGTTTTGCTTGATTTTCCTCTCCAGCTTCTCAGCCTCTTCCTCGTCATACTGCTGCTGCATACGGTCCACGAACGAAACGATGTCGCCCATTCCCAGGATGCGGTCGGCCATACCTTTGGGACGGAAGGGATCCAAGTCGGTCATCTTCTCGCCGATACCCACAAACTTGATGGGCTTATCGACGACGGCACGGATTGACAGGGCGGCACCACCACGGGTATCACCATCAAGCTTGGTGAGTACGACGCCGTCAAAATCCAGTCGCTCGTTAAAGGCTTTGGCCGTGTTGACGGCATCCTGACCAGTCATCGAGTCCACAACAAACAGGGTCTCGTTGGGGTGGATGGCATCCTTGATGGCCTTAATCTCGACCATCATCGCCTCGTCAACAGCCAGACGACCGGCGGTATCAACAATCACCAGATCAAAGCCGTTCTGCTTGGCATGGTCAATAGCGTGAAGGGCAATGGCCACAGGGTCTTTGCTCTCGGGCTCGCTATAGACGGGCACGTCGATCTGCTCGGCGATAGTTTTCAGCTGCTCGATAGCGGCAGGACGGTAAACGTCGCAGGCCACCAGCAAGGGTTTGCGCTTTTCTTTTCCGCTTTTCAGGCGGTTGGCGAGCTTGCCAGTAAAGGTGGTTTTACCGGAACCTTGCAGACCCGACATCAGAATGACGGCAGGATTGCCCTCGATGCTGAAGGTTGCTTCCTCGCCACCCATCAGTTCTGTCAACTCGTCATGAACGATCTTGACCATCAACTGACTGGGGTTGACGGCATTGATCACGTTCTGACCCATGGCTTTTGCCTTGACGTCATCTACAAACTTCTTGGCTACGGGATAGCTGACATCGGCGTCAACCAGCGCGCGGCGCACTTCCTTGAGGGTTGATGCTACATTGATTTCGGTGATTCGGCCTTGTCCTTTCAGGACCTTAAATGACCGTTCAAGTTTCTCAGATAAATTTTCAAACATATTGTGATTGAGGTTTTTATGATTTCGCGGATGACATCCCAGGGTGGAGCGGGAATGTTAAAATCTGTTATTTCTTTTTCTTGATCAGTTTGTTGGTCGCCGTGTCGGGGAAGACGATTTGAGGTTTGAACTCTCGGCCTTCCTCGGGGGTGACGATGGCATAAGCCATGATGATGACAATGTCACCCACCTCGACCTTGCGTGCGGCAGCGCCGTTCAGGCAGATGGTGCCACTGCCACGCTCGCCGGCGATGGTATAGGTGTCTAACCGCTCGCCGTTGTTCACGTCAACAATATACACACGTTCGCCCTCGATGATGCCAGCGGCGTCCATGAGGTCTTGGTCAATGGTGATGCTTCCGATATAGTTGAGGTTGGCATCGGTCACCGTAACACGGTGAATCTTGGATTTCATGACCTGGATGTACATAATCTTAGTTGTAAGTTTTAAGTTGTAAGTTTTAAGTTGTGAGTTTTTAGTTTTTAGTTATTAAGTATAATTACAATCGCCTAACACCTAATGCCTAAAGCCTAAAACCTAACACCTAAAGCCTCTTATAAGTAATATTGTCGATCTCGCGCACGTCGCCGCAATAGACGGTGATGCATCCCACGATGTAGTCGCTGTCGTCCCAGCTGGTGACGGGCTGCAAGGTAATGCCGTCACATATTGAGAAATACTCGGTATCCATCTCGGGCCAGGCGTTGATGGTGGCAACCACCCAGTCGTGGGTCTGTTCTACGGTGTGGTCCTTGGCAAACTCAAGGCTGCGCTGCAGGGTAGCGTAAATCTGCGGAGCCACTTTGCGCACCTCGGGGGTGAGGCGCACGTTTCGGCTGCTCTTGGCCAGGCCGTCGTCCTCACGAATGCACGGGCACTGCACGATATTGATGTCAAATCCCAGTTGCTTGATCATCGCACGGATGACAGCAATCTGCTGGAAGTCCTTCTCTCCGAAGTAGGCGCGGTCGGGCATCACCCATGAGAAGAGTTTGCTCACGATCTGGCACACGCCGTTGAAATGGCCGGGACGCATGGCGCCTTCCATCACCTGCTGAACGGGACCGAGGTCAAACACGCGGGTATCGGGCTCGGGATAGATTTCCTCGACGGTGGGCATGAAAGCCACGTCAACACCACAGGCCTCAAGCATGGCGGCATCGCGCTCGGCGGTGCGGGGATAGGTGCGCAGGTCCTCCTTGTTGTTAAACTGCGTGGGGTTCAAGAAGCAACTCACCACAAGGGCGTCGTTCTCCTTGCGGGCACGATCGACAAGCGACTTGTGACCCTCGTGCAGGGCACCCATCGTGGGCACCAGACCTACTGACTTACCTGCCTGGCGAAAAGCCTGAACGGCCTCGCGCAACTCATTGACCTTGCTGATAATTTTCATTCTTCTTTAATTATAAGATGTAAATTCAAACTGCAAAATTACTGCTCTTAGCGCACATAGGCAAAAAACGTGCCAACTTTTTTGATTTAACAGTTTGGACTATTTTTGCTATCAAGATGTTTTTTGGGAAAGTTTTTTTATTTTTGTGTGATTTTTTTGAGTGCTGTGCGTCAAAGGGTCAAAAGAGAGTTTTAAAACTGTAAAAACAATGAACGAACTGGAAAGCAAATTTGCACAAACCATCAAGCAGAACAAGAGCACCATCTACACGGTGTGCTACATGTTCTCTAAAGATGCTGATGAGGTGAACGACCTCTTTCAAGAGGCGGTCATCAACATGTGGCGCGGCTTTGAGGGTTTTGAGAACCGCAGCAATGTGAAGACGTGGATCTACCGCGTGACACTGAACACCTGCATTTCCCAAGACCGCAAGAAACGCCGCAACGAAACCGAACCATTGACGATGGACATCAACCTGTTTGAGGACCATGACGAGGACACCCGGCAGGTGGACATGCTCCACGAGCGGATTAGCCGCTTGCAGCCCTTTGACCGCGCTATTGTGCTGTTGTGGCTGGAGAACATGCCCTACGAGGAAATCGGGCAAGTGGTGGGCATCTCGACCACAGCCGTTGCGACCCGCCTCTATCGCATTAAAGAACAACTCAAAAAAATGAACAACTAAAAAACGTATTTATTATGGACTACGAACTTGATGAAATGCGCCAGCAAATGGCGATACTGAAAGATAAACTCGAGAACCAGACGATTGTGAACGACCGCTTCATCCGCCGCTCCATCAAGCGTGGCGTGAGCACCATCAACAGGCGTTATCTGGTTATTGGCATCATTGCCCTGGCTATGATTCCCTACGGCTACTGGGCCTTTGTGATGCTGGGCGGACTCTCGGTCGCCTTGTGGCTCGCCAGCTGCCTGATGATGCTGATTGTGGTGGGATTCATGATCTATAACAGCCGCGATATGCGTGACAACACCTTGATGAATGGCAACCTGCTGGACGTCAAGCGCAAGGTGACCCAAGCCCAGAAGCGTGACGCGAACTGGCTGTGGTTCGGCATCCCCATGGCGCTGGCTTGGGGCGCATGGGCGGTCTATGAGATGTCGCAGAAAATGGGCGACAATGAATATATCGTGCCCTGCTGCATCGTGGGTGTTCTTGTAGGCGCTCTTATAGGCCTGAAAGTTCACTTCAAGACCCAGAGCCGCTTCAACGAAATCATCGAACAAATCGAAGACTTGCAAGACACCAAGTAACCTTGTGAACAATAAAAATCACCGCCCGATAAGAGAGCACTCATCGGGCGGTGATTTTTGTGTGATGATTGAGATGTTTACTGTGGCCAGTTGCCGCTCAGGAGGTAGTCGATGAGGGCGGTGACATCAGCAATGGAGATGTCTTCACTCAGATTACAGTCGGCATTTTCTGTATTAACCCCGTCTGGATTTCCGCTCAGGAGGTAGTCGATGAGGACTGTCACGTCAGCAATGCTTACGGTGCTGTCTTCATTGACATCGCCGCGCAGGATGCCGCCCTGCTTGGTAAGGCTCCACACGGTGATGTGACCGCCAGGGTAATACTGGTAGATGGTGACATGGCGGTTGTCGATGACCTCGGCATTGAGCCAGTTGGCTTGGTACGTATTGGCATCGGTGTTGACGGTCTGCGGAACGTAAACGAGGGGCTCGGCGGCATCGGGCTCAGCCACGGCAAAGCCGTCACGGTAATTGTTCAGGGTGGGGTAGAGCACATAGTCCTTGCCCTCCCACACAAAGGGGAATGCACCATTGCAATTGCCCTTGTTGGGCACCGAAATGTTGGTGCCGACAAAGTTGTCGCCATCGGGCATCATCTTAACCAATGTTCCGCTGGAGCGGTTCACGAACAGCACCGCCTCATCGCCGTTGGCATCAGTATAGGCATTGAGGATTGTGCCTGAGCTGCCGCTCACCCCATCGCAGTTGGCCAGATAGGTGTTGTCCCCATCAAGTTCGCCATCGGTGATGGTGATACGGCTGATGGCAGAGCCGCTGTTGGCACCCACGATGAAGAATTCGCCATCCTCAAGCAGATTGCCACGTGCGAAACTCAAGAGGTCGCAGCGTCCGAAGTTGGTGACATCCGCGGGCAATGTGTGGGCCACCACTTCGCCTGTGGCAGGGTTGATGACTTTGACCTCACGACGGGAACCCCAAGGTTCAGAGAAGGGTGCGTTGCTTACCAGCAGGTTACCAGCCTCGTCGCGGGTAAGTCCCACATTGGTACCGCCCTCATAGGTCGTCCCCGCGAGGCCGTTCTCGTCCACCACCAGAATCGTGGCCTGGACTTTGTCATTGATGTAGAATTTGCCGTTCATGCCGAAGCCCTGACGGGCATCGGGCGTGGAGAGGAAACTGAGGTCGGAGATTTCCCACACTTTTTCGATTGTGTAGGTCACTGGCGTGGGCTGTTCAGGGTCAATCGGGTCGGTGTTTACACCCAGATAGGCGGGCTCGCTTTCGTTGCCATAACCGTCGATGACGCACACGGCATACCAGTAACCGTTCTGATAGGCACTGGAAAGTGTGAAGTCAGGTTTGTAAGTGATGCCTAACAGGTAGTCACTCTTGATGCCGCCATAGGTGGGGCTCATAGCGTCGTCGCGCGTCATGTCGCTGGGCACGGCATAGACCGAGTATTTTACTAGCGTTCCCTGCTGGTATGTCCAAGTGAGCGACGTGCCATTTTGGGCAAGATTGCTGGGCGCATTATAGCCTGGGGCTTGCTTCCACGTCACAGCAGGAATCATCGCGGGGTGCAGAAAGGCGTTAGCAAGCAGGTAGTTACCCAGGCCACTGACGCCGTTGTTGTTGCCGTTGATGTTCTTGGCGCTGTAGAGCACTACACCAGGGGCGTTGTTCTCGGTATATTGGCGGGAAAAATTGATTTGCTGGACAATTTCGGCCCAATCGTTGCTGGTGTTACTGCCCTCAGCCAGGAATGAGATGCTGTGGCTGGCGAAATGGTGACGGCCGAAGTGATTGGCGATGTAACTCCACCACTGGGTTAAGGGGCCGAAGGGGTTGGTCGAGTGAGTCGTCTTCCAGTAGAGCTGCGGTGAGATGTAGTCGATAGTGCCTTGCTCCAGCCAAGCCAGCGGGTCGCTGAATATGCCGTTATATTGCCAGTCGCTGCCTGTGGGGCAGGGGGTAACACCATGCTGTGCTGCCGATGTGCTGCGGGTGCCGGCCACACCGGCGGGGCTGATGCCGAAGCGCACCTCGGGCTTCACGTCCTGAATCATGTAATAGACGTCCCTGACCATCATGTTGACGTTGTTGCGTCGCCAGTCGGCAAAAGTCATGTCCACGTTCGAGTCATTCCACAGTCTATAGTCTGGCGCACTGCTGTTGGTGGGAATGTTATCCGGGTAGAAATAGTCGTCGAATACCACGCCGTCTACGTCATATTTGGTGATGATTTCCTTAATGACGTTGACGATGCGCTGACGGGTTTCGGGCAATCCTGGATTGAGGATGGTCTTGCCATTGTAAGTCAAAAGCATCCCGGCATTTTTCAGTTCCTGGTCCTGCGGGGTGTTCCAGTCGGTGCTCGCACTCGCGCTCCAACGGTAGGGGTTCACCCAGGCGTGGCACTGGATGCCGCGGGCATGGCACTGTTCGACTGCATAGGCTAGCGGGTCATACCCTGGATACTTGCCGCGCGTGCCTGTCAGATAGCTTGACCAGGGCTCATAGCTCGACTGGTAGAAGGCATCACACATCGTGCGCACCTGCAAGTAGATGGCATTGAAATTCTGAGCTTGAAGGTTGTCGAGATAAGCATTGAGTTCGGCCTTTTGGGCACTGGCGTTGTTGACCGAAGTGGGCCAGTCGATGCGATAGACGGTAGCCACCCAAGCGGCGCGCATTTCACGTTTGAGCGCCTCGTCGGCGTTGCTGCCAATAGCCATAGTCATGATGGCAATGGATAGAAGTAGAAATTTCTTCATCATGATGATAGGGATTAAGAGCGTTTTTAACTTTTAAGTTGGTTAATTGCCACAAAGTTACATCAAATTTCAAATTTTTTTTTAATCTTTGTGCAACTTTTTTGAAGTAATTTGTGGATTATGCCTCGAAGAGGCAAATCGGGTCGTAGATCCCGATTTCAATGAGAAACACCATGCAAGCGCATCGATGATGCGCGCAGCTTGGTGACGAGACGCTGTACGGAAAAGTGCGTCGAAGACGAACTTCATTTACTACGGCATTTGCGGCAACGGGTTATTCGTCTTATCTTTGCATTTCAATCCAATTATTAAGATTTGATATGAGCGCAGTCAGTTCAATCTATCATATAGTCATCAATACTTATCGCCGTGAGATGACAATCCCTGACGAGACGAGTGAGCACTTATACCGTTACATCTGGTCAATCATCAAGAGCCGTGGTTGCCGACTTTATCGCATCAATGGCATATGTAACCATGTTCACATGCTCATTGAGTTGTCACCGACAGTGGCCTTGAGTGACCTTGTGCGTGACATCAAGCAGGGTAGCAGCAAGTGGGCAAAGCAGCAAGTCTATTTTCCTCAATTCAGCGGATGGGGAAAGGAATATGGGGCTTTCACATGCAGCTGTCGTGATAAGGATGCCATCATCAAGTATATCATGAACCAACGGGAACACCACAAGGTGAATACTTTTGAGGAAGAATACAAAAGGATGGTGGAGATGTCGGGGATGGAATGGAATGAACATCGCTTGACATGAAGTTCCTCTTCGAGGCACTTGCGGCGTGCGTTGCCGGCACCAAGCTGCGTGGGTCTTCGACCCACTTGCATGGTGTTTCCCAACAAAGTCGGGTCTTCGACCCGTCGAGCCTCTTCGAGGCATTTGCGGTGTGTTGCCGGCACCAAGCTGCGTGGGTCTTCGACCCACTTGCATGGTGTTTCCCAACAAAGTCGGGTCTTCGACCCGTCGAGCCTCTTCGAGGCTGTTTATCGGAAATTCTTTGCTATTGTGCTGACAGTGAGTGTGTTTTATGGAATTTCAAATTTTTTTTTAATCTTTGTGCAACTTTTTTGTTGAGATGATGCGTCTAATGCATGAAAACGGCTTACAGCCACTAACAATTAACAACGACTTAAAAAAGAAATAAAATGAGAAAGACGATTTTAACATTAATGATGATGCTGGCCATGGCGCTCTCCGCCACCGCAGTGCCAAATGTGAAGGCGACTCCTGCCAGCAAGGCTAACGTGGAATTCAAGGGCGACTCGATTGTTGTCACCGATGGTGACCAATCGGTGACCGTGAGCGGTCTGCCCGAGATGCAGAAGGTGCGCGACAAAATCAACGCTGCGCTCGATGATACCCTCACCGCTGGCGGGACTACTGTGGAAATCGGTGACCGAAGGGGCGAACTTGATCCTGAGGACATCAAGGAGATCAGCAACCAGTGGGCAAGTGTGGCCAAACAATGGGCCATCAGCGGCTCTTTCTGTTTGCTTGGACTGGTCGCCCTGGTACTGTTCTTCCGCTTCTTGAACCGTCGCAACAAGTACCGTGTCATCGAGAAGGCTATCGAGAACAACTATCCGCTCAATGAGTTGTCGTTAAACGACGTGAAGCGCAGCGCCATCTATGTGCAGCGTCCCGTTGTCACCGCTGCTCCTCCTGTGCAGCCCGGCCAAGTGCCCGTCGGCACACCCATCAGCGGCCAGACACCTGACAATCCCGTCGTGATGACCGATATGGTCAACTGGCGTGCCATGATGCCCGCAATCAGGGTGTTGGGTTGGGGTGCATTCCTCACATTGTTCGGTATCTTTGTCGCTGGCGGTAATGACCCGTTCACGGTAATCGGTTTGGCCTTGATTTTTGTGGGACTGTGCAAGGGCTTTATCCTCTACAAGGAGCAGAAGGCGCTAGAAGAAGCGTGGCACCGTGCCGAGCAGATGGCTCCCAAGAGCAGACCGATGCGTGAAGGTACCCCTGTGCCGCCGCCCATGGACAACGACTACAGGGAGGACGACAACACGCCCTATCAACCCTACTAATATTCCTAGCGACTAAAAAAAAGAATCATAGCGCCTTAGTGTGAGGCCTGTAGAAGATAAAGAAACAAAACAATGCTTTCCAAGCTTGATGAAATAAGACTGCTGTCGCAATGCGCCCTGGCCGACAACCGGGACGCATTCGGCCGGCTCGTCGAAGCCTATCAGCCGCGTGTGCGTCGGTTCCTGCTGAACCTGACCGCGGGCGACGAGATGCTGACCGACGACCTGGCGCAGGAGACATTCATCAAAGCCTACGTGGGCATACGCGGGTTCAAGGGGCTTTCGTCTTTCGGCACCTGGCTATACCGCATCGCCTACAATGAGTTCTATAACCACACCCGCCGTCATCAAGAGGAACATGTCGAGGACATCTCACGTCTGGGCGATGTCACCACCGCCGATGCAGACGCCTTTGACGCCTCGATGACTGTTCAGGAGGCACTGGCGCGGCTCAACGACAATGAGCGCGTTGCCGTCACCCTGTTCTATATCGAGGATCAGCCCTTAAAGCAGGTAGCCAAGATCATGCAGATGCCCGAGGGCTCGGTCAAATCCCTCATTTTCAGAGCTAAAGGCAAGATGAAACAATTTATTGACAAATAAACCGTTATCAAGATATGAATACCAACGAAGAAGACAAGAAACTGGCGCAAGTGCTCAAGCAAGGCGCGCATGACCCGGGGGAGAACCCGTGGTTTACCCGCCGCGTCTTGAACAAGTTGCCCGAGAAGCAGCCCCGCGGGTCGTGGGCCACAACGGTGGTCTATGCCATCTCCTTGATGGCCTGCATCGTTTGCTGGCTGGTGATGTGGCATGACCAGGACTGGGGCGCCGTCACTGTGCGTGACATCCTTTACAATGCCATGATGGGTGTCGTAACCCTTACCATCCTGTGGCAAACCATCGCCTCACTCCTCCACGCCGCCGATGTGTAACCTGTCCTCGGATGACATCTCGCTTTTCTGCAAAGAATTCTACTGCCGGCGGATGATGAGGTTTTAACTGATCGGCATCAGCGTTTTTTCTATTGACAGATTAATTGGCATGACTTTTGCGTGTTTTTGTTGAAAACAACTAATTATAATCGTGGATTATGGATAATCAATTTGTAACGACTTTGCCTTACGTAATGGGCTATGAAATTGTTGAGTCAAAAGGCTTTATTTTTGGTGAGGCAATCATCACCGGAGTCGAAGGCTCCATTGAAAAGTTGAAGAAAGAGGCTGAAAAAAAAGGTTGTAACGCTGTCGTGAATGTGCGAATTGCGGGTGATAAAGCCTATGGTGACGGTGTGGTCGTAAGGCGTATACCTGTCGAATTGCCCGAGGTGCCCGATTTCACTCCCCCTGACAACTTATAATCCTTGCAATATAACGAAAAAGAGACGCAAAATTTTGCGTCTCTTTTTCGTCTATAGTCCAAATAGTTGTTTAGCGCGTTGTCTGATGGTTGTGTCCTTGATTTTCTTGAGGTCGTTGAGAATCCACTCGGGGTTTACATCCTTGAAGGTATTTAACATGCCTAGTGTGAGTTGGCTGTTGGGATGGTCACAGCACCATTGCATAAGCCTCTCGGTGTCACCGTAGATACGTCCAGCCATCAGCATGTGGAAGTCGCCCAGCAGTTGTGTGGGGTCGGTGATGGTTCCCTTGGCTTGTTCAAGGAAATTGTTCAGTCGTTCATACAATGTTCCGTCACTCATTGGGGTCCATGAGAACACCTCAAGTTGGCGTTTGTAGCGCCAGTAATTGTTGAGCAAGGTGGTGTCAGAACTGTATACGATGCCCAACTTACCCAACGTGAAATGGCCATCGTTGCCGATGGTGATGGGCAGTTCGTGGTGGATAAACCAGAGTGTGGAATCGGTGTCCACACCGTCGCGTTGCACGTTGTAGGAAATCCAGCGGCTCACGTTGATGGGCTTGTCCCACTTGTCGGGCATGACCATGCGCATCGAGTCGATGCCCACGTTGCGGGTGTGCTCGTCGATGTCGTCCCAGTACATTAAATTCATGCCGCCACACTCGCCCAGGCGCATGAAGTCAATCATGCCGTCCCTGCCGTAGGTGGCTAGCCAGCAGGTGCGGGTGTCGCTGTAGCTGGTTTGTCCAAGCAGCAGGCTGATGCCCTTGCCTTCCAAGTCCTTCACGCCCCACACGCGCACAACGCTGTAGGCCGTATCCACTCCCATCACCTTATCGATGCCTAATGCCTGGCAGGCGGTCAAGTCAAGGATGTGGTGAGGTAATGCTGCACCGTCGTCGTTGTAGTTGACTTCGTTGGCCACGTTGAGTGAATCGTCACAGATGCCTGCGCTACACAGGAAATCGTGGCCGTTCTTAATCTGGTCACCCGGTTGCCATTTGCCGGTACACGACACAATAGCCAGCATCAGGATGATTAAAACAGAATTCCTCATATCTCTAAATATCAAAATCTCTATATTCTATGTTCTAAGTTTCTCAATCTACGCTTCTAACTTGCGGTAGCGCACGCGGGTGGGCTCCTCCTTGCCCAGGCGCTTGAGTTTGTGCTCCTCGTACTCGCTGTAGCTGCCCTCATAGAAATAGACGTTGCTATTTCCCTCGAAGGCAAGGATGTGGGTGCAGATGCGGTCCAGGAACCAGCGGTCGTGGCTGATAACTACGGCACATCCGGCGAAGTCTTCAAGACCTTCCTCCAGGGCTCGCAGGGTATTCACGTCGATGTCGTTGGTGGGCTCATCCAGCAACAGGACGTTGCCCTCCTCCTTCAATGCTAAAGCCAATTGCAGACGGTTGCGTTCACCACCCGAGAGCACGCCGCATTTCTTCTGCTGATCCACGCCGCTGAAGTTGAAGCGCGACAGGTATGCGCGGGCATTCACGTCGCGGCCACCCATGCGCAGCAATTCCACGCCACCAGAGATTACCTCATAGACTGTCTTGTCGGGATTGATGCTTGTGTGCTGCTGATCCACATAGACGGCCTTGACCGTCTCACCGACTTCAAACGTGCCGCTGTCGGGCTTCTCCAGACCCATAATCAGGCGGAACAGCGTCGTCTTGCCGGCACCATTGGGGCCGATGACGCCCACGATGCCGTTAGGCGGCAGCATGAAGTTCAAATCGTCAAACAACAGCTTGTCGCCAAAAGCTTTGGCCACGTGCTGAGCCTCGATGACCTTGTTGCCCAGGCGGGGACCGTTAGGGATGAAGATTTCGAGTTTTTCCTCCTTCTCCTTGACCGTCTCATTCAGCAGTTTATCATAGCTGTTAAGACGGGCCTTGCCTTTGGCTTGTCGGGCTTTGGGTGCCATGCGTACCCATTCCAGCTCGCGTTGCAGCGTCTTTTGGCGTTTGCTTTCGGTCTTTTCCTCTTGAGCCAGACGCTGGGTCTTTTGTTCCAGCCAACTGCTGTAGTTGCCCTTCCAGGGGATACCCTCGCCACGGTCAAGTTCCAGAATCCATCCAGCCACGTTGTCAAGGAAATAGCGGTCGTGGGTTACGGCGATGACCGTACCCTCATATTGCTGAAGGTGCTGCTCCAGCCAGTCGATGGACTCGGCATCGAGGTGGTTGGTGGGCTCGTCGAGCAACAGCACATCGGGTTTCTGCAACAGCAGGCGGCACAGGGCCACACGGCGACGCTCGCCGCCGCTCAGGTGCTCGGTCAGTTGGTCACCCTCGGGGCAACGCAGGGCATCCATCGCCCGCTCCAGACGGCTGTCCAGATTCCAGGCGTCGGTGGCATCGATAATGTCCTGCAACTCGGCTTGACGGGCAAACAATTTGTCCATCTTCTCGGGGTCCTCGTAGTACTCGGGCATACCGAACTTGAGGTTGATTTCCTCAAATTCCTTCAACGTGTCCACCACATGTTGTACGCCCTCCTGCACGACCTCCTTGACAGTCTTGGTCGGGTCCAGTTGTGGATCCTGGGGCAGGTATCCCACCGTGTAGCCAGGCGCAAATACCACTTGTCCCTGGTATTGTGTTTCCAGGCCGGCGATGATTTTCATCAGCGTGGATTTACCCGCGCCGTTCAGACCGATGATGCCGATTTTGGCGCCATAGTAGAATGAGAGGTAAATGTTCTTGAGAATCTGTTTCTGGTTCTGCTGGATGGTTTTGCTCACACCCACCATCGAGAAGATGATTTTCTTGTCGTCAACTGTTGCCATATTATTTTGATTTAGTTTCAATTTGCAAAGGTAATGGATTTTCGCCATTTTTGCAACATCCCATCAGTTTACAGATGCTTCGTTAAGGGCTTGTCGTCCCAGGAGTTGACAAGTGACGTGAGCCACATCCGGTCTGTCGGGTCGTCGATGCGTGCAATCTCTTGCAGCAGGTCAGGACGGTCGCCAGGTGAAAGCTTGAAATAGCGTAGCAGTTTGTTGCCCGGTTCGCGGTGAAGAGCCATCCACCTGAGAAAACGTTGCGGATTCATCTTGTATAGCTGGGTTACATCAAGTGGGAAGGGATTTAGTGTGTAATCGGGCGAATAGGTTTCTTCGACCTTGGTTGTGAAGTTGTTCCATGCGTCCATGATGCTGGGGTCATATTTCGAGCAAACGAGCATGTCCCATGACTTGAAATCCATTGCGGCATAGTAGTCAATTTTGCCCTGCTCATTGATGACCTGCTGGTCTTTCAGCACAAAGTGGCCCTTGGCATTGATGGCATATCGCTGGTCCCATTGTTGCTGCCACAGGGGTTTGCCCTTGATTTCGCCTTCAAAATCCATCACACACCGTCCCATCAATCGGTGCAAGGTCAATCCATCGCCGTCAAAGGTGATGTGGCTGTCGAGCGTAAATACCGAATCGTTTTTGTTATCGGACAAGTCAACGCGCCACAGCATGTGCATTTCGCGTGTGTTGACGGCATCCAGCACCTTGCCCTGCTTGTCGTAAGTGACCAGATCCACGCAATATCCCAAGCCATTGCACGAGTAAAAAGCACCCAGCGTGATTCCGTCGCCCATGTCGCGCACGCCCATCAGCAGCCAGTTGCTCATGGCATCGGCAATATTGCTGCCCGCAGGCACGACGAGTGCTTGGTATTGGTCTTGTGAAAGTTTGTGGCCCGGGATGTCTTCAGAGTCCTGTTCAGGGTCTCCGCAATAGATGTCGGGCAACGTCAGAGTGTCCGGCAACAGCAATTTGTCGTTGACGGTAATTCCGAGATCTTCAATAAAGTTAAACTGTTCATTCGATACCTTGCCACCTCCCGAACAAGCTGCGAGTAGCATCGTCAAAAGCAGGGCGGTTACCCCAAAAAATCTATTGAAGGTCATAGTATGTATTTGAATAATAAACTTGGTTAAATGTGTCACAATATTATGCGCAAAGATATGCGATTTGGCATACATGAACAAGAGAAGCCCCGTTTTTTTGTGGTGAATGAAGAGAATTTTGTACTTTTGCGGAATCATGGAAGGTAAAGGCACTGTAAACATACAGCATCCCGAGGCTTGGCAACTGCTCGTGTCGATTGATGACGGGACATTGGATTATATCCTGTACACACCATCGGTAGCGGGCTCGCTCATCATTGGCAATAAGGAACTTGCCGATGACTCGTTGCAGGGGCTGGAGGATGCCATCTATGACACGCCCGAATTGCTCAACGAGTATAAGCGGGTCAGTGTGATCGTTCATTCCCGACAATTCGTGCTGCTGCCCCAGGATGTGGCCGATGAAGACTGCCTGATGCTGGCCCGTCGCGCTTTTAAAGGGATGGATGGCGATGCGGCGGTGTGCGCCATGCCTGAAAATGGTGTGAAGATTGCCTTCCTGATGCCCCGCGGCATGCAGGCTTTTCTGGGTCGCACATTCAACTATCCTGCCGTATATCACCACCTGATGCCCTTGTGTGAGCATTTCGAGCGTGTGAACCGTGACAGCGGCCGCTCCCAGATGTTCCTTCATCTGCAAGCCGCAGGCATGGATATGGCTATCTATCGAGATGGCGGCTTGTTGTGTGCCAATACCTATCCGTTTGACAATGCCCAGGATGCTGCTTACTATGCACTTAATGCCTGGCGCACCCATGGTCTGGACCAGCTTTCTGATGAACTGCAGCTTGCCGGTGATGGGGACCTGCGGGCATTGATGACCCCAATGCTTCGGGAATACGTGAAATATGTGATGCCTGCCGAATATCCTGCTGCCGCCATGCAGCTAGGGCGCAACGCGATGCAGGCACCACTGGACTTAATACTGCTTGCCCTATGCGAATAATCAGCGGAAAATACGGGCGCCGCCGCTTTGACGTGCCCACCAACATCACCGCCCGCCCCACGACCGACATGGCTCGCGAGAACCTGTTCAACGTCTTGGGCAACATCATTGACCTGGAAGGCAAGACGGTGCTTGACCTGTTTGCAGGCACGGGGGCGATGAGCTTTGAGTTCCTCTCCCGTGGAGCCGCTCAAGTGACGGCTGTCGAGAAGGCGCGCACCCAGGCCGAATTCATTAAAAAGGTGCAGCAGCAATTGGGAGATCCCAATTTGATGCTTATTCGTGGTGACGTGTTCAAGTTCCTGTCCACGTGTCGCCAGTCGTTTGATGTGATATTTGCTGATCCGCCATACGACTTGCCGCGTTTTGGTGAGATTCCCAAGCTGGTGCTCGATTCTCAGCTGGTGCATGAAGGGACGTTGTTCATCATGGAACATCCGCGTGAGCATGATTTCAGCGCGTTGCCGCATTTCTCGCAACAGCGGGTCTATGGCAAGGTCAATTTCTCCCTGTTTGAAATCGGTCATGAAGGACGAGAGTAAATATATCGCAAAGTTGGTGCAGCACGATGTGAAGCCGACGGCCATACGCATCCTGCTGCTGCGCACGATGATGGCCCACGAGGACGCTTTCTCGTTGCAGAGCCTCGAGGACGAGTTGGACTCGGTGGATAAATCAACCATCTACCGAACCATCACCTTGTTTCTTACCCATCACCTGATTCACGCCATCGACGACGGCACGGGCATGTTCAAATATGCGGTGTGCGCTGCCGACTGTCATTGCGGTGAGGATGACGGAACCATCGACCACATGCATGCCCATTTCAACTGTGAGCGGTGTGGCCGTACCTTCTGCCTGCAGACGACCCAGGTGCCGCTGGTCGCCCTGCCAGGTAATTTCCAGATACATAGTATCAATTATGTGCTCAAGGGGCTTTGTCCTGAATGCAATGTTTAAGACTTGGCTTGAATATTGCCGAGTAGTGTTTAGTAATAAATTGAAGGCTTGAATGAAAAAAGTTAGTCGCTGGTTGCGCAACATATTGATTTTCTTCTTCACCTCGACGATTCTGTCGGTGGTGATCCTCAAGTATATACCCGTCTATGTCACGCCGCTGATGCTCATCCGCGCTGTCGAGGCGGTCATGCATGGCGATAGCCCCGAGATTAATCACCACTGGGTGTCGCTGGACAGGATCACCCATCACTTGCCTCAAGCAGTGATGGCGAGCGAGGACAATCTGTTCCTTAAACACAGCGGTTTTGACCTGGAACAGATTCAGAAGGCTCAGCTTGAGGCTCGGGAAGGCAAGCGCCAGCGGGGTGCGAGCACCATCAGCCAACAGACGGCCCGTAACGTGTTCCTGTGGCAGAAGCGTTCCTGGCTGCGAAAAGGCTTGGAGGCTTATTTCACTTTCCTGATTGAGAAAATCTGGGGCAAAGAGCGCATCATGGAAGTTTATCTCAATTCTATCGAAATGGGGTGCGGGATTTACGGCGCTGATGCCGTGGCGCGTCTCCACTTCGGTACTACGCCCGACAGGTTGACGCGTTCCCAGTGTGCTTACATCGCCGTGTCGCTGCCCAACCCCCTGGAGCGCGACAGCGGCCACCCCAGCGCCAGAATGCGCAAGATGCACAATACCATCCTCAAGCGCATGAATCAAATCGACACCTTCCCCCGCGACCTCTGCGCCGAGTGAGGAAACCAAACAGCTATTTATTTCAAACAACTTGAACAACGATAAATAAGAGGGTGTGTCATAATTCGCGCCTAGAACTTTGATCGGCCTTGCGGCCGAGAAATTAAACAAAATTTGTATAAAAATTAAACAAAATAAATTTTTATTATAATTTTATTTATAATTTTGCTTAATTTCTCGCGCGTAGCGCGATTATTTTTGAGGCATTAGTTTTGCAACAACCTCATATAATTACAGGCTAATGTTATGACACATCCCCTTGTTTTCTTGTTGTTTGTGTTGTTTGAAAAAAGCGTGTTGTTTGATGAAGTCGTTAGAGGGAGCAGAAGAAAGTGACCAGGAAGGGGACGGAGAAATCGACAAGGAAGCCGTGAAAGAGCGAGAGCAGTACGAAGTCCTGGCCGCTGCAACGCGTGATGATGGGTAGGGTCGTGTCCATTGTTGTGGCACCACCACAGGATATGGGACTTAAGGGGCCGAAATACCTGACCAGCAATGGAGCCCCCAAGAGTGTAAATACCTCGCGGATGATATTGGCCAGCAGGGCTACGGTTCCCAGGTCGGGACCGCGGTACTGTGTGATGAGGATACTCGACAGTGAATAGTAGCCGAAACCAGAACCCACGGCAAGGCAGTCTGCCAGACTGCGGTTGGGTAACCCCAGTGAGGCAACGGCAGTGGCTGCAAGGGTGCCGACGATGGTCATGAGCGGGAGCAGCATCAGGCGAGGGTCCAGCTTGGTGAAAGATTTCAGTAGGGTAGTGTTGTTGCCCACGGTCATGCCCACACAAAACAGCAGGGCACACAGAGTCAGGAAACTCACGTTGCCGTAGGCGTTCAGGTCAGGTAGCCAGTGCATCAGTCCGCAGATGATGCCTAGGATGAAGAAACCCACGATGATGAGGCTTCCTTTCATGGTTTACCTCCTTCCCTTCTCGTCCATCGCCACAGCGCCCATGACAGCAGTATCGTGCCGGCGAGTCCAGCCAGTGCCAGCCACAGGGCTTCCAGTCCCAGGCTCGTGATGCCCTCGATGACCTGCGGATTCTCACCGACCTCCACGCCCAGGAAAAACAGCAAAAGCCAGATAAGGACCGTCACGGCATGAGGCACTAACTTCAGCCGTCGCTTCCTCATCAGGACACCGACAGCCATACCGCTCAACATGATGGCAACAATCTTAAGCATTTCGCCACAAAGGTACTAAATAAGTTTTAGTTTCCGTTCGGTTGGCTATCAGTTTTGTTAACGTTAAAAGTAAAACTTTTTGGACGATTGTAAAATAAGGCTTAACTTTGCAGGGTTTGAAACCAATAAAAAAAATGATGTCATGTGGAAATGGATTTTGACGGCCGTGGTGGCATGCGTCTTGTGCGGATGCACCGGCAAAGCAGTAAAAGACAATCAGCCTTCAACCGATAGTATAACGGGTCAAGTATCAGACTCCAGCGCCGTGGTAGCACGGGTGCAGGAAATCTATGGCGACGTGTTTAAGGCATATAACCTGGAGGACTCGCTGCGCAACCTCGACCGTCCAGTAGAGCAGGGTGCCGAAGCCAGCCGCCGTGATTTCAGCGGGAATTATTGCAGCCGCGAGTGGAACAGCCTGGTGCGACAGATTGCTGAGATTGACAGCCTTTACCATGCTGGCGAGTTGGGCTTCTGGGAAGCCGACTACTGGATTATGGCTCAGGACTGGCACCAGTTGTCGATCGGCGACGTGAAAGTACTGTCCGTAACCCCGACCACTGCCTCCGTCGAGTTTGAGTTGCGCAACCTGGACACATCCAAGCCAGTGTCGCTCACGCTGGTCAACGAGGACGGCGTATGGAAGATAGATGACTTTGTAGATGTGAGCAATGACCACGACTGGAAACAGGCGATGCAGGAATATGTAAAGGAAGAAACTATCAATAACAAGAAATGAAGAAGATGAGAAGGACCATACTCGCCATAACCGCATCGATGATGTGCTGGGGCGTGATGCTTGCCGTGCCGGCTAAGCCTGCACACTATTATACCCATGTACAGAGCGACGGCACGACGGTGACGCTGATGATGCAAGGCGGAGAGTTGAACCGCGCAATGGTGACCATGGACGGCCTGACGGTCGCCCGTGACGGCCATGGCGATTACTGCTATGTGGCAGGCGGCTCGTTGAGCAATGTGCTCGCCCATGACAAGGGCAACCGTGGGGTAGAGGAGACCGCATTTGTGGTGGCTTATCGTAACCAAATGATGCGAGGCGGCAGTGCCCGCCGCACACCTCGCCGTGAAGGCGAGAACGACCATCCGCAGGTACCCACTATAGGCACGCCGCGCATCCCCATCATCCTGGCCGATTACACCGATGTGCAATTTATCGATGAAGACCCTATGGCCACCTTCCAGCGCCAATTCAATGAAATGGACAAGAGTTGCCTGCATTACTTCCAGTCCCAGTCACGAGGCCAGTTCTCGCCCCGTTTCGACATATTGGGACCCGTGCATCTGCCCCAGACCAGGGCCTTTTACGGTGCAAACGTGTACAGATATAACACCGAATTGGACACCCAACTGGGAACCATGATCTATGATGCATGCACAGGTCTTGAAAATGTGGATTTCACGGATTATGACAATGACGGCGACGGCTACGTTGACGTGGTTGTCGTGCTCTATGCAGGCGTGGGAGAAGCCCAAGCCTCTTATTCTGTGCCCGAATCGGTATGGCCCTGCCAGTGGGACATGCAGGAGTCCTATGACTGGGGTTGCAGCGTTATCGGGCCGTTTGAGCTCGATGGCGTGACCATCGACAGGTATGCCGTATTCAACGAGCTGGAGGGCAGCAGCAATTTCAGCACCCAAATTGACGGAATCGGCACTTTCTGCCATGAATTCGGCCATTGCCTGGGCTTGCCTGATTTTTATAACACGAGTGGCGGCTTCAGCTATGGCATGAGCAGCTGGTCAATCATGGATCACGGTTGCTATGCCGACAATAGTCATACGCCTGTGGGCTATACTTCCTATGAGCGTAACTTTATGGGCTGGATGGACTTGACCGACCCCGTGGAAAACACCCAGTACACGATGGCACCGCTCAATAGCGACAGCGGCACGGCAGTCAAGGTGACCAATGATGCCAATCCCGACGAGTATTACTTGCTGGAGTATCGCACACGCACCGATTGGGACGCATACTTGCCAGGCGAGGGCATCTTGATACTGCATGTGGATTATGACAAGGCGGCTTGGGAAGACAACACGCCCAACAATTATTCACAGCACATGCGCATGACCATTATCCCCGCCGATAACAATTTGTCGGGCTTCAGCAATTCGACCGACACATGGCCACTGGGAGACCTGGATTCACTCACCAATAACTCGATTCCCGCCGCAAGGGTCTATACCGGAACCTATATGAACAAACCCATTACCGCTATGCGGATTGACGAGGAGGCCGGGTTGGCCAGTTTCTGGTATATGAAAGAGCCGGAGCCTCCTATGAGGGGTGATCTCAACCTTGACGGAGAGGTCAACATAGCCGATGTCACAGTCTTGATTGATTGCCTGTTGTCGGATCAGGTTGATCCTGAGATGTTCAATCGTGCCGATATAGATGGAGACCATGAAGTGGCCATCAGTGATGTCACGGCCTTGATTGACCTGTTGCTGACAATGTGACCCGATTCCGGGTGCTTTGGCAGACAACTGCCCACAAATTATCATTACGCTTAAGAAAACGGCCCGTTCGTCAAAAAATGTTGTGGCCGTAACATGCTTCCAGTACCTTTGTATCATTAGATATCATTAATCGTTTAACTCATGTTTTAACCATTATGAAAACAGTAACTTATCTGAAATCATTGGTGTTCGTGATGCTGGCCTTGACAGTGGCCACCATGACGGCGGCCAATGTGGATAGCCGAGCAGCACAGGCCAAGGCCATCCAGTTTATGAATTCTCAGTCAGGTACACGTTTCATGGCATCGCCCGCTAATATGAAACTGACCCATGCTGAGGCGTCCCAGGTCAAGGCTGATGCCGTTGACTACTATGTGTTTAATATGGAAGGAGGCGGCTACATCATCGTCAGCGGTGATGACCGTGCCGAGGAAATCCTGGGCTACGGCAGTGGCTACATGGACGTGAACAACCTGCCGAGCAACGTGGCTTGGTGGCTGGGTCACTTCAAGGAGCAGCTGGAGTTCCTCTTTGCCAACCCCAAGATGAGTGTTGAGACGCACTCCATGCTGATGTCAACGATGCTGAGAGCATCTAGCGTTCCTGCACTGGTGCCCTGCACATGGGACCAGGAGGCACCCTATTACAACCAGTGCCCCACCTACCGCAATCAGCACTGTCTGACGGGCTGTGTGGCCACGGCGATGGCACAGGTGATGTATTACTGGAAATATCCCGCTTCGCTGCCCGCACTGGATGGATATAGCCAGCAGGCCAACTCCAGTTATGGTGTGCCCGCCTTGACAATGGAGGCTCTGCCCGCCACCACGCTGGAGTGGGACAAAATGATTGACGATTATAGCAGCGTGGAGTATACCACCGAACAGGGCAACGCTGTGGCTAAGCTGATGCGCTATTGCGGTCAGGCTGTCCACATGGAATACTCGCCCGATGGCAGTGGTGCCTACAGCAATGACCAACGTGATGCTATGGTACTGTTCGGCTATAGCTCCGATGCTGATTATGTGGAAAAGAGCAATTATAATGAAACGCAATGGCACGCCATGATGCAGGCCGAACTTGAAGCCGGCCGTCCCATCATGTACGGTGGCAATGACTACAGTCAAGGCGGCCATGCCTTTATCGTGGACGGATATAATGCCAGCACGAGCAAGTATCATGTGAACTTCGGTTGGAGCGGCTATGGCGACAACTATTATGCTCTGAATGCCTTCTCGGCTAGTGGTATGACCTTCAATTATTATCAGGACATGATCATCAAGGTCTATCCTGAGAGCACCTTGGAGACCTATGCTCCTGAGATGAACGATGCTGACAATGTGGCCGCAACCTCGTTCCGCGCTGTTTGGACCGACCAGACCCCGAGCGAGAACGTGACCGACTACACGCTCTACGTCGATGAATACAACCCCAACGTGATATTGACCGAGACCTTTGCGGGTATTACTGTTGAGAACGATGGTACCGCCAACATCGCTAACTCACTGGATCAGTACTGCGACAACGCTGGTTGGACGGGCACCTACGTTTATCAGGGTGCCGGTGGTACGGCCAAGGTGGGCAGCGGCAACTATGCAGGAAGCCTGACGACACCTGCACTTGACTTGAGCAGCAGCAATGGCACCTTGTCGGTGAAATTCAATGCCAGATATTACGGTAGCGATGCCAGCTCGGTTGTCGTTTCGTGTGGCAATGTGAGCCAGACCGTTGCCTTGACGGCCACAGCAGCTGACTATACGGTTACTCTGACGGGCGTGACCGCCGCCGCTGGCCAGAAGGTGAAATTTGCTGGCACTGCCAAGAAGAAACGCTTCTACATCGACAATATCGAGATCGCTCCGGGCCGCACCATGCTCAATGCCAGTGTGACGGGCGATGCCAGCCACCAGGTGATTACGGGTATCACCAGCAAGAACTACACTGTCACCAACCTGAATGAGGGCGGCAGCTACAAGTTCTATGTCGAGGCCAACTATACCGATGGCAGCAAGAAACAGTCCAATGTCAAGGCCGTGACCCTGGAAGGTACTCCCGAGCCCACTCCCGAACTGATTGTTGATCCTGAGACTCTGACAATGACCGCTAATGCTGGTGAGACGGCAACCGCCACCTTCCAGGTGCTGGGTGCCGACCTCAAGGGCAATGTAACCTTGACGCTCACCGATGAGAATGGCGTTTACACCATCAATCCTGCCACCATCACCAAGGCTGCTGCCGAGGAGGGTGCTACCGTCACCGTGACCTACGCTCCCACCGCTCTCGGTAACCATGAGGCTGCCGTGACTGTGGCCAGCGAGGGTGCCGAGGAAGTGACCGTTGCCATCAACGGCACGGCCACCTTGCAGACCACCGCTCCCGTTATGGCCGCTGCAACCAACGTGGGCCAAACCTCGTTCACTGCAACGTGGACCGACCAGACTGCCGCTCAGTTTGTAACCGACTACACGCTGTATGTCAACCGTGTGGGCGCTGCTGCCGCAATGTTCATCGAGACCTTCGATAAGATTAATGTAACTACCGATGGCACCAGGGACCGTGCCGAGACTCTGGACGAGTACTGCGACAACGCTGGTTGGACCGGCAATGCCGTCTATGAGGCCGTGGGTGGCGGTATCAAGTTGGGTAGTGGCAGCAAGCAGGGTTATGTGATTACGCCTGCCCTCAACCTGACCAACTGTGGCGGGGCCATCACCGTAGCCCTCAATGCCAAGTCTTATGGCTCCGACAATACATCGATTACCGTTTCCTGTGGTGACGTAAGTGAGACCGTGGCTCTCACCGCCGAGGCCGAAAATTACAATGTAGTCCTCAATGGTGTGACCGCCGCCGCTGATCAGAAGGTGACCATTGCCAGCTCCGCCGCTGGTAAGCGCTTCTACCTCTACGATGTGGCTGTTTATGCTGGCTCCGAGGCAGCTGGCGATAGCCGCATCATCAAGGGCATTACTGACAAGACCTATACCGTTGAGGGCTTGACTGCCGGTCAGACCTACGAGTTCTATGTCGAGGCCAATTATGTGGATAACAGCAAGGGCGCTTCTAACCATGAGCAGGTGACCCTGCAGGCTCCCGCTCCAGTGCCCACCATGATTGTCGATGCCGAAACTTTGACGATGACCGCTGCCGTGCTGGAGACCCAAACGGCTACCATCGATATGCTTGCCAGCGACCTGACGGGTGACGTGACTGTGACGCTGACCGACGAGACGGGCTTCTTCACCATTGAACCCGAGACCATCAGCATGGCTGATGCTGAGGAGGGTGCTACAATCACCGTGACCTACTCGCCCACCGCTGCCGGAGAACACACCGCAACGATTACCCTAAGCAGCGAAGGTGCCGAGGATGTGACCGTGACCATCACCGCCACGGCCGCAATGGATACCCTTGAACCCGAAATGCAGCCTGCCGACGAGGAATATGTAACTACCACCTCGTTCCGTGCCGACTGGATTGATGTGACCCCCGAGCAGTATGTGACTAGCTATACCCTGTATGTGAACAAGAAACAGGAAATCCCCGCTGGCGCTACCTTGCTGACCGAGACCTTCGGCGGCTCGGAGGATGCTCCCGAGAGTGACAGCAATATCGATATGGGTGATACTGGCACGCTCGACGACTTCCTGGATAACGCTGGCTGGACTGGCTATGGCGTCTATCTGGCTGGTGGTGGTGGCGTGAAGCTGGGTGCAGGCACCAAGATTGGTAGCCTCACCACGCCCGCCCTTGACCTGACTAACTTTGGAGGCACCGTGACTGTGAAGTTCAGCGCCAAGAGCTATGGCAGTGATAACAGCTCGGTTATCGTTTCTTGTGGCGAGGTAGCCGATACCATCGAATTGGATGTAAATGAGGTCGAATATACCGTTGTGCTGACTGGCGTGCCTGCCGAGGCCGACCAGCATGTGACCTTGTCGGGTATTGCCAACAAGAAGCGCTTCTACCTCTATAGCGTGACCATCATCGGTGGCGAGGAGATTATCAAGGCCGTCAATGAGAGTGGCGATGCCGACAGCCGCGTGATTACCGGTATCACCGACCAGTATTACGTGGTCGAGAACCTCACTCCCGGTGCTACCTACACCTACTATGTCGAGGCCAATTACATCGACAGCACCAAGGCTGCCAGCAATGTTGAGACCGTTACCCTGCTTGAGGAGCAAGGCCACGGTTACCAGAATGGTGATGTGAACCACGATGGTAATGTCTCGATTAAAGACGTGACCGACCTGATTGACTACCTGCTGGGTGGCAATGACAACGTTTGTCCCATCTGTGCCGATGTCAACGGCGTGGAAGGAGTATCCATCGGTGATGTGACTGCACTCATCGACAGGTTGCTGGGTGGAAACCGATAGGCTGAACGCTTATAATTGACATTAATGGGCGCATTTCTCTTGGGATGCGCCCATTTTTAATGCCCAAATCCATGATTTTGGGGTAGTGCAGGGTGGATTTTGGGTGAATCATAGCTCCTGTTCCATCAGTAATACCTACTTTTGCGTTTTTATTTTTCTAATACTAAAAAATTATGAATTATTTGAAGCCTTTTTTATTTATTGTAAGTATTCTCGTAGCACTTAGCGGCCATGCGGCAGCAGTGACCGCCGCCGACGCACAAGTCAAGGCATCGCAGTTTCTGAATCAGCGCGCAGGCATTAATGCCGCCCGTTCGACTCAAGCGTTGAAACTCGTTCATGCCGAACCCGCGTCGATGGACCGAAACGTTTCTGATTACTATGTGTTCAATGCCGAGGATGGTAGCGCGTTTGTCATCGTTGCCGGTGATGACCGTGCTGTCGATGTGCTGGCCTGCGGCTCCCAAGCTCTGGATATGGATAACATGCCCTGCAACATGCAGTGGTTGTTGAACCAGTACAAGCGCCAAATGAATTACGTGCGTAAGCATCCTGAAATGCACGTGAGCAAAACCGCTTTGCGCTCGAACCAGGTGGCTGTGTCACCGCTCATTTCCTGCACCTGGAACCAGCGATCACCCTTCTATAATCAATGCCCGACCGTGGGTAGCCAGTATTGCCTCACGGGATGCATCGCCACTGCGATGGCCCAGGTGATGTATTACTGGAAATTCCCTGCTGAGGCTCCTGCGATGGATGGCTACACGTCGGATATCAACGGCATGACCGTGGGCGCGTTGCCTGGCGGCGTGCTGGACTGGGACAATATGCTTGACGAGTACACCTCGAGCGCTACCACTGTGCAGCGTGATGCTGTGGCCATGCTCATGCGCTATTGCGGACAGGCTTGCCACATGGCCTATGGCACATCGGCCAGCGGTGCTTACAGCGACGACGAGTTGGCAGGCATGAAGCTGTTCGGCTACAATGCCGATGCAACCCTGCTCTCGCGCGATGACTACAGCGCCGAAGAATGGGCAGCAATGATCGAGGCCCAGCTGACTGCAGGATGCCCGATCCTGTATGGCGGAGTTGACCTGGACAGGGACATGGGTCACGGTTTCGTTGTGGATGGCTGCGGAGGCGGCATGTATCATGTGAATTGGGGCTATAGCGGTGCTGGCGACGGCTACTTTGTACTTGATGCCTTTACCAACCTGAGCTATATGTTCTCCAGCGAACAGGAGATGCTTTACCAGGTTTATCCTGAGGGTTATCTGTATGACAGGCGCGCTGCCATGATGGAGGAGGCTGCCAATGTAACTTCTACATCATTTACTGCTGACTGGACTGACGTGACTCCCGAGCAGTATGTGAATAGCTATACCCTGTATGTTCAGCCTTACGAATCCACGAGCCACGAGGTGCTGCTCAACGAGACATTTGCAGCAATCGACGTGAACACCGATGAGGCTACCGCCCTGGCAAGCAGCAAGGTGGGTAACTATTGCGACAATCCTGGCTGGACCGGCAGTTTTGTCTATCTGGGTGCCGGTGGCTGCTTTATTGTGGGTGGTCAGAAATATGTCGGCACGCTCACAACACCGCCGCTGAGTGTTGGCAGTGATGGCGTGATTACCGTCAGGTTCAAGGCCCGTTACTCAGGCAGCACCAGCAGTCCCGCTCATGTTTCGTGTGGCGACGTGGAGCAGGTGATTGAGTTATCCCGAATGGCCGAGGAGTATGTCGTTGTGTTTGAGAACGTCGAGGATGGCGCAACGGTGAGCTTCGTCAGCACAGGCCGTTATATGGGCTTCTATCTGGATGACGTGGTGGTAACAACGGGCGATGACCGTGATCCCATCGAGATGAATACCCTCGAGGGCAGCTTGGTATTCCCCGACCTTACCTCAACCGAATATAACGTTACCGGACTTACCGAGGGTGGAACTTACCGCTTCCTGGTTGTTACCCATTTTGCGGATGGAACCACGGCGAAGTCTAATAGCCAAGTGGTTACCTTGACTGACCAGCCAGAGCCGATTCATCAGCCGGGCGACGTGAATCACGATGGTAATGTCTCCATTAAGGACGTGACCGACCTGATTGACTACCTGCTGGGTGGCAATGACGGCGTTTGTCTCATTTGCGCCGATGTTAATGGAGATCAAGGTGTTTCCATTGGCGATGTAACGGCACTTATCGACAGGTTGCTGGGAGGAAATTGATTGATATTATACCAATGAATCTCTAGAAAAGGAACCCTGAAAGTTGGACTCAAGACTTTCAGGGTTCTCATTTTTTATTAGGATTGTTCAATTCTTTTTTGTTATTTTGCATACTCAGACGAAATATCAAATGTATCGGAAAATATGATTAGAAAAGCGAACGAAAACGATATCCCGCGCATTCTGGAATTGTTGCACCAGGTAAACATGGTGCATTACGGGATTCGTCCCGATCTGTTCAAGCCGAATACGACCAAATACAGCGCACTGGAATTGCAGGCATTGCTCAACGATACAAGCAAGCCCGTTTTTGTCTATGACGATGGCGGATCGGTCCTGGGCTATGCGTTCTGCCAGGTTACGGAAATCAAAGATGACATACTGCTGCAGGACATCAAGACGCTTTATATCGATGATATTTGCGTTGATGAGGAGTCACGTGGCAAGCATGTGGGGAAAGCGTTATTTGACTATGTCTGCGGGTATGCCTCATCGATAGGTTGCCGCAATATTACATTGAATGTGTGGGAAGGAAACGACCCGGCGTACTGTTTCTATAGAAACATGGGGATGCAGGTGCAAAAAACCACGATGGAATTTAGGCTTTAGGCTTCAGGTGTTGGTGATCATACTTAGTATTTAGAATTGGCTGTAGGCTCTGACGGAACACACTGGGAGACTGGCCGAGGTGCTTAGTGCAGTATCGGCTGAAATAGGAGAGAGATGTGAAATTCATCCGTTCGGCAATTTGGGTAAGGGACAGGCGCTCGTCGTTGAGCAGTTCCTTGAGAATAGGAATGGTGTGGCGGTCAATATAGGAGGTGACGCTGTGGCCCGTCACGCGCTTGATGGTGGCCGAGAGGTATTTAGGTGAAACGTTCAGCCGCTCGGCGTAGTAGCTCACGTCACGCTCTGTGCGGCTGATGCCGGTGGCGAGCATTGCCATAAGTTGCTTCACGATATAAGCCGTGCGATCGGTGTGTGTGTCGGTGGTTTCACGTTGGGCATGGGCATCAAAGATATCGTAAATCATAGTCAGACACAGACTGCCCATCAACTCGTGATAGAATTGCAGGTGAAGGTCTCCCATGCGGTCGTGAATCCTGTGAAGATCATCCAGCAGATGGTTGGCCTGTTCATCGGTCAACGGCACAACGGGATCCTGGTTCAGGCTGATGCTGCCGCCGATGCTGTAGTTGTTGGATGGCAGCAGGTTCTGAAGGAATTTGTAGTCGGCTGCAAACCACTCCACCTGCATGTCGGGATGGGCGGCAAGGTTGCTGACACGATCGGGCATGGGAATCACCACCAGATCGTTTTTCGCAATGTGATAGCACCGCTCATTGAACACGAAACTGCCCTCGCCCGCTGTGCACAGCAGGTGTATGCAGGTGTGGTTCAACTGCGGGGCGTTCATCCCGTAGAAATCTGTGGAAAAATGAAAATCGACCTTCATGGCCACAAAGTTACATGATATATAATGACTAAACAAACGATTTGTGCAAAAAGTGAAAACTATAGTGCTTTTTGTGAAACTTCGGCACCAGAGAATCATTGTAATTTTGCATTCAGAATTAAGAACATATAACCCGAAAACGCTAAACGATTATAGATATGATGGATATTTTCAAGAAATTAAGTTCAGGGGCTGATGTCGATATGGCAACGCCTGAGTATGCGGTAGCCATCCAGGAGATGGGGCGCTGTAACATGATTTGTCATCGCATCAACACCACCGAACCCGATATGGAAAAAATACGTCCTATGGAGGAGGAACTGTTCAATGGCGGACTAGACAAGACGAGTTACATCATGCCGCCGATGCAGATTGACTTCGGTTGCCAGATGAAGATTGGCAAGGGTGTGTTTGTCAATCACTCGCTGACGTGCATGGCCGCAGGCGGCATCACCATCGACGACGGCGTGATGATAGGGCCTAACGTGCGCATTGTCACCGATAACCATGATTTTGATAACCGCATGGTGCTGCGCTGCAACCCCGTCCACATCGGCCGTAATGCGTGGATAGGCGTGGGAGCCATCATTCTGCCTGGAGTGACTATCGGCGAGAATGCCGTTATCGCGGCGGGTGCCGTTGTGACCAAGGATGTGGCGCCCAGCACTATTGTGGGCGGCAATCCGGCAAAATTGATTAAAACCATATAAGTACAGGAGGACAGAATATGATTTTTGACAGAAACGAAAAGAAAGCAGTAGTGGCACTGTTGGGTGCCGGAAGTATGGGAACCGCCATCGTGCGCCGCATTGCAGCCGGAAAGAAGATCCTGCTGGGTGACATCAGCGAGAAGGCGCTGGAACGCGTAGGCGAGGACTTCAAACGCAGCGGATATGATGTGGAGACCATGGTGGTGAACGCCTTGCAAAAGGACAGCGTGGAGGCATTTGCCAGCAAGGCCGCCGAGCTGGGTCCCGTGATGTATTTCATCGACACTGCCGGTGCATCGCCTAATCAGGCCAGTCCGGAGCACATTGTGGATCTCGACATGGTGGGCACGGGCTACGCCGTGGATGCTTTTGGAGAAGTGATGGCCGAAGGAGGCGCAGGACTTATCATCTCGAGCCAGGCCGCTTATATGTATCCCATCCCCAACGACATCGAACTGCAACTCGTGAACACTCCGACCGAAGGTCTGAAGGACGTTCAGTTCATCCAGGAAGTGGCCATGCAGAACTCAGGCTTTGCCTACATGATTGCCAAGCGCATGAACCACTTGCAGGCGCAGCGTGCCGCTGCCACCAGTTGGCGCAAACGTCGTGCCCGCATCAACACGATCTCTCCGGGCGTTATCGTCACCCCGCTGGCTTATGACGAGTTCAACGCCAATGGTGAGGGTTACCAACGCATGATTGATGCCTCGGCCGCACAGCGAACAGGCACGAGTGACGAGATTGCCGAGGCTGCAGCCTTCCTGCTTGGTGAGCATGCTCGTTTTATCACCGGTACAGACTTGCTCATTGATGGCGGTGTCATCGCTGCTATCCGTACAGGAGAATTTAAACTTTGGCAATAATAATTGAAAAAATGAGTATCAAGAATATCATCACAATCGCGCTGGCATTGCTCGTATCGACATCATGCAGCGGCCAGGCAAAACAAGAAAAAGATATGGAAACTAAAGGTAAAGCTTTGGTAGTGTTCTTCTCACATGCGGGAGACAACTACTCGGTAGGAAACATCGAAGTGGGCAACACCAAGATCGTAGCCGACTACATCAGTGAAATGACGGGTGCCGATCAGTTTGAGATTGTGACGCACAAGTATGATGGCATGGCTTACACGCCGTTAATCAATCTTGCACAGGAAGAAGCTAATAATGGTGAACTTCCCGAGTATGAGGGCGACGTGGACTTAGCTCCCTACGACACCGTTTTCATTGGCGGTCCCGTGTGGTGGGGCACTTATCCCCAGGTAATGTTCACCTTCTTCAAGAAGCATGGCGACGATCTGCAGGGCAAGACGGTTATTCCCTTTACCACCCACGAGGGAAGCGGTTTGGCCAATTGTGTGGAAGACGTGAAAGCGGCTTTCCCTGGTGCTAACGTCACCAAGGGCTTCAGCATCTACGGCCACGAGGTGCGCACCGGAAAGGCCAAGGTGGAGAAGTGGCTGAAAGGTATTAGGTTTTAGGTATTATTCTTATAATTAAAGAATTATGGAATACATTAAGTTATCTAATGGCGTTGAGATGCCGACTCTGGGTTACGGCGTTTTTCTGGTGAGTCCTGACGAGTGTGAGCGATGTGTGAGTGATGCGCTGAGCGTGGGTTACCGCCTGATTGATACTGCTCAGGCTTACCAAAACGAGGAGGGCGTAGGCAATGCCTGGCGCAAGAGCGGCATCAAGCGTGAAGACCTGTTCCTTGTGACAAAAGTGTGGATCAGCAATGCGGGCGAAGAAAAGGCTGCGAAGAGCATTGACGAGAGCCTGCGCAAGTTGCAGACGGAGTACATCGATCTTTTGCTCATCCACCAGGCCTATGGCGACGTGTTCGGCTCATGGCGGGCGATGGAGAAGGCTTATCGTGCCGGCAAGGTGCGCGCCATCGGCGTGAGCAACTTCCAGGCAGGCCGCTTCTTTGACTTTGCCCATTACGTGGATGTGAAGCCGATGGTGAACCAGTTGCAGTGCAACACGCTCATCCAGCAGACGGGCATCGAGCCAATACATGATGAGTTCGGCACGAAGATGATGGCATGGGGACCGCTGGGCGGACAGGGTGTCGATGGCATTGTCAAGAGCGAGGAACTGGCAGCCATTGGCGCCAAGTACAATAAGAATGCCGCTCAGGTGGCCCTGCGCTGGCTCACTCAGCGCGGCATCGTAGCCATTCCCAAGTCTAGCCACAAAGATCGCATGGCTCAGAACTTCGATATTTTCGACTTTACGCTGACCAACGAAGAGATGGCTCAGATTGCCAAGTTCAACCAGCATGACACAGGCACCATCAACTTTGGCGACCCGCAGTTTGTGAAGTATCTGATCGAGAATTACGGATAAGTCCATGGAGAAAGCAATCACGGTACTAGTGGGTGCTGGCAGCATCGGCCTGGCGATTATCCGTCGCGTGTCGGCGGGACGGCACATCGTGTTGGCCGACAACTCGGTAGAGAATGCCCAGCGTGCTGCCAAGACGCTGGAGGACGCGGGGTTTGAATGCTCCGTCATCCCATGCGACTTGGGTTTCAAGGAGGATATCCTGCGCCTTGTAGAGTTTGCAACCAGCAAGGGCGAAGTGGTGAACATGGTGAATGCGGCTGGCGTGTCGCCGTCGCAGGCTCCCGTCGAGGAAATCCTGCGGGTGGACCTCTATGGCACGAGCGTGCTACTGGAGGAATTTGGCAAGGTGATTGCCCAGGGCGGCTCGGGTGTAATCATCTCCTCGCAGAGCGGTCACCGCCTGCCGGCATTGCCCCAGGAACAAAACGACGCCTTAGCCACAACTCCCGTTGACGAACTGCTCGAGCTGCCGTTCCTGACGGAAATCAACGACACGCTCAAGGCTTACCAGTACTCCAAGCGCTGCAATGTGCTGCGCGTGATGATGGAGGCCACGCGATGGGGACGTCGCGGAGCCACCATCAACTCAATTTCACCAGGCATCATCATCACACCGCTGGCCAATGACGAACTGCATGGCCCCCGCAAAGACGGCTATCTGAAGATGATTGAGGGTATGCCAGCCCGTCGCGCCGGCACCCCCGACGAGGTGGGTGACCTGGCCGAGTTCCTGATGTCCTCGCGCGGACGTTTCATCAGCGGTGCCGACCTGCTTATTGATGGCGGCTGCACTGCAAGCTACTGGTATGGTGATCTGCAGTACCTCAAGTCCACTCACTGATGCGACCGCTGCTCATCATCCTGTTTTCAGGGCTGGCAATCACGTTATTTGGTCTACAGAAAGGAGACGATAGAACGATGGACGACAAAGGGCAGATTATCGCGCTCTACCGCGAGATGTACCAGGCAATGGTGGACAAGGATACCGCCACGCTCAACCGCATTTATGCACCAGAGTTTGTACTGGTACACATGACCGGAATGCGGCAGTCCAAGCAGGCCTATATCGGTGCCATTGCCGATGGCACGCTGAACTATTACTCGGCCGAGCATGAACAAATGACGGTGACCGCCGACAATGAACGGGCTACACTGCAGGGCCGCAGCCGCGTGTCGGCCGCGGTCTTTGGCGGTGGTCGCCACACCTGGCCGCTGCAGCTCACATTCCACTTGATCAAGCGTGACGGCCAATGGCTGTTCACTAGTGCAACGGCATCGACATTCTAACGCTATACTTATTTACCGAGATACTCGCTGGGGGTGAGGCCTGTTACTCGCTTGAAGAGGCGGGTGAAATGGTGCGGAAAGTCAAAGCCGAGCAGGCGTGAGGTTTCGCTGACGTTGTGACCGTGCATCAGCAGGCTTTTGGCTTGGTTGATGATAAAGGCGTGAATGTAGCCGATGGCCGTGCCTCCAGTGGACTTGCGGATAATGTCACCGAAATATCTGGGCGAATAGGCCAATTCCGAAGCGCAATAGGCAACGGTGGGAAGGCCTTCCGAAAGTTGGCGCCCCTCACTGAAGTACTTTTGCAGCAGGCCGTGAAACCGTTTCAGCAAGTCGTCACCGCCCCGATCCTCTTGAGAGAGTTGTCGCAGGTAGATGCGATTACAGTATTCCAACAGCAGTCGCAGGTATGCAATCAGGATGCTCTTGAGGGTGGGCGAGTCGTCGTGATCGGTCAGCTCCTGCCGCATTAGGGTGAGCAGTTGTGAGATGCGGAGCCATTCGTCTGGCTCCATGCGCAGGGAGTCGTCGTAGAAATAAGAGAAAAACGGATAACGGTTCATGTGGTGTTCCAGTTCAGAACCATGCAGCAGTTCTGGTGACCACAATAGCGCCCATCCGCTCAGCGAGATCCGTTCGCCGTTATCCTCCAGTCCGCCCAGTTGGCCAGGTGCGACAGCGATGATTGAGGCATCATCGGTCTGTATGGTTTTCATGCCGTAGGAGAGAATCTTGGGAAATTGCCGTTGGATGAAGAGTCCATAGACACTGTAGTTGTTTAGGCTGTGGCGAAAAGGAGCCAACTCATCATAGTGGATGATGCTGACCAGCGGATGCAGCTCGGGAGCCTCTACAAACCGAGCATAATCGTTAGGCGTGTCAACTTTCAGAATATTCTTCATTAACGTTCTAAGTTTTAAGTACGATTACTAACGCCTAAAATATAGTGCAAAGATATAAAAAAAACGGGAAAATTAAGCCAAAAATGGTATCAAATTATGCGAGAAACAGTTGTTTTCGTTGAAATTGGTATATTGTCAGCCAATTTGTGTAATACCATTGTCAAATAGATTGTTTAATTTTGCATTGTATTCGAGACCTTAGTCACTAGCCACTAGCATTAACAGATACAAACGACTAGCGACTTAAAACTAACAACAACTGACTATATGACGATACAAGAATTCAGGGATTATATGGCATCGGGCAAGCCTATTGAGGGCGGTTCTGAGGTACACATGATGTTTCATCGACTTTCTCAGGAGGCTTTGCAGATCACGGCCGAAATCAATGGCAAGTACCACACCCCCGAGGAGCTGCACGGCTTGCTTGAGAAACTTTGGGGACGTGAGTTTCCCCAAAGCGTTGGGATGTTCCCTCCGTTCTATACCGACTGCGGCAAGAATACCGTTGTGGGTGAACGCGTATTCATCAATATGGGCTGCAAGTTCCAGGATCAGGGTGGCATCACTATTGATGAGGGAGCGCTCATTGGCCACAATGTTGTGCTGGCGACACTCAACCACATGATTGAGCCGGACAAACGTGCCGGAATGACTTATGCGCCAATCCACATTGGAAAGAACGTCTGGATTGGGGCAAACGCCACCGTTCTTGCTGGCGTCACTATCGGTGATGGTGCTATCGTGGCTGCTGGCGCTGTTGTCACCAACGATGTAGCGCCCAACACGGTTGTTGGCGGCGTTCCGGCCAAAGTCATCAAGAAGATTGAAGTATAAAATATAAGATATTTAGGATATGAAAAAAGTGACTGTCATTTCAACGAGCCTGCGCCATGGCTCAAACAGCGATATGCTGGCCGACCAGTTTGTTGCAGGTGCTAAAGCCGCCGGACATGAGGTGGAGAAGATATCTCTCGTGGGCAAGAACATTCAATTCTGCAAGGGCTGTCTTGCCTGTCAGAAGCTGGGCCGGTGTGTCATCAATGATGATGTAAACGATATCATGGCCAAGGTGCTGAAGGCCGATGTCGTAGCATGGGCAACTCCCATCTATTATTATGAGATGAGCGGGCAGATGAAGACGCTCATTGACCGCATGAACGCCATGTATCCGCAGGATTATCAGTTCCGCGATATTTATCTGATGACCACAGCTGCCGAAGATGAGGAGCATACTCCCAAGCGTGCCGAGGCTGGTCTGATGGGATGGATAGACTGTTATCCCAAGAGCCGTTTGGCTGGCGTCCTTTTTTGTGGAGGCGTGAACAGGTCCGGTGAAATTGAGGGTATTCCCAAACTTCAGGAGGCATTTGAGTTAGGTAACAAAATATAGTAAGAAAGATGATGAAGAGAATTTTATTTGCAGTGGTGATGGGCATTATGCTTGTTGGCTGCACAACCAATGGTAGTAACAAAGATGATGATATGAAAACGACATTGAATTTGACTCAGGAGTGGGACAAGACATTCCCCAAAAGTGACAAAGTAGACCATAAGAAGGTCACGTTTAAAAACCGCTATGGCATCGAACTGGCTGCAGATATGTACACCCCCAAGGGCGCTACAGGGAAGCTGGCTGCGATTGCCGTGAGTGGCCCGTTTGGCGCGGTGAAGGAACAATCGAGCGGCCTCTATGCCCAACATATGGCCGAGCGTGGATTCCTGACCATTGCTTTCGATCCCTCTTTTACTGGTGAGAGCGGTGGCGAGCCTCGTCGCATGGCATCTCCCGACATCAATACCGAGGATTTTCTGGCTGCTGTCGATTTCCTCTCGGTTCAGGAAAATGTTGACCCTGAACGTATCGGTATCATTGGCATCTGCGGTTTTGGCGGTATGGCAGTCAATGCTGCGGCCCTCGATCCCCGCATCAAGGCTACTGTAGCCTCGACCATGTATGACATGAGCAAGGTGAATGTGGAAGGCTATTTCAAGAGCGAGGACAGCCGTGAGCAACGCATGGAGAAACGCAAGGCGATTGCTGCCCAGCGCACCGAGGATTACAAGTCAGGTACCTATAAGCGTGCCGGCGGTGTGATAGACCCGCTGCCCGAGGATGCACCATTCTTTGTGAAGGACTACTACGATTATTACAAGACCGAGCGCGGTTACCATGAGCGCAGCGGCAATTCCAATGACGGCTGGAACGTTATCGGCTGTCAGTCGTTCATGAACCAGCCCTTGCTTGCCTGGGCCCACGAGATTGAAAATCCCGTGCTGCTTATCCATGGCGAGAAAGCGCACTCGCGCTACTTCAGTGAATATGCCTTTGAGAAGATGACTGGCGTGAAGGTCGATGGCGTGAGCAAAACCGTGGGCAACAAGGAGTTGCTCATCATTCCCGGTGCGGTGCATACCGACCTCTATGACGACAAGAACGGAGAGATTCCTTACGACAAGATGGAGCAATTTTTTAAGGATAATCTGAAATGAGAACCGCAGCATTATTAATTTTAGCATTATTGGCGATGGCAACAGTAAACAGTCAGACGCTGACCGAGCGTCAACAGGGCTTGGCGGCATGTGCCTGCCTGATGGCACAGGGTGATTTGGAACGGTTGGAACCTGCTGTACGGCAGGCGCTTGACAAGGGCGTGACCATTAATGAATTGAAAGAGGCGTTCTCGCAACTCTATGCTTATACGGGATTTCCGCGTTCGCTCAATGCACTGGGTGTGCTTGGCAAGGTGCTGGAAAACGCTGATCCTGCCTGGCAGCAGGGCAAACCCTGGACGCGCCCTGCCGAGTGGGACGATGCCCGCAAGGCATACGAGTTGGGCGTGAAGAACCAAACACAGCTCTCGGGACGTCCGTTTGACTATACCTTCTGCCCGCAGGACGACTATTATCTCAAGTCGCACCTTTTCGGTGACATTTTCGCTGGCGACCAGTTGAGCGCCGCAGACCGTGAAATAGTTACCGTGGCAGCCCTGAGCGGTCTTGTTGGGGTGGCTCCGCAGCTGGCCGCGCACAAGCAGGGCGCGGTGAACATGGGTAATTCCCAAGAGCTGGTTGATGAACTCTGTGCTTGGCTCGATCAGCAGGGATATACCTTGCACAGCAGTTGGCCTAAAGGAAAGCCTAATTCGGCCTATGCCCAGTACTTCGTGGGTAACAGCTACCTGGCTCCCATGGAGGGCGGCATCGCTAACGTCACGTTTGAGCCCCGTTGCCGCAATAACTGGCACATCCATCACAAGCAGGTGCAGGTGCTCGTTTGTGTCGCTGGCCGTGGCTGGTATCAGGAGTGGGGAAAACCCGCTGTTGAGCTCAAGCCGGGCGTGGTGATTGAAATTCCCGAGGGCGCAAAGCACTGGCATGGAGCCGCTAAAGACAGCTGGATGCAGCATCTCACCTACCACAAGGATGTACAGGAAGGTGCCAGCAACGAATGGCTGGAGGCGGTGACTGATGAGGTTTACAATGCAGTGGATTTTAGTCGCTAGTCATTGTACTGACTAGTCAACTAGTCGTTATCAAAAGTCGCTGGTCGCTTGTCGGTATCTATGAGCCGATACAAGCGACCAGCGACTTGTTATTAAAAGCTAGTGACTAATCGATAAAAAAGAATGGCTTGAAGTTGGCCATTCAAGAAAAATGATTATCTTTGCCCTGTAATAAAGGTTTTTCTTTGAGCGCGTTTGCCTCTTGACGGGGTTAAACCGTTGAATTATAGATAATAACCATTAAACCATAAAACCAGTCATTATGTATAAAATTGAAAACCATCCTATTCTTGACCTCCCAAAAGAAGAATACGTGGAATTCCAGTTTGAAGGGAGAACCGTTCGTGGCCAGAAAGGTAAAACCATAGCCGCCGCCCTTCATCAAGCAGGATTTATTGTGCACAGCCACAGCACCACTGGACGCAACCGCAGCCTGGAGTGCGGTATTGGCAAGTGCGGTGCCTGCGAAATGCTTGTCGATGGCCAGGTGCGTCGCATTTGCATCACCAGCATCGACGGAGTGAAAGAGGTTCGCGAGATTCCCAAGGACTATCTGCCCGAGGGCAAGGCTCGTGAGGCCCATGAGACCAAGATTTACAAGACCACGGTTGCCATCGTTGGCGGCGGCCCTGCCGGACTTGCCTGCCGCGAACAGCTTACCGCAATGGGTATCCCCAACATCGTGGTAGATAACAACGCCACTGAGGGCGGCCAGTTCAACATGCAGACCCACCAGTTCTTCTTCTTTGAAAAGGAACAGAAGTTTGGTGGTATGCGCGGTTTTGACATTGCCAAGACACTTGCCGGCGAGAATCATGACGGCATCCTGTTGAACAATACCGTGTGGGACCTGCTTGAAGGTCGCCGCATTGCCTTGAAGAATATCGTCACCCAGGAGGTGAGCTACATCGATGCCGACCATCTGGTGGTAGCTACCGGTGCTGTTCCGTTCATGCCCGTATTTGAGAACGATGACGTGCCTGGCGTATATACCGCTGCCGTATTCCAGAAGATGATGAACCAGGAGCACACCCTGCTGGGTAAGCGCGTGCTCACCGTGGGTGCCGGCAACATCGGCTACCTCACCAGCTACCAGGCCATGCAGGCCGGTGCAACCATCAAGGCCATCATCGAGGGTATGGACCACGAGGGCGGTTTCCCCGTTCAGGCCAACCGCGTTCGCCGTCTGGGCATCCCCATCATGACTTCGCATGTGCTCATCCGCGCTATCCCCAACGATGACTACACCGGCGTTAAGGGCGCCGTGATTGCCGAGTGCAAGAACTTCCAGCCCATCCCCGGCACCGAGCGCGTGATTGACGACATCGACATCATCAACATCTGCACGGGTCTGATTCCCGATAACCAGCTGCTCGTAAAAGGCCGTTCTGTATTTGGCCGCAACGTCTATGGCGCTGGCGATGCCGTTCGCATTGGCGAGGGCACCAGTGCCGTGCTGCGTGGCAAGCAGGTAGCTTATGAGGTGGCTCAGGAACTGGGCATCCGTTTCTCCTATGAGGATTATCTGGAGGTTTCCCGTCAGTATATCGACTCCCAGCAGCGCCCCGTGCGTCTGCTCGACAAGCCCAACGCCCCCAGCGAGGAGCGCATGGCCCTGAAGCCCTATGTGCAGATCAACTGCCTCTATGGCTTCGCATGTAACCCCTGTACCTTTGCCTGTCCTCAGGGAGCGATCACCAAGCCCACCACCTCATCGGTGCCCGTGGTCGATTATGACAAGTGTATCGGCTGCATGCAGTGCGTTAACCACTGCCCGGGTTTGGCCATCTTCGGCTACGACAAGCGCAAGAATGTGATGTTCCTGCCAGTAGAATATGATGTGGAAGAGGGCAAGGAGGTATTCCTCGTGGATGACAACGGCGCCAAGGTGGGCGAGGGTATCATCGAGAAGGTTCTCAAGAAAGACAACAAGACCCATGTGGCACGCGTACAAGCCACTAAGGTGGAAGAGTTGAACAACGTGAAGGGCTTCATCCTCAAGGAGCGCTATCCCGAGCCCTTGAACCTGCGTCCCCTCACCAACCCCGAGGAAGGCAAGTCGTTTGTTTGCCACTGCGAGGATGTGGATGTGAAGACCCTGTTGACGCTGGTGGGAGACCGCAAGTATATCTCGGTGGATGAGCTCAAGCACACCACCCGCATGGGTATGGGTCCCTGCCGTGGCAAGCGCTGTGTTTCGCGCGCCAAGCAGATCTTGCGTGCCCACGGCATCGAGGTGACTGGCGACAGCACCCCGCGCGCACCGCTGGCTAACCAGGTTACCCTGGGTGATGTCTATAACGGTGAGCCCAAGGAGACCTTCGTGTTTGAACACGGTTCCATCATCGAGAAGGCCGAGACCGAAATCATCGTCGCTGGCGGTGGTATGGCTGGTAGTGCGGCATTCCGTTACTTTGCCGAAGCAGGCAAGCGAGTCATTCTGGTTAACTATGACCGCGGTTCAACGTGGCGCTGCATTGGTGGCGGACGTCCTGCGTTCTCCAATCCCGACATCAGCGACATTGCCATGCACAACCTGGAAATCTTCCGCGATGACCAGCAGCATTGCAACATCGACCTGAAGATGACCCGCTATGTCAACCTCGTTCATGACGATGCCACCTATCGTTCCCTCGACGCTTCACGCGCCTGGAGCGAGGCCTTCATGATTGACCGCAAGGACTTCACCAAGGTGATTTCGCCTTACTGGAACCCCAACGATAACATCTACAGCCACGCCTTGATTTCTGAGAACTGCTGGCAGGCCACGCCTGGTCGCACTATCGAGTATGTGCGCACCGTGGGCAAGCAGCATGGCGGTGAGGTTCTCGAAGACTGCGAGGTGCTGCACGTAGAGCGCGCCGGTGACAAATACCGCGTGCTGGTGCGTCGCCACGACAAACACTATGTGGAATACACCTGCGACCACTTTGTCAATGCCATGGGTTGGGGCTCCGAGAAGTTTGCCGATATGCTCGGCATCGACACCCAGCTCTATCCCGTCAAGCACCAGGCATTCATCACCCGCCGTCTGCCCAACATGGGTGTTAACGGCGACTCGCTCGACATGATTATCGACCGCCGTCACTACAAGGGCTTCAACGCCGTTTACGGTCAGCAGTTCCTGCACACGGGTCAAATCATCGGTTGCGCATCACCCGACTGCGACGCTTATGAGGCACGCCAGAACCTGAAGTACAACAGTCAGGCCTTCCTCAAGATCGTGAGCGAGATGTTTGCCCAGTGGATACCCAACCTTGCATCGGTCGGCTTCCATGCCGTTTGGGCTGGCTACTACATCGAGCCGCGTTACATCATCGATCCCGAAGTGGGTCTGCTCACCGGTCTGCGTGGTCACGGCTTCATGCTCGGCCAGTATCTGGCTAAGCTCTATGTGGATAAGTATCTGGGCAAGCCCGTTCCCGAATACATGAAGGATCTTGCCATCGGCGGCAAGGGCTTAAGCGAGAACGCCTTCCAGTAAACCATATCCGCAAGGACAAAACGAAGAAGTGCCCCCGAGAGTTTGACTGGACTCTCGGGGGCACTTGATTTGCAGCCGCCCCATGGGGCTAAGACGAGGCCGCTCCTAACGGAGTTTATACGGACAGTAATAATTAATCGGCATGAGAAATCTGCATGGTTCTCACCATTCTGCGAACTGTTGCGGTTCCATCATTGAAAAACGATGAACTGACATAACCGATCAAGAAAACCTGTTCTGAATCAATGGAAGTTCTCACGAGTACTACCATGGTTTTCTTGTCGAGAGTGAGATAAGCCTTTTCGTCCTCGGAAGATTCTTCAGGATAATAGATGTATCGCTCATTCAAGAAAGCCAGCAATTCATCTATTCTCACCCTGGTCGGCAGCAACGCCACTATCGAAGCTTCAAGACCCGATTCTCCAAAGAAATAGTCGGTCATGAATTCGCTATATCGGCCCTCGTAAACGAGATTTCTTTCATCCTCTCCAATCAAGGAGTAGCCCAACATGAAATCGCTAACGGTCTGCTTGGAAGCGCCCCATTTAAGGAATGGCTCCCTAAAAAAGTTATATTTGCCAGTCACAGTCACCTTAAACGACTTGGATCCGTTGCGAATGGTCGTTTCCCCGACTAGCCGTGCAGTCACGACACCCCTAGTCACACTTGCGATCAACTCGTTGTCCGATGTCCAATCGGTATTATTTCCCGGGATTTTGTAGCTGTCGCCTGCCGTCAGGGTTATGTCGGGATAATTGGGCTCGTCTTCATCATCGCTACCGCAAGAAACCAATGCCATCGAAGCGATTATTACTGATAAAAACAGATAATATATTGTCTTCATCACAGTAAAGCTTATTTGAAATGACACAAATCTGTGCTTTAGCCAGACTGTTCTCGCTACTTTGCAAGTTTCATCACACGTTTCATCTCCAGGTTCTCGTAGCCCTCGGGGCAATGGGTGGAGAGGTAGACCGTGGGGTTGTTGCTGATGAAGTCGCGCACGCGGTCAAGGGTTTCGCGAGCTGCGGCCATGTCCTCAAACACAATCGAGAGTTTGTTGGCCTTCAGCGCGGCGTCACAGTAGGTCACGTCGCCGTGGAACATGTAGAAGAGGCCTTCATGTTCCAGAATGGCGATGCTGTTGCCGTGGGTATGCCCCTTGGCCTGGATGAACCACAGCCCGTCGGCCACCTGCATGGCGTTGGGAAAGTTGTGATAGGTCTGGCCATACTCGGCTCGGACGATGTTTTCGCTATCAAGCTTCATCGCGTCGGCATCCTCGGGAGCGATATACACCTTGGCATTGGGGAATTCGCCGATGCAGTCGCTGTGGTCGGGATGCTTGTGGGTAATGAGGATTTTGGTCACTTGCTCTGGCTTGTAGCCAGTAGCAGCGAAGGCGTCCATATAGTCGGCCACCTTCTCGCCCATATAGAGAGGGGCGCCATACTTCTTGGCTGGAGCGGCAAAACTGGCTTTGAAGCCCGTGTCAATCAGTATCACCTCATCGCCGGTGTCGATGAGAAAATTCTGCAGGCTGCTGCGGTAGATGATTTGCTCGTCGAAAGCATCCCTTCCCTCCTCGCCGCCAAAGGCGAACGGCTGGTTCATAAAACCGCCGTCAAACATGCGGATAGCTTTGATAATCATAATGTTGTTTTCTATTTAATTACTAATATTGATTGATTGTTAGAGTTTTCCTACCAGATCTTGGATTTTTTGCTTGGTAGCGTCGGTTTTTTGCTCATCGACAGTAGCGGTCACGATGCCAGTGTCCTCGACTTTCCAGTAGTTGCAGATGTCGCGGTACTCAGCCTTGGCCCCGTCATACACGCCAGGCGAATAGGACGAAACGAGCAATGCCATCTTCTTAACCTGGGCGGGACTGTTCACGCAGTACATGCGCTGGATGGGTGCCTGGATCTGGGCATTGAGCGTAAAGTAATAGATGGGGGCAGCCAGTACCAGCACTTCGGCCTCGGCCATCAGCGGATAGAGCTCCTGCATGTCGTCTTGCTGGATGCAGGCGCCGTTGCCCTTGCCGTGGCAATACTCACAGGCCAGACAGCCTGCAATTTTCTTTTTAGACACATTCACCAGTGTCACGTTATGACCTGCTGCCTCGGCAGCCTTCTTGTACTCTTCGGCCATCCAGGCGGTGTTGCCGTTTGCCCTGGGCGAACTTTGTAAAATCAGAATGTTCATAGTGATTACCGTTTAGTTAATGCTTTATTCCCCGCAAAGATAGCAATTATTTCCCATAACTGCAACGATTATCTCATCAGCGCCTGCACGAGAAATTTAACTAAATTATCAATAATATTAAATAAAATGTTGTCTTGTTTGATTTTTATTTAATTTCTCGGCCGTCAGGCCGATTAAAAAGCCAGAGACCTATTTTGACATAGCTCCTTTTTCACTTTTTTGTTGATCTATTATTTGTTCTTGGCTGCCGATACCCACACGGGGTCGGAGTCCATGACAGGCTTGTTGACGGCCATCACGCCCGAGAGGTTGTGCGGCACGTAAGGCTCTTCCAGGTAGCGGATGTCGTCGGCGGTCAGGCGGATGTCGAGCGCGCGGACGGCGCCCTCAATATGGTGAAGTTTGGTGGCTCCCACGATGGGCGACTCCACCTTGGTCAGCAGCCATGCCAGTGAAATCTGTGTCATATCCACGCCGTAGCGGTCGGCCAGTTCCACGACGCGCTCCACGATGCGGTTGTCCTGCTCGGCGGTGGCGTCATATTTGAAATGCATGAAGGCATCTTTCTCCTGTCGCAGTGAGGTCTCGCCGGGGCGTTTTGCCAGTTTGCCTGACGCCAGTGCGCTGTAAGGCGTCTGTGCGATGTTGTCCTCGCGGCATAGCGGCTGCATCTCGCGTTCCTCCTCGCGCATAATCAGATTATAGTGGTTTTGAACACTGATAAATTTCGCCCAGCCGCGTTTCTCGGCCAGTGCGTTCATCTTGGCAAGTTGGTAGGCATAGGCATTGGCGATGCCGATGTAGCGGGCCTTGCCCGTACGGACTGCCTCGTTCATGCCTTCTAAAATTTCCTCGGCAGGCGTTTTGTAGTCCCAGATGTGGTAGATGTATAGGTCGACATAATCCATGCCCAGATGCTGCAGACTGCTGTCGATGTTGTTCAGCACATGCTGTCGGCCATCGATGCCAGTGGCAATCTCCTCGTCGGTGCGCGGCAGGAACTTGGTGGCGACGACCACGTCTTCGCGCTGTGCCATGTCTCGCAAGGCCCTACCGACATACTGCTCAGATGTGCCCAGCTGGTAGGCAATGGCGGTGTCAAAAAAGTTCACGCCCAGGTCGAGGCTGCGGCGGATAATTTCCCGTGTCGGCTCCTCGCCGATGGTCCATGAATGCTGACCGATGGTCGGATCACCGAATCCCATGCAGCCCAAACAGATGCGCGAGACGCGCAAGTCAGAATTTCCCAGTTTTACGTATTCCATAACCCAAATTTTTTATCTTTTGAAAGACACAAAAATACAAAATTTTCTGTGAATCTCCTCCAAAACAGTTGTCATTATTGAGGATTCTATTCTTTTTATTTGCTTTTCATCAATTAATATGTATATTTGCGGTGTAAATATTAAAAGAATTGCTTGATGAGACAGTTATTGCTATTCATATTTATATCGTTAGCCTGTAGTGTAAGTGCTGAACAGTTTACGATAACGGGGAAGGTGGTTGATGCAGCAGACAATGATCAGCAGTTGATTGGTGCGACCGTTACAGTCGTGGGTACCCATCGCGTTGTCAGCACCGATTTTGATGGCAATTTCAGCATTGAAGTTGAAAAAGGTGAAATCCTTAAGTTCTCTTATGTAGGATTCTATTCCAAGGTAGTAGAGGTCTTGAATGATTCTGCTCTTTTCGTTGAAATGGAAGTATGGAATGAATTCTGCTTCTGTCCCATTAGGCATCTTGTTCTTCCTGACAATCATCTGAAAAGTTCACTCAAAGAATTACAGATTTTGTTCCCTGATTTGATCCAATGCAATGATAAAAGCAAAATGCTCACGTATAAGTCAGGATCAATTTTGTTCTCTGTGTGTAATGGCATCGTGTGCAAGCAATATTATACTTTAGACAAATATAAAAATGAAGTTTTGGAAAGGGTATTTCATGGTTTTGTGAATAGTTTTAAAGGATATGACTCATCCAAGAAAAGTAAATCAGGAAAAGAGATAACCTTTTACTATCCAGAATATAGCGTCCACATTCAATATAAGCCCCATAAACACCTTTCAGTAACTTATGAGTTAAACCCAGAATACTACAAATAGAATCTGATTCATTCAATAATTCGGACAGACTCTTTGAGAGAATATTGGTCTGAAATGTGAGAAAGTGGGCGGTTGGTGAACCGCCTATGTCGTTTTTTTGATTACTTTTGGAGCAAGTAATCAATTTAATAATCACATGAAGAGGATATTGACATGGATGCTGGCACTTGCTGTGGTGGCTGGCGCTGGCGCTAAGACCAAGGCGGTGAAAACGCCGCCGCAACTGAAGTTTGACCCGACAATCGGCGAGACGAGAACCTTGACGATGCCCGATGGCCAGGAGGTGAACTATACGGCCTATGAGGGCTTGTTCTTCGTGACCAACGTGGAGGACTCCGCCTATCAGACCATCAACGTGTATGTGCCCGCTGGGGCGACGCAACAGACGCCGATTCTGCTGCGTACCTATGTGGGCGGCTATATGGCGGCGCCTGCCCAACAACCCGTTGCTGGTGATGCCACGGGCAGGGCATTGAAGGAGGGCTATGTGGTCGCCATTCCCGGCAGCCGTGGCCGCAACTCGAAAGTGCTTGCAACTAAAACCGACAAAAAAGCCGGCATCAAGAAAGGACAGACCATCTATACGGGCCGTGCTCCTGCCGCCATCTTGGACCTGAAGGCAGCCATCCGCTACCTGCGTCAGTTTGACGACGTGATGCTCGGTGATGCCGAGAAAATTATCACCGACGGCACCAGCGCCGGTGGAGCGATGTCGAGCCTGATGGGTGCCACGGGCAACAATCCCGCCTATGAGCCGATGCTCCGTGCCATGGGTGCCGCCCAGCAGCGCGACGACGTGTTCGCCGCGGTGTGCTATTGCCCGATTATCGACCTTGACCATGCCGACATGGCCTATGAGTGGCTCTATAACGGCACTGACAGCCGTCAGCAGGGCGATGCGGCCGTGCTCGACGTGAGCAACGAACTTAAGGCGCAGTTCCCTGCCTATCTCAAAAGCCTGAACCTGCACACGCCCGACGGCACACTGCTCACCGCCGACAATTATCTGGATTACATCAAGCGCGAACTTATCCGCGCGGCACAAATCGCCAAGAATGCCGGTGCCGACATCCCCGACAGCCTCGGCTTCAAGTTCGACAAGGAGGCAATGGGCGGAATGCCTCTCATCAACGGCGGCGTGCGTCAGGGTGGGGGACAGATGCCGCCCATGATGCAGCGCGGTGGCCGTGGTGGCGGCAAACCTGGCGATTACATCATCGACCTGGACATGGCGACCTACCTCAATTATGTCGTTTCCACTCAGCCGCTGAAGACCGCTCCCGCTTTTGACACTCAGGGCGTTGCAGGCGGTCGTGCCTCGGGCGAGAACGATGAGTTTGGCGACAAGAGCGGCAGCAAAGTCAACTTTACCGATTACAGCGCCGCCAAGACTGGCTCGGTGGTGACCGATGAAATACGTGAAAACGTGCGCCTGTTGAACCCGATGAATTTCATCGGCGACGGCGTGACCGACGTGGCTCCCCATTGGTACATCCGCCACGGTGCCCGCGACCGCGATACCTCATTTCCCGTGCCCATCAACCTCGCCCTCAAACTACAAAATGCGGGCAAGGACGTGAACTTCCTGCTGGCATGGAACCGCCCCCACAGTGGCGACTACGCCCTCGACGAACTCTTCAAGTGGATCAACGGCATCGTGAAGGGCTGCTGTGATAAATAAGAATAGGCCTATTTGGCCCGTTGCTTGAGATAGGCGCTGGGTGAGACACCATAGAATTTCTTGAACGTGCGTGTAAAGTGTTGCGGATAATCGAATCCGAGTTGTTCGGCTGTTTGGGCGATGTTTGCTCCGCCGATGAGCAGTTTCTGGGCACGTTGCATGACGAAACGACGGATGGCATTGCTGGCGGTGTCATCCGTTATCTGATGAATCAAGTCACCGAAATAGTTAGGCGATAGGAATAGTTCCTGGGCGCAGTATTTTACTGTGGGTAATCCATGTGTTCGATAGATGCCGTCGGCATAATACCGATTCAGTAGATTCTCGAATCTGGTCAAGAGATCGTTGGTCTTTGCCGTCTGCAATGTGAGTTGTTTAGCGTAGAAACGCGCCACATGCTCAAGCACCAGTTCGATATAGGACACGATGATGTGCTGCTGGTGTTCATCATCATTGCCACTCATTTCGTTCCTCAACGCTTCCAACAAGGTGACGACAATCTGCCGCTGCCCTTCATCCATGAGCAGGGCCTCGTTGGTGTTATAAGAGAAAAAGCTGTAGGCCGACATCCGCTTTTCCAGGTCGGTACCATGTATCAGTATGGGATCAAACAACAGGGCCCAACCCTTGGTCTGAATTTCCTCTCCGATGTCCGCCTTGCCGCCTATTTGCCCAGGCGAGACACACATCAGGGCATGGCGGTGCAGGTCATAGGTTGTGAGTCCGTAGGTCAGTTCCTCCAGCGTTTCGTCGGCAATGAACAGTCCATAGACGTCGTAATTGTTCAACGAGTGCCGGCAATGTTCCAGCTCGTCGTAGTGGATGACCGAGACGAGCGGATGCAGCACAGGCGCACCGATGTATCTGGCATAGTCGTTAACATTATGGACCTTTAAGATTTTCTCCATCTCAGGTGCAAAAATAATCATTATTTTTGATAATCAGTAAAAAAGGTTGATTTATCAGTAAAACGATTTGGCCCTAATTTTGGATTTCGCCATACCTTTGCATCCAGAAAACAAACATTCATTTTAAATAAATAAAGCAACACTATGATGAAGGAGACAAAGATTGCGTTGGGTACCTGGGCTTGGGGCGCAGGCGCATTTGGCGGAGATGCCGTGTTCGGTTCCAGTACCGATGTTGAGAATCTGAAACCCGTGTTCGATGCGGCGATGAATGCCGGACTGAACCTGTGGGACACCGCTACCGTTTACGGTATGGGCGAATCAGAACGCATTCTGGGCACGCTTGCCAAAGGTGTGAATCGTGACGATTTGGCGATTTCAACCAAGTTCACACCTCAACTTGCTGAAATATATGAGAATAGCGTCGAGAAGATGGCCGATGCATCCATCGAGCGCATGGGCTGCGGTTACATAGACATGTACTGGATTCACAATCCCATGGATGTGGAGCGCTGGACACCGGGGCTGATTCCCTTGTTGCAGAGTGGCAAGGTGAAACGCGTGGGTGTATCCAATCATAATATCCAGGAGATTGAGCGTGCTAACGAGATCCTGGGCGAAGCGGGCTTTAAGGTATCGGCCGTCCAGAACCATTTCTCGTTGCTGTACCGTTCCAGTGAGAAAGGTGGTGTGCTTGACTACTGCAAAAAGAACGGCATCGAATTCTGGGCCTACATGGTGCTGGAACAAGGTGCGCTCAGTGGCAAGTACAACAAGGAGAACCCGCTGCCCGAGGAGAGTGACCGCGGCAAGAAGT
>CAMYUW010000017.1 GCA_947302275.1 uncultured Prevotellaceae bacterium
AGGTAACCGCCCCCTAAGAGGGAGTCACTGGTAAAACAGCGGCTCCCTCGTTTTTTTCGTCCCCGATCCTGCCGTGAGGATCCCGCCCCTCATCCGATTCCTGGCACAGAGCCCTAAGCGTCGCCACGCCGATGGTCTGCGACATGGGACGGCGCAGGTAACCGCCCCCTAAGAGGGAGTCACTGGTAAAACAGCGGCTCCCTCGTTTTTTTGTTATACCAGCCCCCTCTAGACGTTCTAGATTCTCTAGATGTAGAATGGCTGGGTAGATGATGTGGTGGTGCGTTTTTTTGTTTTTTGTGGGTGATTGGGTGGTGGATGGTCTTTTTTTAGTATCTTAGCATCCTTGAAAAAGAATTAGTAACCAAATAATCATAATATTATGCTGAAAGTGAGGTGTTTGTGGGTTGTTGCATTGGTGATGGCTGTGCTCTTCCCATCGCAATTGTTGGCCAGAGTTGAGACGATTTATTCGCCAAGCCGCAACATTGCCGTGAACTTTGATGTGAAGGATGGTGTGCCTGTCTATAATGTTGAGTTTAATGGCAAGCAGGTCATCAAGGACAGTCGTTTGGGACTGGAATTGGCCCTAGTAAAGGACAACAGCGACTTCAACAACTTTGATAGCAAGCAGAGTGCCGATAAAAACTCGTTACAGGATGGATTCGCTCTGTTGAGTGCCAGGTATTCCACGTTTGATGAGACGTGGCAACCGGTATGGGGAGAGGAAAGCAGCATCCGTAATCATTATAATGAGATGTCGGTGACGTTGCATCAGGATGCTCTGGAGCGCTACATCGTGGTTCGCTTCCGCGTTTATGATGATGGTGTAGGTTTCCGCTATGAGTTTCCCCAACAGCCTAATCTCACCTATTTTGTCATCAAGGAAGAACATACCCAGTTTGCCATGCCTGGCGACTTGACGGCTTGGTGGATTGCTGGTGATTATGACACACAGGAGTATGAATTCACCCGTTCGCGCCTGAGTGAAATCAGGGGGCTGTTCCGCAGCACGATCACTCCCAATGCGTCGCAGGAACAATTCAGTGAAACGGGTGTGCAGACAGCGCTCCAACTCAAAACTGATGACGGAATCTATATCAACCTGCATGAGGCCGCGCTGGTGGATTACCCCTGTATGCACCTGAACCTAGACGACAAGAATATGGTGTTTGAGTCGTGGCTTACGCCCGATGTGCAAGGCAACAAGGGCTACATGCAGACGCCTTGCCATACCCCCTGGCGTACCATCATGATTGTTGATGATGCCCGCAAGGTGCTGGCTTCGCGCCTGATTCTCAATCTGAACGAGCCTTGCAAGATTGAAGACACCTCATGGATCAAGCCTGTGAAGTACATGGGCGTGTGGTGGGAACTCATTACCAGCAAGAACACGTGGAATTATACCGACGAGCTGCCATCGGTCAAGTTGGGCGAGACTGACTATAGCAAGTTGAAGCCCAATGGTCGTCATGGCGCAAATAATGAGAATGTGAAACGTTACATTGATTTTGCCGCTGCCAACGGTTTTGATCAGCTTCTCATCGAAGGATGGAACGAAGGTTGGGAGGACTGGTTCGGCAACAGCAAGGACTATGTCTTTGACTTTGTGACCCCCTATCCCGACTTTGACATCAAGATGCTCAACGAATATGCCCACAGTAAGGGCATGCGCCTGATGATGCACCACGAGACCTCGTCAAGCGTGCGTAACTATGAGCGCCATCTTGAAGCTGCGTATCAGCTGATGGACAAGTATGGCTACAACTCGGTGAAGAGCGGCTATGTGGGCAACATCATCCCGCGTGGCGAGCACCACTATGGCCAGTGGATGGTCAACCATTATCAGTATTGTGTCGAGGAAGCCGCCAAGCACCATATTATGGTCAATGCCCATGAGGCTGTGCGTCCCACCGGATTGTGCCGCACCTGGCCCAATCTCATTGGCAACGAGAGCGCACTGGGTACTGAGTATCAGTCGTTTGCCGGCACACAACCCGGCCATACCGCTATCCTGCCGTTCACACGTCTGCAGGGTGGACCGATGGACTATACGCCAGGCATCTTTGAGATGGATTTGGCCAAATTCTCACCCGAGAAGACATCACATGTGCTGTCAACGATATGTGGCCAGCTAGGCCTCTATGTGACCCTTTACAGCCCCTTGCAGATGGCTGCTGACCTGCCTGAGCACTATGCCCGTTTTATGGATGCATTCCAGTTCATCAAAGATGTGGCCATCGATTGGGACCGCTCAGTTTATCTCGAGGCAGAGCCTATGGAATATGTCACCATCGCTCGCAAGGCCAAAGGCAGTGACGAGTGGTTCGTTGGCAGTGTTACAGGCAAGAGTGCCCACGACAGCGCCATCAAACTCGATTTCCTGGACAAGGGCCGCAAGTATGAGGCAACCATCTATGCCGACGGTAAGGACGCCGATTACCGTAACAATCCGCAGGCCTACACCATCACCAAGAAGAAAGTGACGGCCAAGACTGCCCTCAAGCTGCACAGCGCTGCCGGCGGCGGCTTCGCCATCAGCATCAAGCCTCTGTAAAAAACGAGTCCCAGGAGAATTCTCTTGGGACTCGTTGTGTATAGTGTATGGTGTATAGGTAAAAAAAGAATGGGCAAGCAGCCGAAGCATACTTACCCAAATCCTCTCTCCACTGCGGTGCGTACGTGACTCGAACACGCGACCCCCTGCGTGACAGGCAGGTATTCTAACCAACTGAACTAACGCACCATCATGTGAATGCCATGAGTCATTTCTTTCTCAAAGCGACTGCAAAGGTACTGCGACTTTTTGAATTGACAAAGGATTTTCCAAGAAATTTTTCAAAAAATATCACATCATCCGTTAATACTCTGATAAACAAGGCAATATATTTTCATTTTATTGGGATTAATCAGGGCATTGGATGATGTGATATTGAAAAATGAAGCAGCTATTTGATTTCGGTAGTAGGATTTGTTTCTATAATTCCTAATTATTTACATTCTTTCCTTCTCGCTGGAGCCGGCGCCAGTGCCCTTGTACTTGCTCTGGGCGGCGTTGAACTTGTAACGGACGGTGAATTCCACCTCACAGACATCGCGGTGCTGTGTCTGGCACATGGTGCGCAGCCCGTAACGCAATTTGTAGTGCTCTTGCGAGTCAAGCAGGTTGTGGCCGGTCACCTGGATGGAGAGGCGGTCGTTCAGGAAGGTCTTGGTGGCGCCGATGTCGAGCAGATAGAGTGGCTCGGAGATGGTGACGTTTTCCATGTCGCCGCGACTGGTGAAATTGAAGTTGACGTTGGCCGTCAGGGTAGGGATAATCTGGATATTGTTGTTGAACTGCACGAGGTAGACTGGGTTCTTGGGGGAGATGAAACCGATGGGTGACGGAATCTTGATCCATTCCTTGATGATGCCCAGCGTCAGTGACGGCTGATAGAGTCCGAATCGGGGCGAGAAGGTGAGCATCACGCGCATGGCATCCTTGTGGTCCACATTCTCGGTTGTCAACAGTGTGGTGGCCTCGCTGCCAGGGATCTCATGCGCCACGTTGACGATCACGTCACGGTCATGCTTGTAACCTAACATCAGATTGAACCACTTGTACATCGCCATGAGCGACACCTCGTTGTTGATGGTGGGCTTGAGCAGCGGGTTGCCGCTGTCCCACGTGAAGCGGTTGGCATAGGTGACACTGCCACGCATCTGCCAGTAGCCTGGACGCTTGATTTTCATCGCATAGTTGAGCATCAGTTGCACATTACCTGCATGTGCCATAAGACCCATGCTGGGGAAGAAGTGGTGGTAATTGCGGCTCTGTTCGGCCATGCGCACGCCCTGGCTGTAGTAGTCGGTGTTGACGTTCTCGTTGCGCAGGCCCACCTTCAACTGGCCGAATGGCAGCGGGTGTCCGTACTCGGCAAAGAGGATGTAGTTGTTCTCGCGCTGCTCGGTAAATGACGTGGGCACGACCTGCTCGGGATTGATGTAGTCGTCGTTGCGGCGCGTGTGGTCATACTCACTGCCCACCTGCAGGTTGCCACCCCACAGGGACCACGACAGGACGAGTTTGGCTGCCCACAACTGGTTGCGGATCACGCTGGTACTGGTCACCGTGCGACTCTCCCACTCCTGGCTCACCTCGTCGTTGAACTGGCTCTTGCGCTCTTTATGGAAGACGTAATCGGTATTGAAGTCAATCGCGGTCCTGCCAATCTTACCATTGTAGTAAGCATTGAGGGTATGGGGCATATTGAACTTGCTGGACATGTGAATACCATTTTCCAAATGGTCATAGAAGTTTCCGTTAGCCATCACGTCGGCGGTGAAGGTGCCTCGTGCGCGGTTCAGGAAAAAGGCTTTGGTGTCATAGCGGAAGCCCATCGAGTGGTTGTCATTGAAGATATAGTTCATGCCCGCCGAGGTATAAATCGAGTTATCGTGGGTCTTGATGTCGGAATGTTCATTCATGCGCCATGTGGTGTCGGCTTGTACGTCAAAGACGAAGTCGTCATTCTCCAGGTACTTGTCATCATTGTACCACACGCTGCCGAACACATCCAGCCCCCTGTGGCGGTAGTTCCAGTTGAGGCCCAGCGCCAGGTCGGGACCCTCGCCCACGTAGTAACTGGCCTGGGTGTTGAAACTGAAGCCCTCGCCCTGGGGACGTTTGGTCTTGATGAGGATGACCGACTCGACCGTCGCGTCATACTTCGCCCCGGGACTGGTAATCAGTTCCACACTCTGGATGTCCTCGCTGCTGATTTGGTCCAGCTCGGTCTGATTTTGCAGTTTACGCCCATTGATGTAGATGAGCGGTGTGCCCTTGCCGAAGACCTCGATGCCGTCCTTCTTGCGTTGCACGCCAGGCAGGTTCTCGAGCACAGCCTTGGCGGTGCCCACCTTGCTCAACAGGGTGTTCTCTACTTCGGTCTTAAGGCCCTCCGTCGTCAGTTTGAAGGCCGGACGCTGACCCTTGACAACGACTTCGCCCAGCATGGTTGCTTCGGGCTCCAGTGTGATGGTGCCCAATTCGCTGCCTGCTGCATCCAGCACTCGCGTCTTGTAGCCCAGATAGGAAATCTTGATGATTGGACGGGCTGCAGAGCCAGTGAGCGAGAAGGAACCATCAGGGTTGGTTGTTGTTCCAGTGACAAAAGCGCTGTCGCTAGCATTGAGCAGCACCACGTTAGCAAAGGGGACCGGAGCCTGCGTCTCATCGACCACCCGTCCAGTAAAAGTCTCGGCAGCTGTCGTCATCACGGCCAGCAACGCCATCATCAGTGTAAAAAAGTATCTTCTCATTTGTCTATAGGTTTTATTGAGTTATCATCTTACCGGCAGCAATAGTATCCTACCGTTTTCCCTATAGACGCACAACCAAGGGTGAAAGGTTGCAATCACCCATCAATATTTTTTTTTTCACCCTTTAGTGTGTTAAAACAAGGCTGATAAAGAGAAAAATACTACTCCGTAACTCGCTTTTTTAAGGGGTTACGGAGCAGCAAAAGTAGTTTCTCAGGCTCAGCGCTCAAGGCGCATGACTAATCAATCAACAGCTTGTATTTATTAATAGAGATCATTTTTAAACTTGATAAACGTGGCTCATGCCATCGGAGTCCGTCGGGGCGATAGATTGGCCAAGAAGCACGAGATAGAAGTGTGGCAGGCGCTGCAAGGGCGGGTGCGCCTCAATATGGCGGGCAATCTTGAGTCGGGCAGATGCACGCAATGTCTCGTCATCGCAAGGGACCAGTCGTTCTTTCTCGACAAAAGCGATCTGCCAGAATGCTAGATACCCTATAACGTATCGCTCGACGACCTGTTCAGTCTGCTCGCCTCGGGCGAGTTGACTAAGGGTAAAATTATCACTCTCGCACACAGCCACGATAGCCCAAGACAAATCGATATATCTGATTTCCTGTTTCATAATCTGTTTTTCTCTTCATTACCGGCTCCTGTGCCTTTATATTTGTTGCGGGTCCAGTTGAAATGATAACGCACGGTCACTTCGGCATAGCGGGTTTCGTTGGTGCGGTGCTGCCATAGAGTCAATTCACCGAAGTGTACCAGCACGTCTTGTCCATTGCGATGAAACAGGTCATGCCTCGCAACCTTAACTGACAGCCGGTCATTAAAGAATGTCTTGGTCAGGCTGATGAACAAGTCAATCTGATGGCTGCGGCTGCTGATGTTCTCGCTGTCACCCTTACCTTGCCAATCGAGATTGAGAGATCCCGTGAAGGATGGCATAAATTTGAAGTTGTTGTTCCACTGGGCCATGAAGATGGGCCTCGACGGGCGATAAAAGCCATTAGTCATAGGAATCTTCATCCATTCTTTCATCATACCGACCGTGAGTTGTGGGTTCCAGATGCCAATGTGTGGTGCGGCGGTTAGTCTAAGGCTCAACACATCCTTTTTGTCGATATTCTCTTGTATGATGAGCGTTGTGGCTTCGTGTCCCTGGACCTGACGTCCCAACTGTAGAACGACATCCTTGAGGTGGGAGTAACTTATGTTAAGAGAGAGAACTTTCCAAGTGGCATCCAGCGATACATTGTTAATGATGGTGGGTTTCAGGAATGGGTTGCCTGACTGCCAAGTGAAGCGGTTTGAATAATAGGTCTTGTTGCTGAGTTCAAAATAGGTAGGGCGACGAATCTTCATCGCATAGCCTAACATGGCATTGACGTTGCCCACCTGAGTCGATAACGAGAGGCTGGGAAACAGATGGTTTTGATGGCGGCTTTGTCCGTCGATGTGAACGCCTTGACTGTAATAGTCGGTGGTGACATATTCGTCACGCAATCCACCGCTCAGCTGTCCGATAGGTGTCAATCGGCTGTACTCGATAAAGGCGCTGTAGTTGCGCTCCTTAACCTCAGTGTAACTTGACGGAACAATCTGCTCAGGGTTGAGGTAATCATCGTTGCGGTGGGTGTAGTCAATCTCACTGCCCACCGACAGGTTACCTCCCCATAATGGCCATGAGAGCACGAGTTTGCCGGCAAACAGTTCATTTCTCACGGTATTCTCGCTGGTTACTGCGCGGTCTTCCCACTCTTGACTCTCCTCAAGGTTACACTCACTCTCGCGGTTCTTGGTAAAATAGTAATCGGCATTGAAATCGATGTTGGTCTTGCCCACTTCACCATTGTAATAGAGATTGAGCGAGTGCGGCATGTTGTGTCGTGTTTTATTCTTACTATTGGTCATCAGGCTATCGTAGAAATTGCCGTTGGCGGTCACTTCGGCAGCAAAAAAGCCTTTGTCAACATCCTTGAGACGGATGCTGCTGTTATATTGGATGCCCATCGTGTGCTTATCATTAAACTGGTAATTGGCTCCAAAAACCAAGCGCAAGATATTGTAATTACCCTGGCTGCGGCCGTGATTGTCCTGATGCCACAAGGTGTCGGCGGTGACATCCTGGGTGATGCGGTATTTCTGCAACCAGCCGTTCTCAAAGTCGCTAACTGTACCGAAGACATCCAATCCCTGGTGACGGTAATTCCAAAGAAAGGCATTATAGGTGCGGGACATTTCGCCCTGGAAGAAACTGCTTCGCAGGTGACCTCCCCAACCTTCGCCCAGCGGTTTGCGTGTTTTGATGCGGATGACACTCTGCACCGATGCATCATATTTTGCTCCAGGATTGGTAATCACCTCAATATTGACGATATCTTGAGATTTCAACTCGTTGAGTTCGCTTGCATTGCGCATCAGTCGGTTGTTGATGTAGATAAGCGGTTTGCCCTTGCCGAAGACCTCAATACCGCCATCTTTGCTCAGGATGCCGGGAACATTTCTCAATACGTCCTCAGCAGTTCCCAATTGACTCAAAATCGATCCTTCGATAGTGGTAAGCAGCCCTTCTTTACCTAGTTTATGGACGGGACGATATCCCTTGACCACTACTTCATCGAGCATCGCCGCGTCAGGTTCCATCACAATCCTACCCACGTTACCTAGAGTCACGTTAATGCACAAGGTCTTGTACCCCACGCTGGAGATTTTCAATATACCAGTTTCCAGCTCTCCAGCGATAGAGAAGGCTCCATCTTCACCAGTCACAGTGCCTCGGACAAAAGTGGAATCGGCACTGTTGAGCAATAAAACGTTTACATAGGGCATCGGCACCTGATTCTCATCCAGTACACATCCTGTAAATGTGGCTGCTGTCGCCATGGCAATAGCCATCAGCAACGCAATTGTAGCAATACTCAGTCTTTTAATCATATCTTTTTTCTTTTGGTTTGTCGATGGCAAAAGTATCGGGACCCCATCAATAGAGACACGCACTAAAGGGTGAAAGGTTGCAGTATCGGGGCGATGCAATCGCATTTTCACACTTTAGGGTGTTAAATTGCCTTGTGGCTTGTTACTACTTCTTAAGGATAAGGCTTATTAAGTTTCATCATTTGTCGAAATTGGGCATTTGGGGTATATTTGCATGACGATTAACCATCAAGACCGTTATGGCTAGAATTGAGGATTTTTTCACATTGACCAACAAAATAGAGGGCATTGACGATGAGCAATACCGCCACCTTGAGCCCATGATACGCGCTATCGATGCGATGGCCAATGCGACTTACCAGAGTATTTATGTCATCGATTACTTGAAGCATGGTTTCCTGCATGTGGCGAGTAATCCGTTGTTCCTGTGTGGGCACACTGCCGAGGAGGTGCGCCAGATGGGCTACCGCCTGTATATCGACCACGTCCCTGCCGAGGAACTGATTATGCTCACTGAGATCAACGAGGTGGGCTTCAAGCGCTTCAACGAGGAGCCCAAGGCCGAGCGCAGCCGCTGCTTCATGAGCTACGACTTCCATATTGTGAATGCCGAGGATTGCTACCTGGTAAACCACAAGATTACACCGTTTGCTCTTGCGCCCGACGGACGTGCCTGGCTGGCGATGTGTGTCGTGTCATTGTCGCATCACACTACTCCCGGTCACGTCGAGTTTCGCAAGAAGGGTCAACCCGTTTACTGGGAATATGACTTGAACGGTCATAGCTGGCAAGAACGCAAAAGCGTGACCCTGCGGCAACAGGAAAAGCAAGTGCTTATCCTCTCGGCTCAGGGTTTTACAGTTCAGCAGATTGCCGACAAGATGTGCCGTGCGCTGGATACAGTTAAAACCTACAAGCGCGCACTGTTTGAGCGCCTGGGTGTGCGTAGCATCACTGAGGCGCTAACTGTTGCCACTAATCAGGGGTTGTTGTAGAAATTGGGGAAATTATTCGGTGTAGTCGATGAGTTCGAGGCCGTAGGGGGTGAAGAGGCGTTTTATTTCTTCGGGCTTGAGCATGTAGGGGTAGATGGGAGCGTCGATCAGTCCTTGGGCGTAGCTGGCGATCTCATAGACCTGATAGACGACATGGAACACCGTACCTTCAAAGAAGAAGTCGCGGGGCAGCGGCAGCAGGCCGTTGTCGGGGATGAAGAGGTCGTCCTTGTCGTAGTCGTAGGTTTGCTTGATGGACTTGAGGATGGCTGTGCGAAGCAGGGTGGTGTCGGCGATAACGTCCTCAAATGCGACAACCTTCTCGGTCTTGAGATCGTAGGTGACATAGTTGTTGGCGTAGATGCCGTGGGCAGCGCCGGCCATATAGGAACTGGTTCCCAGGTGATAGATGAGCAGGCGGTCGGTCATGCTTTCCATAATCACGCTGATCTTGCTGGTCGAGAGTTTGTTCTCATCATCTTTGACCTCGTTGACGGGAAAGAACTCTTTAGCGTCCACTTCGGTGTAGTTGGCGGGATTCAGCAGGAAATCGATGGCATTGTCCAGCTGGTTGAGTCCAGCGCTGTCGGTCATGGCGCGGAAGAGCCCTTTCTGGAGTTCGTGACAGGGCTTGCCATTGATAATCTGGGGCCAGAATGCCGAGAAAGAGTTATCAAAATACATTGTATCGCCCTCGTCGTTGACATAGGCGAACATTTTGTTAGCATCGATGTTACTGAACTGGCACAGGGTACTGTCGGTAACCTGGCCATTGTCGTTGGCCACGTCATCGTACCTATTGTTGACACTATTATTGCCACAGGACCATAGTGTGGTCACGATGACGGCCGCCAGGGCGAGGATGCAATTCTTGTTCATTGTCATTAACCGGTTTAATTGTTGTGCCTGCAAAGTTATATAATAATGATGAGACTATATCAGGGCAGGGCGTAAAAAAAATCCTCGACTCACGTCGGGGATTGCTTAACTAATTAACCTTCTAATACCATTAACATAAACCTTAAAAACATTCTTTTCTGTTTTTTTGAAATAACAACTGTCTCGCGACACCTGAAATCTCATAACCTTAAAAACTAATACCATGAAAAACCAATGCAAAAGTAGTGCAAATATGTTTTATAACATACTTTTTGGACATAAAATAGCAAATAATTAACTAAAATTTACAATTAGGGCTGACTCTAATTGTAAATTTTAGACTTGTTAACAATTTAATTTAGGCTTTATCGTCTAGTGAGAGTGGCAAAATAAATCATGTCAATCTCTTCGTAGGAGAAGTCTCCGCTAAAGAAATTACCTGTCTTTAGCTTCAGACAATCGGAGAGGCGTTGCAGGGCTTGCTCGAACATCTGCTGGTGGTCAAAAGCCAGCGGGGGCAACTGGTTGATAGGAAACCAGCGTGCTACACGTGCGTCGTCGCCACCCATTACCTCCTGCACACGGGTGAGGGTAAAATAAGCAATGGAAATCACACGCTCGCGCGGGTCGCGGTCGGGGGTGGCAAAGGCAGCCAATTGCTCGATATTCTCTGCCTTAAGGCCAGTCTCCTCCATGAGTTCCCGACGTGCTCCATCGGGGGCGTCCTCGTCGATGTTGAGGAAACCTCCGGGAAAAGCCCAGCATCCCTTGTAGGGCTCACCGCCGCGCTCGATAAGCAGCACGTTGAGCCTCAAACCATCATAACCAAATACGACGCAGTCGGTAGTGACGGCAGGGTGGGGGTAACGGTAACAGAATTGTCCTTCCATGGCGTAACGTCATTTCTCGATAAAGAACACCTTCAACTGTTGCGGGTCGCTGGATCGATTGAGCGCAACTGCTGCAAATGGAATGAGCGTGTAACTGGTCTTGCTCCCACGGTTAACCTGGTACTTGAAGATGACGTTGCCCGGGCTCTGCTTGACCTCCATGGGGGTCACCATCGTGGGCTTGTTGGTCTCGGGGAGTAGTATGGCAATGACAAACTGCTTTTTCCAGTTGATATCGGTGGGCATGCCACCCATGATAGCAGCAGGGCCGAAGAAGGCATTGAAGTCTTGCTCGTTATCGATAATCAGGCGTTGGGGTTTGCTGCTGTCGATGTCATTACGCACATAGTAGTTCTCCAACAGCGTGTAGGGAACAGCCTTGGCGCCTTTTTTGGCCTGTCGCAGTTCCTTGGAAGTCGTGCACTGTACACACGATAGAGCCACTGCAATGATGGCCATGATGGTGATGAACTTTCTCATTTTTTGGTCTGAATGTTTTGAACGATCTTATTGTAGTAGAAGTTGAGTACGTCGCTGGCTGCTACAAACGATGTCTGCTTGCCCGAGAGCACCGTGTCCTCCTTGATGGAGAGCAGACGCTCGATTTCGGGGTCGAAGTAGAAGCGGGCCAGCAGTTGCTCGTTGATGGTCTCACGCATCCAGTAGCGCTCCTGCTCGTGGCGCTTCTCGTCAAAGTATCCACTTGCCTTGACGTGGGCAAAGTAGCGGTCAATCATGTCCCATACCTTGTCAATGTCCAGGTCGTAGTAGCCCGAATAGGTAATCACTTCAGGAAGGAAACCGCTGGGAGGCAGGGGATAAAGATGGAGGGCGTTGCGGAACTGGGCGGCTGCCAGTTTGGCGCGCTCGATGTTGTCGCCGTCACACTTGTTGATGACGATACCGTCGGCCATCTCCATAATGCCGCGCTTGATGCCCTGCAGTTCATCGCCCGTACCGGCCAGCTGGATGAGCAGGAAGTAGTCCACCATCGAGTGGACGGCGATTTCACTCTGTCCCACACCGACGGTCTCGACAAAGATGGTGTCGTAGCCTGCCGCCTCACACAGCACGATGGTCTCGCGCGTTTTGCGTGCTACTCCGCCCAATGAACCAGCTGAGGGGGAAGGGCGGATAAACACATCAGGCTCGATGGCAAGGCGTTCCATGCGGGTCTTGTCGCCCAGGATAGAGCCCTTGGAGCGTTCACTGCTTGGGTCGATGGCGAGGACTGCCAGTTTATGTCCCTGCTTGATGACATGCATACCGAAGGAGTCAATCGACGTGCTCTTGCCGGCGCCAGGGACACCAGTAATGCCTATACGACGGGAGTTGCCAGTATAAGGGAGGCACTTCTCGATGACTTCCTGTGCAATGATCTGGTGTTCGGCGTTGCGGCTTTCGACCAGTGTGACGGCCTGTCCCAGCACGGCGCGGTTGCCCTTGCGTATGCCCTCAACATATTCGGCGGGCGTCAGTTGCGGTTTGCGCTTGCGCTTCAGGTAAGGGTTGACGCTGGGCAGCTGCTCCACGCCACTGTTGACCTGCAGTCCCGTGTATTGCGCGTCATTCTCAGGATGCTGCACAGAGGGGCACTCCTCGTTATGTTGTACGATTCTAGTTTTATCTGCCATATTGGATAATTACAGTTATTACTTGTTGATGATGCCTACGAGGCGGATGGTAAGCCGGGGCGAAGCCGGGTCGTTGCACAACAGCGTGAGTGGCACGTTGAGCAGGTCACCCTGTATTTGGGAGGTGTCCACGGTTACGGTAACGCTGGCCGATTTGCCGCGTTTGATCTCAGTTCGGTTCGTGTCCACGGTAACTCCTTCGCCCTCAGGAACCCAGAGCCGTCTGATAGAGAGGGGCGACTTGCCCTTGTTGGTGACAGTGAAAGAGCGGGTTACGGTCTCACCAGCCGTTATGGTGCCGAAGTCCAGGCTTTCTCCACAGTCCACGCTGGCGACGGGCGCCTCTTTCAATTCCTTGTCGGTGAGGTTGTCAAATCGTTCCAATACCTGGGCCATCACGTGAATGTCGGCAGTTCCGCTAACGACACTTGACGGTTGATGCAGTGGTACACATTTTAGGGTCAGGATATCGTCGTTGAGTCCCCACAGCGGCGCATGGCCCGATAGGTAATGCACCGTCAGGGCGGTAACACGTGCAGGCGGTACCGTGTCTGGGACGACAGCTGGCTTGAGATGGGGTAATGCGCCATCTGCCGTCACAATCATGGTGTCGGTAGAGGCGTTGTAGGCACTCAGGAAAAGTGTCTTGTTATCGCCTTTAAACATTTCGCCGAAGGGAATATTCTGCTGGCTGATACGCAGTGAACCGGCCTGTAGCGGGTATTGTTTATCGAGAGTTGCTTCGGTTGGAATCACGTTACCCGTAATTTCCAGGATAGTGCGTTTGACGGATGTGTTGGTTAAGATGATTGCCTGTTTGGTGAATTGTCCCGGGCGTCCCGATGGGTTATAAGTGAGTTCTACCATAGCGGTGTCACCTGGGGAAATAGGATCCTGTGGATAGTTGATGACCGTGCATCCGCATCCTGCCTGTGCCTTGACAATCAGCAGAGGTTGTGTGCCAGTGTTCACTAGCCTCATCTGGCAAGTGACCTTGCCGTTTTTCTCCAAGAACACGCCAAAGTCATGCTGGCGTTCCAGCCAAGTGGCCTCGGGTTGTGCGGCAGCCGATATGGTTATCGTTGCCAACAAAAGTGCTATGTGAAGTATGCGATTCACTTACTTCTTGGGGATAACAGTGCCCTCGATACGCAACGTTGTAGAGCGCTCCTTGCCGTTGGTCTTCACCTTGACGGTCTTCTTGAAGGCGCCAGGGCGGCCGATGGGACTGTAGGTCACTTTGATTTTGCCCTTCTTGCCCGGCTTGATGGGCTTGGAGGGATATTCAGGACGGGTGCAGCCGCAAGATGCCGTCGCATCGATGATGAGCAGCGGCTTGTTGCCTGTGTTAGTGAACTCAAAGGTGCACGACACAGGGCCTTTAGCCTCCTGAATGGTGCCAAAATCATGGCTCTTGACCTCAAATGTCGCCTCGGCCTGCTTGTCATCGGCCAATGAGCTCAGAGCTACCAAACAAACGGCGAATACCGCCATAAAAAACCGTTTAGTCATTGTCATTATTTAGATATGATGATTAAGTCTAACCTGCAAAGTTAGGAACATTTTTTGGTGAAGCAAACTGAAAGCGGGAATTTAATATTATTTTATTGTTCTGTAACGGAAAAATCGCTCTAAACTTGTGAAACCAGATAAAAGTGTTTAAATTTGCGGTAATGGATAAATAGCATATTATTAACTAAATAGAGTTGATTATGAAAAAAACCAGATTATTTGTTGCGCTACTGGTGATGCTGGTTGCCGCCAGCGGCTATGCCCAGGACAGTTATCGTCAGGCTGTTAAGGATTACATGGCTATTTATTCCCATAAGGCTATGGAATCTTACTTGAATCAGATGGATTCTACTTTTAAGTCACATAACACATATTACTTTGAGAGTGGAGATGTAGATTTGAATCAATTGACTGAACGCTATTTCAAAGAGGGGTTCATGGATTATATGACGGATTTCATGTGCGCCAAGTCAAAAGAACTCGGTGTCACAGAAGCGGGTCTAAGGGAGCTCATATCGCTCATGTCCACGCCAGAGGGCCAGACATACAATGAACACAGCACGCAATGGTTCGAGGCCATCAAGCACGATACTACAGTCTTCGATGGCTTAGACACTCTCAAGATTATGGCTGGAGAAGATCCAGACCCGATTCAGATCAAAGCAGGAATCGATCCCGGGTATGTTGAGAAATACAATAAGGTCCTGGAAGCCGATCTGGTCAAGCAATACTTGCAGGGTTACTTTGATCAGTATTTCAATATATTTACGATGATATTCAGGGAAATGCCCGATGAAATGAAGGATGTGCAGAATAAGTTGGATAGGGTGAAGAATTGGATGATTACTAACTTGCCAACGATGGCGTTAAACAACGCTTATGGCATCATCACCGAGGATGACCTTGATTTTCTCGCTAAGCTGCAAACCCTGGATGCCACCCACCAGTTACTAGGCCTCCTTCCCATGAACCCTGGTGACCTGATGACAATAGGACAGGGTGCAATGAAGAATTATATTGAATGGATGGAGAATCATGGTGCTGTCGTGAAGGAAGATATGAAGGATTTTATTCAAAATTTCCAATTATTCAACCCAAAGACTTGGTGACCAGACAGTAGTGGGGCTCATTGCCTGATTGCTGAAAAATAATCATCAGCCGTTGCCGGTCGAAGACTCGGACAGCGGCTGATGTCACATGGATGCAGATTGTTTTTTCAGCGTTTTTTAGTGAGAAATGGATAGTGTAATGGCTTTTTTTGTAAATTTGCAGAAAATAACCCAATTATAGTATAATCATGATGAAGAAAATCTTGCTTTCTCTCGCCGCTGTGACGGCAATGACCGCGATGGCCGACACGCCGTTGTGGATGCGTTATGCGAGCATCTCGCCTGACGGTAACAAGATCGCGTTCTGCTACAAGGGTGACATCTATGTGGTGCCCTCCAGTGGCGGACAGGCTGTGCAGTTGACCTCGCAGTCGAGTTATGAAACCCAGCCTGTGTGGTCTCCCGACGGGACGACGTTGGCCTTTGCCAGTGACCGTAAAGGAAACTTTGACATCTTTGTGATGCCCTCGACAGGTGGCCAACCCCAGCAACTGACCCGCAACAGTGCAGCCGAGACACCGTGGACCTTCAGTCCCGACGGCAAGTACATCTACTACAGCGCTGCCATCCAGGATCCCGCAAGCAGCATGCTGTTCCCCTCAGGCCGATTGACCGAGGTCTATAAGGTGCCCGTTGAGGGAGGCCGCTCCACCCGCGAGTTGGGCACTCCTGCCGAGTACATCACCTGGAACAAGACCGGCAACTATTTTGTCTATCAGGACCGCAAGGGCGGTGAGGACGAGTATCGTAAGCATCACACCTCGTCGATTACACGTGACATCTGGTGCTATGATGCCAAGACAGGACATCACACCAACTTGACTAACATCGGCGGCGAGGACCGTAACCCCGTCCTCAGTCCCGATGGCAAGACCGTCTATTTCTTGAGCGAGCGCAACGGCGGTTCGATGAACGTTTACTCAATGCCGCTGGACCATCCCAGCCAGCTCAGCAAGGTGACCAACTTCACGGTTAACCCCGTGCGTTTCCTCTCGATTGACAATAAGGGCACATTGTGCTTCACCCAGGACGGCGAGCTCTACACCATGCGCCAGGGCGGTCAGCCCAGCAAGGTGAACATCAGCCTGTGGCATGATGACAGCGACCAGATCCAGAACCTGTCGTTCACCCGCGGCGCTACCGATGCTGCCGTGTCGCCCGATGGCAAGATGGTGGCCTTTGTAGTGCGCGGTGAAGTCTTTGTGACCTCGGTGGAATACAGCACCACCAAGCGCATCACCAATACTCCTGAGGCCGAGAATTGGGTATCGTGGGGCGCCGACAACCGCACGTTGGCCTATGCCACCGAGCGCAACGGCAACTGGGAACTTGTCCTCGCTACCATCGAACGCAAGGATGACCCCAACTTTGCCAACGCCACCCTCATCAAGGAAGAAATCCTGCTGCCCTCGACCACGGTTGAGCGCATGTATCCCTGCCTGTCGCCCGATGGCAAGAAACTGGCCTTTATCGAGGACCGTATCTATCTCAAGGTGCTTGACCTCAAGACCAAGCAGGTGACCCAGGTGACCGACGGCTCGACCTGGTATGAGACCAACGGCGGCTTTGACTACAGCTGGTCGCCCGACGGCAAGTGGTTTGCCCTCGAGTTCATCGGCAACCAGCGTGACCCCTATACCGACATCGGTATCGTGTCGGCCAACGGTGGCCCCATTACCAACATTACTGGTAGTGCATACATCAGCGAGAGTCCCCGCTGGGTCATGGAGGGCAATGCCATCATGTTCCGCAGCAACCGCTACGGTATGCGCAGCCATGCCTCATGGGGTTCACAGGACGACGTCTTCCTGGCTTTCGTCAACCAAGAAGCACTGGATCGCTATAACCTCAACAAGGAGGACTATGAACTGCTGACCGAGGCTGAGAAGGAGGCCAAGAAGGCCGAAGAGAAGAAGGCTGAGGACACCAAGAACAGCAAGAAGAAAGGCAAAGCCGCTCCCGCCGCCAAGGCCGAAGATAAGGGCTTGAAGGTGGATCTGGCTGGCATCGAGGACCGCATCGTGCGCGTGACGCCCAATTCGAGCAGCATCTCGGGTTGCATGATTACCCCCGACGGCGAGTCACTGTATTACCTGTCTGCCTTTGAGAAAGGCTATGACCTGTGGAAAATGGACCTGCGCAAGCACGAGACCAAGCTCCTGAACAAGATGGGCGGCGGTGGTGCCGACATCCAGGCCAGCAAGGACGGCAAGACGCTGTTTGTGCTGGGCGGCAGCAAGATGCAGAAACTCACCGTGGCAGGCGACAAGCTCACGGGCATCGACTATAAGGCCGACATGAAGATGGACCTGTTCGCTGAGCGTGAGTATATGTTCAACCATGTGGATAAGCAAATCTCGAAGCGCTTCTACAATCTGACCTATCACGGCTGTGACTGGAAATCCTATGTGGAGACCTATCGCAAGTTCTTGCCTCACATCAACAATAACTATGACTATGCTAACTTGCTGAGCGAACTGCTGGGCGAGCTGAACGCCTCGCACACTGGCGGTCGCTTCTATCCCTCCAGCGGAGAAGCCACTTCAGACCTGGGACTTATCTATAACTGGAACTACACTGGCAATGGCCTCAAGATCGACGAAGTTATCGAGGGCGGTCCGCTGGCCAAGGCCAAGAGCCAAGTCAAGCCTGGCGCCATCCTTGAGAAGATCAACGGTGTTGCCATCGACGAGGAGAACGACTATACCGAGTTGCTCAACGGCCAGGCAGGCAAGAAGACTCTGCTCTCGCTCTATGATCCCAAGACCAACAAGCGCTGGGAAGAGGTGGTGAAGCCCATCAGCAAGGGCGCCCTGGGTGACCTGATGTACAAGCGCTGGGTAAAGCGCAACGCCCACATCGTGGACAGCCTGTCGGGCGGCCGTCTGGGTTATGTGCACCTGGAGTCGATGAACGACGCCAGCTATCGTGACATCTACAGCGATGTGCTGGGTAAATACAACAAGCGTGACGGTATTGTGATCGATACCCGATTCAACGGTGGTGGCCGCCTGCACGAGGATATCGAGGTGCTCTTCAGCGGCAAGAAATACTTTACCCAGGTGATTCGCGGCCGTGAGGCTTGCGATATGCCTAGCCGACGCTGGAATAAGCCCAGCATCATGCTTCAGTGCGAGGCCAACTACAGTAATGCTCACGGCACCCCTTGGGTTTACAGCCATGACAAGTTGGGCAAGCTTGTAGGTATGCCCGTCCCCGGCACCATGTCCAGTGTATCGTGGGAGCGCCTGCAAGACTCGTCACTCGTGTTCGGTATCCCCATCATCGGCTACCTGCTGCCCGAGGGTAATTACCTCGAGAATACCCAGTTGGAGCCTGATATCAAGATTGCCAACAACCCCGAGACCGTCATCAACGGCGAAGACTTGCAGCTCAAGGCTGCCGTCGAGGAACTGATGCGTGAATGTGGCCTGAAATGATGAAATATTAAAGAAGGTTAAAAGAAAGAAATCAGTAAAGGCTACATGGTGGAATTGTTGTACTTTTGTGGGCAAAATTTGAGAGAAGATGTTAAACGTGAGCCAAATATTCGATCAGATTATGCGTAACACGCGGCTCTTCTCTGTGCCTTTCCTGTCCAAGAAATTCCACAATACAAGATAATAATGTGACTCAATGGGACCCGATAACGGGTCCCATTCTGTATATATAAAATAAATCAAGACCAAATATAAACTGTATTACTGCTACTTGTTATGACTGAATTCATTACTACTCACTTGACCGACATTATCGGCTACACTGCGTCGATCTGCCTGGTGCTGGGCTACATGCCTCAGGCGATTTATACGATTCGAACTCATGACACCGACGGCATCGCACTGCCCACGTTCCTGATGATGGGACTGGGAGGTATTTTCTTTGCCATCCAGGGTTTGCTGCTCAAGAATTGGCCCCTGTTCATCACCAACGTCATCACGACGGTATCGAGCGCTATCGTGTTTGGTATCAAGATGTATAATGATTATTGGAAGAAGAAATAGTTGCCACTTTATGGGGCGCGATTTCTTTTGTGTTTGTGGAGATGAGCTGTAAGGGTAAAGGAAGATGTTTCAAAGAAAAGCGATGTTTTTCTTTGAAACATCGGAAAAAAAACCTACCTTTGGAAAATTTTCGCATCGAACCGTGAGATTTTGCTTGAAGTTACATTAAATTAACTTAAAAACATTTCTGTTTTCAGCCAGGGAAGAGAATCAATTACTTATAATCTATCTATAAATTATGAGACTTAAACTGTTTTTGCTATTAGCACTCTTTGCCACCTTGCCGATGCTGGCCCAGACGGGCGTGCATGGCGTGGTGTTAGACGCCAGGAACGGCCTTCCTGTGGAGGGTGCTACTGTCATTCTTGACAATCAGGGCATCGTAGCGACTACAGGCCGCAACGGTGATTTCCTCATTGACGAAGCCCGTCAAGGCAATGACGTACTTTTGGTCCTGTGCTACGGCTTCAAGGACTGGTCACAACCGGTTACCCTCATCAACGGTGTCGTTGAGGATATGGGCATCATCCGGGTGGAACATCTCTCGTTCGAAACTGCCGAGGCGATGGAATTCCGCAATGCCATGGCCGATATGGCCCTCTCGGAGTCGCAACTCGAGGATGAGGAAGGCAATACCCAGGAGGTCGCACTGCTGAGCGGTGCCACCGACAATCCCTTCTATCAGGCATCGAGTTACACCTTCAGCACTGCCCGTTTCCGCATCCGCGGTTACGAGAACAACAAAACTGAGACCTACATCAATGCCGTGCCATTCAACGACGCCATCCGTTTCTCGTTCAACTACTCGATGACGGGCGGCATGAACCAGGCATTTAGGAATAAGACCATCGGCATGGGTCTGGAAGACAATCTCTATGGCTTTGGCGGTATTGGCGGTGCCAATAATATCAAGACCTTTGCTGCTGATTATGCTCCCGGAACCCGTGTAAGCCTTGCCTACACCAACGGTAACTACCGCTGGCGTGGTATGGTGACCCATGCCACTGGTTTGAACAAGCACGGTTGGGCAATGACGGTTTCGGCAGTGGCTCGCTATGCCGGTGAGGGTGTCTATCCCGGCTCCTTCTACAACAGCTGGGGTTATTTCCTGTCGTTGCAGAAGGTCTTCAACCCGAAGCACACGTTGGCATTGACCACCTTTGGCGCTCCCACCAAGCGCGCAGCTAACTCAGCAATCTATGAGGAGTGCGCCATGCTGGTGGGCAGCAACATGTACAGTCCTGACTGGGGCTGGCAGGAAGGCAAGAAACGCAACTCCAAGGTGGTTGAATCCTTTGACCCGACTGCAATCCTGAACTGGGCGTGGAAACCTAATGATCACATTGCATTAAACACGGGCTTAGCCTATCACAAGTCGTTCTACAGCAAAGCTGCGCTCAACTGGCACAAGGCTGCTGACCCGCGTCCCGATTACTATCGTTACCTGCCGTCATATTATGATGTGAATAGCGAAGCGTTTGATGTCTATTTCGATCGTTGGCGCAGTGAGAGCGAATATACCCAAATCCGTTGGGATAACCTGTACCAGACTAACTACCTGAATAACCTTGAGGCTGACGAGACAGGTGTGGAGAAGGGTTCGACCTACATCCTTGAAAAACGTCACAGCAACCAGTCGAGTTTCACTCTGTCGTCGGTGCTCAACATGCGTTTATCCAATCAGCTGACAATGCAGACTGGTGCTAACGCCAATTATACCTTGTCATCCTATTACAAGACCATCAAGGATCTGCTGGGTGGACGTTATTGGCTGGATATTGATAACTTCAGCGAGCGCGATTTCCCCGAGAATCCTGACATGGCCCAGAATGACATGGACAATCCTAACCGCAAGGCAGTCAAGGGAGACCGCTTCGGTTATGACTACGATATCCTCACTCTCAAGGCTCAGTTGTGGCACCAGTGGGTACTCAATCTGGCCAAGTGGGAATTGTTTGCTAGTGTGAAGGGTGAGTACTTCCAGTTCCAGCGTGATGGTAAGATGCGCAACGGACGTGCTCCCGAGAACTCCTACGGCAAGGGCGATACCCACCGCTTCCTGACCTATGGCGCTAAAGCGGGTATCACCTTTAAGCTTGATGGCCGCAACAGCTTCACGGGCCATGCCTTCTATGGAACTGAGGCACCCCGCCCCTATGATGCCTACATCTCATCTCGTACCAAGGACGATGTGATTGATCTCAAGGTGGAGAAAGTCTTCTCGGCCGACCTGAGTTATGCGATGAATTTCCGCACCTTCAAGGCCGTTGTGACCGCCTTCTTCACCGATCAGCGCGACAACGTTGAGCGCACGGCCTATTATGACGATGTGCACAGCACCTTCATGAACTACGCGCTCACTGGCATCCACAAGCAGTACAAGGGTGTCGAGTTTGGAGCCAGCTACAAGCTTTCGCCCTCACTCACCGTGAGTGCTGCTGCCAATATCGCCCGTTACCAGTACAAGAACCGTCCGATGGGTACCCGCAGCTATGAAAACGGTACCAGTCCTGATATGATGACCACCGTTTACCTTAAAAACTTCTATGTGGCAGGATCACCCCAAGAGTGCTACATGCTGGCATTCAACTGGGCCGGTCCCCACCAGTGGTTTGTTGAATTGAATGGTGCATGGATGAATCGCTCCTATGTGAACATTTCGCCAGTGCGCCATGAGGAAATGCCTAACCTGTACACGATGGCCAATAGCGAGGAACACCTCGAGCAGATGATCAAGGACATCAGCCAGCAGGAGAAACTCAACGAGGCTCTGGTTATCAATGCCAGCATCGGTCATGTGATTTATCTCAACCGTACTGCTTCGTTCAACATCAACCTGAACTTGAACAACATTCTTGACAACAGGAACATCCAGACGGGTGGTTATCAGCAGGGTCGTATCGACACCAAGGATATTACCAACACCGCTAACAAGTTCCCCAACAAGTATTACTACGCACAGGGATTCAAGGTATTCTTGAACTTGGGTCTGAAATTCTAACCCGTTGTTAACCATTACCGATTCAATTAGATATCAATAACAAACAATACAATACAGATCTATGAAACGTTTTAATTTTTATCTCAGCTTGATGTTCCTGTTGGTCTTCGCCGCTGCTTGCAGCGATGAGTTTGATCAACCGCCCATGGTGATTCCCACCGCCGAGCACACGCCCAACATGACAATCGCTGATTTCAAGGCCAAGTACTGGCAGGATGCGGTCAATTATATTGACACTGTCAAGGAAGACATCGTCATTCATGGATGGGTGACCAGTAGCGACGAGAGCGGCAATATCTACAAATCACTTTACATCAGTGACGGTACCGCAGGAATCAATATCTCGATCAACCAGAACAGCCTGTACAACAACTATCGTATTGGACAGGAAATCGTGATACCCATGAAGGATTACTACGTGGGCAAGTACAATGGCCAGCAGCAGCTGGGTTATCCCGCATGGTATGCCAGTGGCAGTGTGTGGGAAGCTACCTTCCTGCCCCAGGCCATGTGGGAGTCGATGGTTGAAATCAATGGTTTGCCCAACCTGAGCAAGGTTGACACCCTTGATGTCAGCATCAGTGACTTCCAGGGTAAAACCGATGCCGAGACGCTGCTCAAGTATCAGGGCAAGCTCGTGCGCATCAGTGGTGTACACTTTACCGAGGCCAATGGCACCCTCACTTATGCCGAGGCTAGCGCAACGACCAACCGCAATGTCGCCGACGAGGATGGCAACCAGCTTGTTGTGCGCAACAGTAACTATGCCGACTTCCGCGCTGACGTCCTCCCCGAAGGTACGGTGGATATCGTGGGTCTGCTGAGCTTCTATGCTACCCGTCAGAATTCGTCGGGCACTTGGCAGTTCTACTTGCGTAGTGCCGATGACGTGATCGGTGGCGGTGGCAAGGGCACCAGGAGCAATCCTTATACCGTTGCCGAGGCCATTACCGAGCAGAACACTGGCGCTAAGGGTTGGGCCGTTGGCTACATTGTGGGTGCTGTAGCTCCTGAGGTAACTACAGTAAGCAGCAATGCCGACATTGAGTGGAAGGCTCCGACCACACTCGAAAACACCATCGTGATTGCCGATGATCCTAACTGCACCGATATCAACAAGTGCATCATCGTGCCGCTGGCACAGGGCTCCAAGGCAAGGGAAGAACTCAGTCTCAAGGCTTATCCCGCACTGTACAAAAAGGAGATTAAGGTAAGAGGTCCGTTTACCACCTTTATGGGCAAAGCCGGCCTCAACCCGCTCGAGGACTATGAGCGTCCCGAGATTCCCGTTCTCATGCTTGAAGAGAGCTTTGACACCGCTCTGCCTGAGGCATGGTACAATGTCACTGTATCAGGTGACAAGGATTGGTATCAGACGGTATTCACTTCAACGGGTAACGGCTATGCAGCTATGACCGGTTACAAGGGCACCAATCCTCCGTTTGATGCTTGGCTCATCACTCCCAGCCTTGATATCGCGAATGCCGCAAGCAAGATTCTGACCTTCCGCACTCAGGTGGCCGGCTATGGCAGCACCACGAGCAAATTTGAGGTTTATATCCTCAATTCCCGCAACCCCGAGGATGCAACTGTTAAGGTTCAGCTGAATCCTGCCATCGCTACCCCCACAGGAGGCTCTCCCGTTTACAGCGACTGGAAGGAGTCAGGCGATGTTGACCTGAGCCAGTGGGCCGACGGCTGCTACTACATCGGTTTCCGCTTCTATGCTACTCAGGATGCCAACTACGCTACCTGGTGTGTTGATGATGTGACCTTCGGTCTCACCCCCAAGTTGCCGACATCATCCGACTTTGAGACGATGCCTGCCCACACCACTACGCTGGGCAATTATACTTCAACTGCAGGTTGGAAGGCTAACAACTGCACCCTGCTTGAGGGTGGTGCTGCCGATGGTAACCCCGTATTTACCTTCATCGGTTATGCCTTGGGATCCACCTCGGAATATGCCAAGGCTCCGACCATGAATGGTGGTACCGCTACAACAGGTACGATCGTGTCGCCCGTGCTGAAGGGTGGTATGACCAAGTTGCGTTTCAACTACGGCTCAGCCTATTCGGGCAAGTTGCTTGCCTTCCGTGTTGACGTGAAGCAGAATGGCAACGTGGTCAAGACCTGGACTATCAACGACACCAATGTGACTCAGAAACACGCTTACAGTTTCGAGGAGAATTGCTCTGTCCAGGGTGATTTCACCATCGAGTTCACCAACCTGTGCCCCTCTAATGCTACGGGCAACAAGGATCGTGCTTCTATCTGGAATGTGAACTGGGATCCCGCTAATTGAGGTTTTATCTGGTTTTAAACTTTAGATTTGTCTGCATGTCAAAGGACAAAAATAAAAGTTGAACATCTTAAAATTGAAACTAACGATGAAAAAGTTATTCTATATGGCTCTGGCGCTGGCAGCATGTCTGCCCGCGTTGGCCCAGGATCCAGTACTGCCCCCTGTACAGCCAGTGGAGGAACCAGTTGCTCAGGAACCACAAGAGATGCAAGATGAGCAGGCCCAGGAGCGCCGTTATACGATCTATGGCGTGATGTTCTATAACCTCGAGAACCTGTTTGATACCATCAACAATAATGGTGTCTATGACAAGGAGTTTTCGCCTCAAGGTGCCCGCCAGTGGAATGGAACCAAGTATTGGCAGAAACAGCACAACATGGCCTATGCCATCAGCCAGATGGAGGTTAAGGGTTCGCCTGCCGACGGTCCCGTGCTCATCGGTGTGAGTGAGATTGAGAACATTACAGTGCTTCAGGATCTTGTGCGCCAGCCCGAGATTAAGGATCGCCGTTACCAGATTGTACACCATGACAGTCCTGACCGTCGTGGTGTGGACGTGGGTCTGCTCTACAACCCCCGTTTCTTCAAGGTGCTGAATGTGACAAACCAGAGCATCAACAAATATCTGCCGGATTATCCTGATTTCCGTTCTCGTGATCAGTTGACCGTGACAGGTATGCTGGCTGGTGAAAAGGTTTCGGTCATCGTCAACCACTGGCCTTCGCGACTGGGTGGTGAGGAGGCTTCCAGCTACCTGCGTGAGGCCGCCGGACGCATGGCCCGCGCAACCATTGACTCGCTGCTGCTCGATGACCCCAACCAGGGCATCATCTTCATGGGTGACTTGAACGATGACCCGCAGAATAAGTCTTGCAGCGAAGCTATCGGGGCCAAGAAGGAGATTAAGGACTGCACCGAACCGGGTTCATGCTTCAATCCTTGGTGGAACATCCTGAACAGGGGTATCGGTACCCTGGGCTACAAGGGCAATTGGAACTTGTTTGACCAGATTATCTTCTCTGAGTATTTCCTGAGAAACTATGACAGTAAGGACAAGCCCTCCTTGACCTTCTTGCGTGCCGAGGTGCTCAACCGCAAGTTCTTACGCAGCAGTGAGGGTGATCGTCAGGGATATCCCCTGCGCACTTACACGGCTGGTATCTTCCTGAATGGTTACAGCGACCACTTCCCCACCATGATCTATCTGGCGAAAGAGGTGAAGTGACATGACTTAGGCGACAGACTATAGCGGCTGTCGTCTAACGAGTTGCTACTTAATGAATTAATGCTCTATGATCCCCATTGTCTAGGGAATTGTAGAGCATTTTTTTCTTTTTTTAAAAAAGTTTGTAACTTTTTGGGGGCATGATGCGTCTAATGTGTAAATGACAATAAAAAATGAATCCTCATGAATAAATCAGTGTTTATATTATTGGCAGGATGCCTGATGCTGATGGCAGTGAAGACCAATGCCCAAGAGGCTTACGCTGAAAAGCCTTATACTTGGACTTTGCAGGATTGCATCAACTGGGCAAAGCAGCAGAATATCACCGTACAGCGTAACAAGGTGAACGTGCGCACCTCCCAAATTGACTTGCAGGAGGCCAAAGCCAACCGCTTGCCCACGGTAGAATTCTCCACCAGTCAGTATGTCAGCAACCGTCCTTTCCAGGAGAGCTACAGTGGTGTTATCGGCACCGAGGTGGTTTCATTCAGTAACAAAAATAGCTACAGTGGCAACTATGGCGTGAACGCCTCGATGAATCTGTACAATGGTGGACTGACTAAAAACAACATCAAACTGGCCGAAATCAATTCGCAGATTGCCGAATTGCGTGTGCAGGCGAGCGAAATGACCATCGAGGAGCAGATTACACAGCTGTATGTGCAGATTCTTTATTCCCAGGATGCAGTGAAGCACGACGACGAATTGATTGCCCTGAGCGAGACACAACTGGAGCAGGCGCGTGCCCGCAAGCAGGCCGGATTGCTCAACAAGGCTGACGTCTCTCAGTTTGAATCCCAACTGGCCCAAGACAAGTTTCAGAAGGTCGCCGATGAAACCACCCTTGAAGGCTTTAAACTTCAGCTCAAGCAGTTGATGGAACTGGATGGAGATGAGGTGCTCTTGCTGGCCGACTCTGTGCTTGAGGGTAACGTGCTGGCCGAACTGCCAAACAAGCAGCAGGTGTATGAATACGCAATAGGCAACAGGCCGGAATTGAAGGCTCAACAGCTGGCGATGGACAGGACCTATATCAACGAGGATATAGCCAAGGCGGGCAATAAGCCGGTCATTTATGCCAACGCAGGCATCAGCACGACCAATTCTTCAGGAAATGGCAACATGTTCACTCAGTTGAAAAACCAGTGGAGCAATGGCATCGGTGTGACATTGAGCATCCCCATCTGGGATCATGGCAAGACCAAGCATGCCGTAGCCAGGGCGCGTCTGGAACGTGAAAACACTTATCTTGACATGGTCGAGACCCAGAAGAATCTCTGGAAGACGATCGAGAACTACTGGTTGCAGGCCCATAACAACCAGCAGCGCTACATTGCTGCCAAGGAAAAAGTGGATTATTGCCGTGAGAGCTACAATCTGACAAGCGAACAGTTCCGCCTGGGCATGAAGAACATCATTGAACTCACTCAGGACAAGACCAACCTGAGCACCGCCATACAGCAGATGCTGCGAGCCAAATATGAGGCACTGCTCAACATGTCCTTGCTCAAGTATTATAAGGGTGAAACTATTGGTTTCTGAATCAAACAACAATAAAAAGATATATCACGATGAAAAGAAAGAAAAAAATTATCCTGGCGCTGGTTGCCCTGCTGATCATCGCAGGTATCGTTGCTATGCTTGCCAAGAAGGGCAGTGACGATATCATCAGTTTCCAGACCACCGAAGTGGCTCCTGGCGAAATCGCCACCAATATCACCGCCACAGGAACCATCGAGCCTGTCACCACAGTGGATGTGGGTACACAGGTGTCGGGTATCGTCAAGCGATTGTATGTGGACTATAACAGTGTCGTCAGGCGCGGACAGGTCATTGCCGAGCTGGACCGCACCAACCTGTTGAGCGACCTTTCGTCAATGCAGGCCCACCTGCGTTCAGCGCAGATTGAACTGGACTACCAAAAAAAGAATTACGCCCGCTATGCTGAGTTGAAGCAAAAGGACCTGGTGAGCCTGCAGGAGTATGACGTGGCTCTGGAGAATTACCGCAAAGCGCAGGAAAGTGTCAGGATTGCGCAGCAGGATGTCGCCAGGGCTAAGACCAACTTGAGCTACGCCACTGTCTATTCTCCAATCGACGGTGTGGTTATCAGCAAGTCGGTAGAGGAAGGCCAGACTGTGGCATCGGCCTTCAGTACCCCGTCTATCGTAAAGATTGCCAAGGACTTGACCGACATGCAGTGCATCGCCAAGGTGGATGAGGCCGACATCGGCGAGGTGCGTGAAGGCCAGCGCGTGACCTTCACAGTTGACGCTTACCCCGACGACGTGTTCTCGGGCAGCGTCAAGCAGGTGCGCCAGAACCCCGTCACCACCAATAATGTGGTGACCTATGAGGTAGTCATCAGCGCCCCCAACGCCGACCTCAAACTCAAGCCGGGCCTGACTGCCAGCATCACCATCTACACGCTGGAACGCAGCGGCGTCATCAGTGTCCCCTCGGCCGCCTTGCGCTTTACCCCCGAGGCTAGCGTATTCGGCAACAAGTATGTCATCAAGGACACCACCGCCGAGCACAAGTTGTGGACCCTGGAGGGCAACGTCCTCACCGCCCACAAGGTGGAAGTCGGCGTGACCGACGGTCTGCGCACCGAGATCATCAGCGGCATGAAAGAGGGCACAACCGTCATCCAGTCGTTCGAGGTGGGTGTTGCCACTCCTCCCGGAAAGAAAGACGCTCCCAAGAACAAAGAAAACAAGAAGTAAACAATGGAACCAAAACCAGTCATAGAACTTGATGGCATCCGCCGCGACTTTGTGGTGGGCGAGGAGACGGTACACGCCCTTCGAGGGGTCTCCTTCACCATCCATGAGGGCGAGTTCGTCACCATCATGGGCACATCGGGTTCGGGAAAATCCACCCTGCTCAACATTCTGGGATGCCTGGATACCCCCACGAGCGGCGAATACCGCCTGGATGGCACCCCGGTGCGCACCATGAGCAAAACGCAACGAGCCGTGCTCAGGAACCGCAAGATCGGCTTCGTGTTCCAGAGTTACAACCTGCTGGCCAAGACCACCGCGGTCGAGAACGTGGAGCTGCCGCTGATGTACAACAGCGCCGTCAGTGCCCGTGAACGTCGCGAACGTGCCGTCACCGCCCTGCAGCGCGTGGGGCTGGGCGACCGCTTGAACCACAAAAGCAACCAGATGTCGGGTGGACAGATGCAGCGTGTGGCCATCGCCCGCGCCCTGGTCAACGACCCCGCCGTCATCTTGGCCGATGAGGCGACGGGCAACCTGGACACCCGCACGTCGTTTGAGATCCTGGTATTGTTCCAGCAACTCCATGCCGAGGGACGCACCATCATCTTTGTGACCCACAATCCCGAGATTGCCCAATATTCCACCCGCACCATCACCTTGAGTGACGGCAAACTTCGGGAGGACAGGATAAACGACAACATCCTTGATGCTGCCGAGAAACTCGCTTCGCTCCCCATCGAGGAAGACTGAGCTATAAGTGAGAAATTAGGCGTTAGAAGTTAGGAGTGAGAAATTAGGAGTGAGAAATTAGGCGTTAGAAGTTAGGAGTGAGAAATTAGGCGATAGTAATCGTACTTACAACTTACAACTTACAACTAAAAACTAAAAACTTACAACTAAAAACTTAAAACTATAAAAACGATGAATATCACCAATCTGTTCAAAATTGCCTTGAAGGCCATCGGTGCCAACAAGATGCGCAGTTTCCTCACCATGCTGGGCATCATCATCGGCGTGTCGTCGGTCATCATCATGCTTGCCCTGGGCACAGGTTCCAAGGCGACCATCATGCAAGAGATCGAAGACGTGGATCCGGGGGCATTAATGATTATACCTGGACCAGAGTATGAGGAAACTGGCGGTAATTGGCTGCCTGAGTATAGCCAAACCATCACGCAGGCCGACTATCACAGCATTCTGGATAAGAGCAAATATTTGAAAGCCGTGTGCCCCATGGTTTACTCCTCCGGTCAATTCATTAACGGCAAGAATAATCACAGCGGTTCGGTACAGGGCGTGAATAATGAATTCCTTGATATCAATGGACTCTCGATTTCTGAAGGTGATATGTTCACCGATGCCGAAGTCAAGGGTTCGGCCAAGGTGTGCATCATCGGTAAGACGGTCGTGGACAAACTCTTCACCAATGGTGCTGACCCCATCGGGACAGTCATCCGCATCAACACGATGCCCGTCAGGGTTGTGGGCGTGCTCAAGAGCAAGGGGCGTACAGCCTTTGGACAGGATCAGGACGATATCGTGCTCATGCCTTACACGACAGTGATGAAGCGCATGACATCGCAGAATTATTTTGATATGATTTATGTCGCCGCGACAAGTAAGGAAATGTCCCAGTTGGCCAAACAGGATGTGACGGAAATCCTGCGTGAGAACCATAAACTCAAAGAAGGCGATATGCAGGATTTCAGAGTCAATTCACTGGAGGAAGCTACCTCGATGGTTGATTCGGTGATGAACATTCTCACCCTGCTGCTCTCGTGCATCGCCGGCATCTCACTGCTGGTGGGCGGTATCGGCATCATGAACATCATGTATGTGAGCGTGACCGAGCGCACCCGTGAAATCGGTCTGCGTATGAGCGTTGGCGCCCGCACGGTCGATATCATGAGCCAATTCCTCATCGAAGCCATCCTTATCAGCGTCACTGGAGGCCTTATCGGGGTGCTCATTGGTGCCGGAATCTCCTATATTGCCCGCTTTGTCATGATGCACTTCACCGACTATCATATACTCATCGCTGTGGAGCCGTGGACCGTGCTGCTCTCGTTCGGCATCTGCACCATCACGGGCGTGTTCTTCGGCTGGTATCCTGCCAAGAAAGCCGCCAATCTTGACCCCATCGACGCCCTGCGCTACGAGTAACTTTGTCTATTGGTTTTTAGTTTTTATCGATATTATTTTGTCATAGCCGAAATAGTTGATTATCTTTGCGATATAATTAATCATCACGATTGTAAAATGACAACTAAGATCGATAAAACCAAGTCCAAGTATCGCTATCTCATGCTGCATTGGCTATGCTGGTCGGTGCTGATTATCATCCCGATGTTCTTCCACAGTTCCAGCGATGACTTGCTGGTATTCTGGACCCGATACATCAAGTGGTTGGGCAATCCCTTGGCCTACATGCTGGTGTTCTATTTGAACTACTTGTGGGTGGTGCCTCGTTTCCTGCTCAAGAAACGCGACTGGAAAATGTTCTTGCTCATCAATGTGCTGGTGGTTCTCGGCGGTATCTTTGTCATGGATGTATTCCACTGGTTCGCTGTGCACAATTTGCCCGATATTTACAACAATCAACCCAAACAACCGCATGTCAGGCTTCCCCGATATTTTTGGGCCATATTGACACTGATCCTGATTATTGCACTGGCAGTGGCGTTGCGCATGATCCAGCACTGGCAACGCATCGAGGAGGTTCGTCAAGAAGCCGAAGCCGCCCGTGCCGAGGCCGAGTTGAGCAACCTGCGCAACCAGATGAACCCCCATTTCCTGCTGAACACGCTGAACAATATCTATGCCCTCATCGCCTTTGACCAGGAGAAGGCGCAGATGGCGGTGGGAGAGTTGAGCAAGTTGTTGCGGCATGTGCTCTATGAGAACCAGCAGGACTTTGTGCCGCTTTATAAGGAAGCTGACTTCATGCGCAACTACATCGAGCTGATGAAAATACGCGTGACCGATCATGTGAAGATTGATGCTAATATCAACGTGCAGCCCAAGGATTCCACTCCCATAGCGCCGCTGTTGTTGATCTCTCTCATCGAGAACGCTTTCAAGCACGGCATATCGCCGCAGGGCACTGGCGAAATCAAGGTGGATATCAATCAGGTTGGAGGTGATATCACCTGCGAGATACAGAACACTTGCTACCCCAAGAGCAGGAATGACAAGAGTGGCTCAGGCATCGGCCTGGAGCAGGTGAGCCGCCGTCTGGAACTGATGTACCCCGACCGCTACACATGGGAGAAGGGTACAACACCCGATGGCAAGCAGTATTATTCTAAAATTATTCTCAAGAAAGAAGGAAAATAATGATTATCAAGTGTGCTATAGTTGACGATGAGCCGCTGGCAGTGGAATTGCTGGCGAGCTATGTTGAAAAGATACCTTTCCTGGAATTATGCGGTAAGTACAGCAATGCAACCGATGCGTTGCATGGCATCGGTGAGCAGCCTGTTGACCTGCTGTTCCTCGACATCCAGATGCCCGAGCTCAACGGCTTGGAGTTGAGCCGCATGGTGCCTGAAAACACAAGAGTCGTGTTTACCACGGCATTTAACCAATATGCCGTTGACGGATTCCGTGCCAATGCGCTGGACTACCTGTTAAAGCCCATCAGCTATGCTGATTTTCTGGAGGCGTGCAACAGGGCAATGCAGTGGTTCCAACTCGTGCAGCAAAACGATCAACCCGCTACCCGTGCCGAGGAGGAACCCACTAGCATCTTCGTCAAGAGCGAGTACAAACTGCTTCAAATCAACCTGGATGACATCCGCTACATCGAGGGTTTGAAGGATTATGTGAAGATTTACACCGAGCAATCGCAGCACCCCATCCTCTCGTTGATGAACATGAAGGCCATCGAGCAGATGCTGCCTGCATCGCGCTTCATCAGGGTGCATCGCTCGTTCATTGTGCAGAAGAGCAAGATTCGCGAGATAGAGCGCAACCGCATCGTCTTTGGAGATGTATATATTCCCATAGGCGACAGTTACAAGCAGGCCTTCCAGGACTTTATCAATGCCAAATAACGGTTATTGTGTCATTCATGGTGCTTTGGGCATGCTTTTTGCAATACAGAGCTAGGTAATTGTGTTTAATTTAAGGACTGAATATGGAATTTCATCTGATTAGAAATGGAAAACAGGAAGGTCCGTTTTCCGTCGAAGAATTGTCGCAGCAGGGGATTACCCCCGAGAGCGAAGTGTGGGCTCCAGGAATGGCCGACTGGCAACAGGCGGGTGACGTTCCTGAATTGACTGCCGTGCTGCAACGTGCCGAGTTTGAGGCATCGCAGCAGGCCGCCCGCGCTGCCGAGAATCAGCCGACGATGGGGCAGCCCTATGCCCCGGCCCCGCCGCAGACTCAGGTGCCGCCTCAAGTGCCGCCCCGCTGGCCCGTGGATGAGCCCAAGAAGAAAAGCGGCTGCACGCCGTGGCTGGTCGCCCTGTTGATTCTTGCCATCCTTTTTGCCACGATGGTGTTCACCTGTCCTGACCGTGCCGACCATGAAGCCGCCATCCAGGAGGTGACCAAGGCATGGGTAGGCGACAAGGTGGATGAGAACTTGGGTAGCATCACCGGCATTGGAGGTGTGTTTGGTGACCTCATCAACAAGGCCCTCAAGGAATTGACGGGCGTTGGCACCGACAAAGTCATCTCTAAATTTCTTGATGTCAAGAATTATATGGTGTGTTCAGTAGGGCGAATGTCCATCAGCGCCGACGAGGAGAAAATGGTATCGCTGGGTATCTTCGGCCACGTGTTTACCTTCGGCAAGGAGGACATCGAGAAGGCTTGGACCCGTGCGATGGACGACTACGAGGCCAATCACGGGATCACGCCTCCGCCAACTCCCGCTCCCCAACAGGACGAAGGCGAGGACCCTCAGGACGAGGAAGTCATGCCTGATCCCCGCGTGCTCCCCGATAGCGTTATGGGCATCGAGGTTCCCGAGGGTCTGGACAGCATGGTCAACCAGATGGCCAACGAGGCTGTCCGCATGGCTAAGGAGTGGGCCAAGCAAAAGATCGACGAGCTGGGCAAGTAAGGCTGCAGGCCTCACACTTTATCCCTTAAGACAAGCATCACGGGTGTGGAAAAGTCCTTGCCCGTGATGCTGTTTTTTATATCCTTATCGTGGAGTTATCCTCCACAGGCTTTCATCAGGTAGATGAATAGCATAATGAATAGAATCCACGTGAAGCAACCGATGCGCCTGGGCTGCGGTCCGCTCTGTCTTGGATTGCTGCCCTGCATGGGCTGTTGAGGCGGGGTGTAGTCGTAGAGGTTGCGGTGAGGAATGAGGATTTGGCGGGGACCGCCGTTGTTGTAGGGGCCGATGACGCCACCTGCTTCCAGCTGGCGGATGAGTTCGGCGGCACGCTCGTCACTGATGTGGAAGCGGTCGCGCAGCATCATCGGAGTGATGGAGACGCAACTCATCAGGTATTGCACTGCCTCGTTGTAGAGGGGGTCGCTGTTGGGGACAGGAGGCGGCAACACCGTCACATCCTCGGGAGCGATGTCAACCGCCGTGGTGGCGCTTGAGGATTGGGAGTCGAAACTGCAGCCGCAGTTAGGGCAGAAGTGGGCGTTGCTGTTAGCCTCATGGCCGCATTTGGGGCAGTTGATGGTGTGTGAGGGCTCAACGGTTGTGTCAAGGTCCAGCGTGTCGTGGGGTATATAGGCATAATCGCCCACGATGTGCAGTTCACACAAGCATTGGGGGCAGATGACCTTATACTCGCTATTGATGAGCACCTCGGTGCTCAGGTCCATCTTTTTGCCGCATTTGGGACATGTGTATATCATAATTGTCGTTGATGTTTAGTCGCAAAGGTAGTGAAAAACATATTCTTTTCCAAATCCTGCAAGAATCGTGCCGATTGATGGTGCCGCTCGGCATACAGTTTTTTGGAAGACTTATTGTGATTGTTACTGATTCTTGCTACTTTTGCATCTGTGACCAGGTTGTGGTTACAATTAATGGTCCGTTTTAAATTGAGAATCAAATACCGAGCAAACCGAACAGATATGGCAAAAGAGATTGAAAGAAAGTTTCTGGTGAACGGAGACTTCAAAAGTGAGGCTTTCAAGTCCATCCGCATCATCCAGGGTTATCTGAGTTCAGTGCCCGAGCGCACGGTGCGTGTCCGTGTCAAGGGCGACAAGGGCTTCATCACCATCAAGGGCATCGGCAACGCCAGTGGCATCACCCGCTACGAGTGGGAGAAAGAGATTCCTGTCGAGGATGTGAAGGAACTCTTGCTCATCTGTGAGCCGGGTGTGATTGACAAGACGCGTTACCTGGTCAAGGCCGGTGAGTACACGTTTGAGGTGGATGAATTCCACGGAGACAACGAGGGACTCATTGTAGCCGAGCTGGAATTGCCTGACGAGAACGCCCCCTTTGAGCGCCCCGACTGGCTGGGCGAGGAAGTCACCGGTGACAGCCGCTACTACAATGCTGCGCTCTCGGTGAATCCCTTCAAGACCTGGAAATAGCCGCTGATGCTCCTGTGGGGCAGTATGGGCTGCGATGGTTCGGCTATGCGTGCTGTAAATTATTGAAAACCATTGTTGTTCGGGGAAACATCGTAGATGTTAGGAGGGTGTTTTCGATAAAGTCGAGTCTTCGACCCGACCTGCCTCTACGAGGCAAAAGCCAAGCCCATGATACAGAAGAAGTGTTTTTTCGATTCATATATAGTGAATGATGCCGATGTTGAAAATCTTTCTCCGGCCACCAATGATTGAAAACTAGATTTTTAAGTCATAAAACAAGCAACCCGTCCCGATAGTGGGATGGGTTGCAGTTATTTTATTCTCAGTGGTAATCTTAATACTCGTCAGGGTCAAAGAAGAAGTCGTCATCGTTGGTCGGATAGTCGGGCCAGATGTCCTCGATGGACTCATAGGTGTCGCCTTCGTCTTCTATCTCCTGCAGGTTTTCGATCACTTCGAGAGGTGCGCCACTGCGCACGGCATAGTCGATGAGCTCGGCCTTGGTAGCGGGCCAGGGAGCGTCCTCGAGTTTTGTTGCCAATTCAAGTGTCCAATACATAGTTTTGTTTCTGTTGTGTTCTTATGAAAATATCCTGTTTTTAAAAATTGTGCGAAGGTAATACTATTTTTTAACATCACGCATCCTTATCCCAATAAATTTCCTCTACTTGGTTGATGATATTGTTAAATCTTGCAAAAACGAAGAAGAAATCACTCAATCTGTTCAAATATTCGAGCACGAGGGGATCAACGGTTGCCACTTTAGACAGGCTTACCACACGTCGCTCGGCGCGTCGCGTGATGGTGCGGCAACGGTCGGCCTGGGCCGACAGGCGCGAGCCGCCGGGCAGGATGAAGCCGCGCATGGGCGGCAGCTCCTCACTCATCTCGTCCATCATCTTCTCCAGGGCCGTGATGTCGTCCTGAACCAAGCCAAAGAGTTTGGCGCCAGATGCATCGTTAGCAAGATAGGCACCGATGTTAAACAGTTTGTTCTGAGCCTTAAGCAATAGGGCGACGATGTCCTTGTCGTCAAGTTTTGTGCTGTGCAGCAGCACACCGATATTGGAATTCAACTCATCAACGGTGCCGTAAGCTTCGACACGCACGTCGTCCTTGCTCACGCGGTTGCCGCTTACCAGCGAAGTCATGCCGGCATCGCCGGTGCGGGTATAAACTTTACCTTTCATAGTGTCTTGTGTTCTATTGTTGTTTTTGTCATTTTATTATCATAACGGATAAAGCCCGCTAATGTTATGTCATTAGCAAGAAATGTGCCAAGCGATGGGAGACGCAAGATTTTGCGTCTCTATATGGCGAACTGGGCTGAATGTCAGGGTCTTATTGCTGTCAGGTTCGCATTAAATCAGGAGGGCTGCGGCAAGGGCGATGATCGCGATGGCCGTCAGACCCATGATGAGTGTCATGAGTGTCATGGTGCGGTAGCCGTCGCGGGCCTTGATGCCGCCAAAGCCGGTCACTACCCAGAAGTAGCTGTCGTTGGCGTGTGAGACGGTCATTGCTCCAGCACCGATAGCCATTACCACCAGCGCTGCGGCAAGGGGACTCGTGAAGCCCAAGGCGCTCATCATCGACCCCGAGTCGCTGAACATGCCCATCATGCTCGCTGTCGTGGTAATTGCTACGGTCGATGAGCCTTGGGCCGACTTGAGGATGGCGGCGATGAGGAATGGGAACACGACGCCCAGCGTCTTGAGCGCCTGGCCTGATTCCTTGATGATATCGACAAAACCGCTGGCTACAACCACGGCTCCGAGCACACCGCCAGCGGCGGTGATGAAGATGATGGGACCTGCGGTCTTGAGCGATGCCTGCGTGATGTCATAAAACTGGCCTATCATCTTTTGCCGCATGAGCAGTGGCAGGCATGACAACAATGCGATCATCAGGGCGATGACGGGTTTGCCCAGGAAGGTGAGCGCCGTGGCCAATGCCTGTGGCAGATCAGTCAGTGCTGCTACGCTGCCCATTGCCATCAGGACGATGGGCAGGATGATGGGCAGGAACGCCAGCGCGGCGCTACAATGGCGTTCATCCTCGCTGGCTAAGGCTTCACCAGCCGGTTCGGCCGCCTGAACATGCCTGCCGACGCGGCCTGCGAAGAAGTAGGCGGGAATCAGCGACAAGAGCGAGATCACTGCGCCAAGTCCAATCACCAGCAGCAGATGATCCTCCAGACCGACCATGCCCGCCGCAGCCACGGGGCCGGGAGTGGGCGGGATGAATACGTGTGAGGCAAACAGGCCTGCGGCGAGTGCCAGCATCAACGGCACGAGCGATGAGCCAGACCGCCTGGCCAGCGACTTGCCGATGGGGCTGACCAGCACAAAGCCGCTGTCACAGAACACGGGAATCGACACGATCCAGCCAATGAGCATCATGGCCAAGCGGGGATGCCGCTTGCCCACCACACGTTCCACGGCACGTGCCAGCGCAACCGCTCCACCCGTGTATTCCAGAACGCTGCCAATGAACGTGCCGAAGATAATCACCAGTGCGATGCCGCTGGAGACACCACCAAATCCCTTGCCAATCACATCGGGGATGTCGGCAAAGGGCACACCCAGCAGCAGTGCGAGCAGCAATGCCGTGCCCAGTATCGCCAGGAACGGGTGAACCTTGAACCGCGCGATAGCTATTACCATCAAGATAATAGCCGCAGCAAACAGTAGTAATGCGCTAATTGTTGGCATCTGTGCTCATTTATGTTTTTTATTCCAAGAAAATACGTCCTGGGCTTTCTAGAAATTGAAGATATCGCAGAAGATAATGGCCACGGCCCATTCATAGGGGCGGACGTCGCAATAGCCAAGGGTTTTAGAGTCTTTGGTCATGTCGATGCGACCCGAGCCACGCACCTCGGCGACTGTCGCATTGGAACCGGGGACAGAAATGGAACCGCCGCTGGACACGGAACACAACTTGTCGCCACTGCGGTTATAGATGTCGCCCATATTGATGCGTCCGATCGTGCTGCCCGAGCCGTCCTTGATGTCGCCGCTGCCATTGGGCAGCTGGCCAATCTTCTTATGAGCCGAGTCATAGACCACGCCATTGGCATCAACAAATCCGCGCTTGCCGCCCTTCTCGATAGTCCATTCCTGTACTTTCGGAGCCGAAGTTTTCTTGTTGGCAGTCTTGTTGCTGGCGGTTTGCTTGCTGCTCTTTGGATTGGCGCTTGCTGCCGCCTTGCGTTTGGCCTCGGCCTCTTGAGCGGCCTTGATTCTGGCTTCCTCGGCCTGTTTCCTTTCTTGCTCGACGCGCAGCTTCTCTTCTTGGATCTTAGCCCTCGCGCTTTCGATGCCTTGCTTGTCATACAAGATGCCGAAGAAGATATAGGCAGCCACCTGCTTGTCGATACCTTTGGCCTTACCGATAGCCATGCCCTCCATTGTCACATTGCCGTCGTTGTCAATGTGTCCGATGGCTGAGCCGTCCATGACGACGTCGCCATTGGGAGCCAAGGTGAGATATGGGGCAGTGCTGTGGCAGTTGACGACACCGCCGTCAAGCACCTCACCCACTTTGCGGCCGTCATCAAACTTCACATCACCGTTCTTCTCGATGGTATAGATGACATTCTTGCCTGAACGTGCTCCGTCCTTGTGCAAGTCATCAAAGACGATCTTATGGGTTCGGCTGCGATAGAAACCCCTGTGGGTGTCCATGAAATAGAAATCGACGTCTCCATTGACCTTTTTCACTTCATCGTCCACCTTCTCCTTTACCTCCTTGGCCTTATTGACGGCATTTTTGCCCTTGTTGATCAGGCCGCCAAGTTGTGCCTGTGCGGGCAGGCAGCACATCACTGAGATAATCAGCGCAATAAATCCTGTCTTTTTCATCACGTTCTTTTTTTAGTGGTTTAAGTTTGTAGTTGTTGCAAAGATAATGAAAAATAATCGTTTTATGGCAATCCCCACACTACAAAAAAAACAAAACAATAAAATGAAACAAGGAAGAAAAGGAAGACAATAAGTACAATAAAAACAATGGCATCCGCACAATAAAAAAAATAAAAACAAGAAATACAAGAAAAAACAATTTAATTGATTGATAATTAAATAATTGTACTTCTTGTGTTTTATTAATTCTTAGCGCCTTAGCGCCTTAGCGTGAGGACAAAGTGTGCGGATGCAAAAAAATCAGTTTAATCCACATAATCCGCCGACAAAGAAAGGGATGCGGATGCCATAATCGTTTTAATCCGCGGAATCCGCCGACAGAGAGGAGAGGGTGGTGATGAGGTCGGTAGCAGTGGTGGCGACGAGGGTGCGTGCGAGGTTTTTGCCGCGTGCGAAGGGCGTGCGGGTCATGTCGGCCAGTTGGCGGATGGTGGCGTCGTAGAGTCCGTCGATGTTGGCGACGATGACGGGACGCGGGTCGTCATTGCCGATGGTCATGACAGCAAGGGTGGACATCCACTCGTCAAGTGTGCCGATGCCGCCAGGCATGACGATAAACACGTCGCCATGCTCAATCATGTATTGCTTGCGGTCGCCCAAATTGGCGGTATAGACTACCTCGTCGCACAGGGGATCGATGCGGTGCCTGAACATCTCGGGGATCACGCCGATGACCTGGCCGCCCGCCTCGTGGACAGCGCTGGCTGTGATGTGCATGAGGCCTGCGTTGGAACCGCCATAGAGGAGGGTGTGGCCGTGTTGGCCAATCCATGTGCCTAGCTGGAGTGCCAACTGCTGGTATTTCTCTTCCAGCCCTTCCTGTGAACTGCAATAAACGACAATCTTCATTTCTTTATTTTTTAACTACGAATTTCGCGAATTATACTAATTTGGCATCCGCGTTCTTATTTTTTCAAATTACACGAATTGACTTCCGTATACTTATTTAGAAACTACGAATTACTCGAATTACACGAATAGGCATCCGCGTTCTTATTTTTTCAAATTACACGAATTGGCATCTGCCACCTCTTTATACTGCGAGTGAAACGAGCATCATGTCGGCGGATTATACGGATTAAAATGATTTAGGCATCCGCTGTGTGACTTTGTTTAATTCGAGTAATTCGTAGTTTGTTTTTAGAGGACGACTTCGTTGATGATGTGGCGGACCTCTTTGAAGAGGTAGTCGTGACGGGTGCCGTCCTCGTGGAGGAGGGTGAGCGTGCCGTCGGGGGCGATGCGGTCGATGCGGGCCATGAATCGGTGGCCCGCTGCGTCCTCGAAGGGGTGCTGCTGGCCGTCGTTGCGGTAAAGCGCTGCCATGTAGCGCTGGTGCAGGTCGGCGCGGGCATTGTCGTCGTTGAGTCCATTGACCAGTTGCTCGATGCGGGCGCAGACGCGCTTGAGCAGCGCCATCAGGTCGTGCTCGCGGCCGGTGATGAGGGTGAGCGACACGGGATTGGGGGCATCGCTCAGGAAGCGCTCCTGGTTGACATTGATGCCGATGCCCACGATGCAGTGGGCGATGTCACTGCCTGCCAGTGAATTCTCCAGCAACATGCCGCAGATCTTCTTGTCCTGCCAATAGACATCGTTGGGCCACTTGACGGTGAAGGTGTCGCCTGTCTCGTGGGCGAGGGCCTCGACCACGGCCAGTGCGGCAGCCTCGCTCAGGTAGAACTGGTCGCGGGCCTTGACGGGAGGCCGTTTGATCAGCATCGAGAAGGTGAGGTTCTTGCCGTCCTCGCTTTCCCAGGAATTGCCTTTCTGTCCGCGGCCTGCCGTTTGGCTGGGGGTATAAATGACCGTACCGCCTGGCAGCGTAGCCGCCAAGCGGGACAGGTAGGTGTTGGTGCTCGCCGTCTGGCTGACCTTAATGTAGTGTGGCATTATAGTTTTTAGTCCTTGGTTTTTGGTCTTTAGACTCTATATTTCACTACGCGAGGTCTGGGAAGGTCATCTTCAAGGTGCGGCTAATGTCCTCATTGACGGTGATGTCCACGCGCACGGTATCGTCAGGCAGCAGGCCGTCGATGCGCTCGGGCCACTCGATGAAGCACAGTGCTCCGCTGTCGAAGTAGTCCTCGGCGCCCAGATCCACGGCTTCTTCTTCCTTCTCGAGGCGGTAGCAGTCGAAGTGGTAGATGAGTTCGGCGGTTGTGTCGCTACGGTACTCGTTGATGATGGCAAACGAGGGCGAATTGGTCATGTCGCTCTCGACACCCAACTGGCGGCAGAGCGCGTTGATGAAGGTGGTCTTGCCGGCTCCCATCTCGCCGTAGAAGGCATAGACGGTGAGGTCGCCCATTTCAGTCATGAATTTGTAAGCAGCCTCGTCGAGGGCTTCCAGATTGGGAATCGGTATTTCAATTGTTTTCATTTCTTGAGTTTTGAGTTTTAAGTTTTAAGTTTTAAGTTTTAAGTTTTGAGTTTTGAGTTGGGATCCTCTAATGCCTAACTATGATCTAAAAACTACTTGGGGGAGAGGGTCACGAGGGGCACGAGCATCTCTTCCATGGAGATGCCGCCGTGCTGGAACGTGTCGTTGTAGTAGGAAACGTAGTAGTTGTAGTTGTTGGGATAGGCAAAGAAGTCGCGGTTCATCGCGAAGATGTAAGTGCTCGAGATGTTGGGAGCGGGCAAGCCCACACGCTTGGGCTGCTTGATCTCATAGACTTGCTTGCCGTTATAGGTCAGGCTCTTGCCCACCTTGTAGCGCAGGTTGGTGTTCAGGTTCTTGTCACCGATGACGTTGATGGGCCTGTCCACCTTGATGGTACCGTGGTCGGTGGTGAGCACGACCTTGTAGCCATTCTGTGCCATGAGCTTGAAAATCTCAAGCACATTGGAGTTCTTGAACCATGAGACGGTCACCGAGCGGTAAGCCTCGTCGGTGTTGGCCAACTCGCGGATCATCTTGGACTCGGTGCGCGCATGGGAGAGCATATCCACAAAGTTGAACACGAGCACGTTGAGCTCAAAGTTCTTGAGTTTGCCGATATTCTGAATCAACTTCTCGCCGGCCACGCTGTCGTTCATCTTGTTATAGGAGAAGTGCACCTTGCGACGGTAGCGGTCGAGGAGCGTCTGGATGAGTGGTGCCTCGTTCAGGTTCTTGCCCTCCTCGCTTTCCTCATCGACCCACAGGTCGGGGAACAGCTGCTCGATGTCCACGGGCATCAGTCCCGAAAAGATGGCATTGCGGGCATACTGGGTGGCGGTGGGCAGGATGGTGGTGTAGAGCTCCTCGCTCTCGATGTTATAGATGTCGGCAAGCAGTGGGCTGACGGTCCGCCACTGGTCAAGCCTGAAGTTGTCGATGACAACAAAGCAGACCTTCTCGCCCTTGTCGAGCAGAGGCAGCACCTTGGTCTTGAAGAGTTCATTGCTGCGCAGGGGGTGTTCGGGCTGGGTCATCCAGTTCTCGTAATTGCGCTTGACAAACTTGGCGAAGGCATTGTTGGCCTCGACCTTCTGCATGTGCAGCATCTCGTCCATCTTGGTATCGGTATTGGAGAGTGTGAGCTCCCAGCGGACGAGGGTAGAGTAGAGCTCATACCAGTCCTCGATGGTCTCGGCGTTGTTGATCATCTGGCTGATGCGCATGAATTCCTGTTGGTAATCGCCGGTGACCTTCTGGCTGATGATTTCGTCGCTGTGAAGGTTCTTCTTGATGGACAACAGGATCTGCATGGGGTTGACCGGCTTGATCAGGTAATCGGCAATCTCGCTGCCGATGGCCTGGTTCATGATGTCCTCCTCCTCGCTCTTGGTAATCATGATGACGGGGACGTTGGGCTGCAGAATCTTGATGCGTTGCAGGGCCTCAAGACCGCTGATGCCCGGCATGTTCTCGTCCAGGATGATGAGGTTGAATATCTGGTTGTTCAGTGCATCGAGGGCGTCGCGGCCATTGGTGACGGTTTCTACCTCATAGCCCTTGTTCTGGAGGAACAGGATATGCGGCTTTAACAGGTCGATTTCGTCGTCGGCCCAGAGGATTCTTTCTTTACTCATGTGGTTTGTCTCACTTTATTGTGTTAATCGTTTCTCTTACCGGGTTTGTTGGGTCTGACTGACCGCTGGGCGGGTTTGTCATTGCTGCTAGGCTGGCTGGCTGGGTCGGCCTTGGGCTGGTCGGGATCGTCGCTAGGCTGAGCAGCGGGAGCTGGCTGGCCGGGAGCGCTGGGTGGAGTGGCAGATTGGCCAGTAGGATTCTTCTCGTTAGCTTGGCCATTATTGTCCTTATTTTTATCCTTATCCTTGTCGGCGTTGGCCTTGTCGTTGCGTTCCTGCTCTTTCTCCTTGGCCTTGTCGCGACGTTCCTGCTCTCTCTCTTTGGCTTTGTCACGACGTTCCTGCTCACGGTCCTTGGCCTGCTGTTTTCGTTCAGCAGCCTTCTCCTTGCGTTCCTGCTCACGCTCTTTCTGGCGCTGTTTGCGCTCCTGCTCACGTGCCTTGGCTTGCTCCTTGCGCTCCTTGGCCTTCTGCTTGCGTTCGCGTTCACGTTCTTTAGCCTTTTCTTTACGTTCTTTCTCGCGTTCCTTGGCGAGTTGTTTACGTTCTTTGGCTTTATCTTTGCGGGCCTGTTCCTTCTCCTTCTTCGCATCCTTCTTGGCCTGCTCTGCGGCTTTGTAGGCGGCCTTTGCCGAGTCTTCACGCCACTTGTAGCGGAAGTCGCGTTCCTTCTCTTTATCCCTCTCGGCTTGCTCGATGGAGTCTTGCTCGGCGATTTCTTCTATGCGGGCCAGTTTGCGCTGGTGTTTCTGTTCCTTCTTGATGCTGTCGTCAATCTCCTTCTGGCGCTTGCGCTCGGCCTTCTCGCGGGCCTTGGCTTCGCGCTCCAGTTGCTTGAGGTGCTCTTCTTCGGCACGCTCTTGAGCTTTGAGCTCCTTGTCTGAGAGCGTCTTGGCGGGAGTGGAGACGGTGGACCTGTTGCGGTAATCGCTGGCCTTGATTTCCTGGCGCTCGGCCTCTTGACGGGCCTTTTCCTCGGCTTCGAGTCGAGCCTTCTCGGCTGCTTCGGCCTCGAGGCGTGCTTTCTCTTCGGCCTCTTCCTTGGCCTTTTCTTCGGCATCACGCTTAGCGATTTCGGCTGCCTCACGCTCCAGTTGCTCGGCCTCGATGCGGGCGCGTTCACGCTCGGCGGCTGCCTCACGTTCAGCTTCTTCCATGGCCTTCTTCTCGGCCTCGTCGAGTTCCTTCTTCTCCAGGTCGCTGTGTTCCTTGTCGTTCTTCTCCTCGAGATAGTTGAAGTAGTCCTCGAAGGTGCGACCCTCGTTCAGCAGCAGGTTGAAGTTGTCCACACTGATGATGACATAGTGAACCTGGCGCGGGATCTTGATGCTCTGGTCCTGCTCAAATGCTGAGCGGTAGTGGATGGCTTCCTTGAAGTTCTCCATGCCCTTGACCACGAGCAGTCCCAGTGTGCCGAAGCTCATCTGCTCGATATCATAATCCTTGACCTTGAAGGTGTTGAAGTTGTGGCGTGCCACTTCATAGAGCAGCATGTTTCCGTTGATGCTGTCCATGGGATAGAGCAGGATGAATACCTGCGGCTTGTCGTTATCCTCGGCAAACGGGGTGAAAGTGCGTTCCAACGCCTGGACCGAGGTGTCGTTGCTCAGTCGGGTGGACCACAACATGCCTCGCAAGTTGCTGCCGCCACCTTCCAGGCGGCGTCCCTGGTTGAGCTGCTTGACAATCTCGGATGCGGTGGGTGTGATATCGGTCTGGGGATATCGCTGGAGCATGTCCTTGATCGTTTCCTTGAACTTTTCGTGATTCTTCTCGGTCAGGTAGCTCAATGCATCGATAAACATGAACTTGGGCATGATTTTGGAGAGCGGGTACTTGCGCATCATCTCGGCATAGGCATCATGCACGCCCTGATGGTTGTTGGCCAGATAGTTGTCGTAGGCTGCCTGGTACATGTTCTCTTGGTCACGATTCATGTTCTTGAGGTTCTCCAGGTAGTTGGGATCCTGCATCGCCATTCCATACTTGGAGTCGGGGAAGTTGATGAGAATACTGTCCCGATAGGGGTCGGCATCTCGAACCTGCCCGTTGCGCATGAACATCATGTACATATTATAGAAGACGTCCAGGCGGTAGGTATTGTCGGGATAGCGTGCAAGCAGCTGTCCGAACTCATAGGCTGCCGCATTATAGTCCTCCATCTTGTCCTTGAGGATGGTACCCATGTTGTACAGGCCCTCCTGAATGATTTCGTGGGCAGCCGCAATTTCCTCTTCGGTTTTAGGAATCTGTTTCAGGTAGAATTCCTCATAGTGGGGATCCTCGGCACGCTTGAGGGCTTCGAGGTCCACCTTGACGGTATCGCCGTTCTCATCGACCACGAGGCTGTCGGCCAGTGCCATCAATGCGCTGTCGGCCTCCTCATCGTTGAACGAGAAGGTGGCCTTGTTCCTGCGCCTCCAGTTGTCTTCGAGTTTGCGGCTTCCCCACAGCTTCTGGAACTGGGTTTTACCAGCATTCTTGGTGGTGTTGTTATAGAAGTACCAGGAGTCGTCGGTGTTGAGGGTGAAGTTTCCGGGTGCGTTCCTGCTATCACCCAGCTGGCTGCCGCGGGCGCTTTGCTGGGCGAGGTATTCCTCACGGGCGGCGTTCTCGGCTTCCTCTTTCTCTTTTTTCTTGAGTTCCTCGATGATCTGGGCAATGACGGCTTTTTGCTCCTCGGGAGTCATTTCGGACAGTTCCAGCAGCGAGTCCTGCAGGTTCACATTCTGGGAATATACCGCCAGTTCATCAAGCACATCGCTGCGCTTCTTGAGCATCTTGTAGTTGGGATAGTCCTCCTTGACCAGCGGGATAGCCTCAGCATAGCAGGGCTGCGCGAAGTCATACTGTCGTCGAGCGAAGTAGATGCCGCCCAGGGTAAGCTGGCTGATGGCTTTATCCACACCGTTACGAGTACTCTTCTCGGCAGCGAGTCTGTAGTTCTCGATGGCACTCAAGGTGTCGCCGTGGGAGAGGTAAAGATTACCGATGGCGTAATAAATCTGGTCGAGATAATCCTTGTTGCGGTCATATCGGGTCATACGCTTCAGCGCTTTGACCTCGCTGGCGATATTGGTGCCCTCATAGACGGCGCTCTGCTTGATGCGGGCATTGAACTTGGTGCGGTAGGTCGATCCGCTGCTGCTGCCAGCCTGCTTGTAGGCCAAGTAGGCGTTGTGCTTGTCGCCGATGTCCTCATAGAGCTGTCCCAGCAGGAAACTCATGCGCACCTTGTTGTTGCCCTTGAAGCCCTTGATGGCCTGTGCCAGATAGGGGATGGCTTCCTCGGGCTCCTGGCTCTTGATGTGGTAGTCGGCAAAGGCTGCATTGGCCAGCGCGCGAATACGCTTGTTGGTGATTTCGTCGAGATGGACGTGGGCGAGCACGTTGTCGGCCTCGGTAACCCACCCCATGGCGCAATAGCACAGGGCCTCACGAACTTGGCACTCCTGTACCAGATCGTTCTTCCATGGGAAGTGGCGGGCAATGTAGCGGAACGTGGCGGCTGCGTCCAGGAAGTCGCCCTTCATGTACTGGGATTTGGCCAGCAGATACCATGCGTTGTGCAGATAGGGGTTATATTCCTCGCGTGAGAGCCATTCCTGGTATTTGGGATCACGGCCCTTGCCGCTCTTGCGCTTGGGCTTCTTCTTGATAGAGTGCAGGGTGATGGCCTTCTCCATCTTCTCGATGGTGCGCTCAAAACTGCCGCTGGGCTGTGGGGCCTTTTCGTTGCTGCGGGCTTCGGCAGGGTGCATGAACAGATGCTGTGAGTAGTCGTCCTCATAGGCATCCATCATCGCCTTCAATTGCTCGTCATAGTTGGTCTTGCCGTGGAAATAGACGTTGTACTTGGTCGTGAATGATTGCCAGAAACGTGATCTGGCGGTGTTGGTCTTGTTGCTGCATGCAGCAAGCACGACCACCATCGTGATAATCATTAACGGTATGAAGCGTTGTGTCTTATTCATTTTTCTAGTCACTAGTTTCCGGATACCAGTCCCTAGTGCGTAGTTTCTAATTTGGTCCGTAATCAATAAACGCACAACAGGCCGATTTATTGCCTACTGCGCGTGATGTTCGCTTGCAAGCTGCAGGAATTCCTGCTTGATGGCAGCGGGCATTACCAGCCCCCGGTGCTTGATGCTCTGTCCCCAACCCAGCAGGTCGGCCGGTTGCAGGGTGTAGAGCACGTCGCGCCATTGCTCTTCTTCCTCGGGCGAGTAGTCGCCCTCGCCGCGGCCTGCAAATCCATCCAGTTCCTCATCGTCATAGTAGGTGATTTCCTGCTTGCACTCGCCTGCCAGCAGTTGCTCGCTGGGGCAGATGGAACGTATGCCGCAAGCCTCGTCGGCACAGCCTTGTGCCTGTTCGCTGTTAGTGGCATTCTGTACGGTTTCATCGGGATTTTCGGCCTCATCCTTGTGGTAGAACAGCCGGTCGATAATCCACACGATGGCACCGCCTACCACCAGTATTGCCAATAGTATAATTGCCGGTTTCATGTAGAAATTCTTTCTTTAAGGGTACAAAAATACAACAATAATTTGATACAGGCCGAGATTCCATGAGAATCATGAATCAATTGCCGCGTGACGGCCTGAAAAGGGGCACCAGAATGCAGAAATAGGCGTTGATATTGCTAATTAATGTTAAATTATGTGAATTATTGTGCTGTTTTGAACCCGTTTACACCTTAAATATTGCGTGAATGGCGGAAAATGAGTACTTTTGCGCCAGCATTCGTGAGAGGGGGCACTCGGGCTTCCTCGTTTTTATTATAATTTGGGCTTAGGTCACAGGTTATAGTCATGCGGATAGCAATTGAAAACAGAATTAAAATTAGAACGTATGATCGACAAGACGGAACTGGAACAAGTGATTAACAAGGCCCTGGAAGGCACGGGGATGTTTCTGGTCACCCTCAAGGTGAGCAAGGACAACATCATCGACGTGGCACTCGACAGCGA
>CAMYUW010000018.1 GCA_947302275.1 uncultured Prevotellaceae bacterium
GTTTGCTCAGCGGGTTGGCCTTCATCCAGCCACCACCGGCATACTCATAGAAATCATCACCCGGCTTAACGCTCAGGTCCATGTCGGCACGGTTCACACCGTGCGTCACTTGTGCCTGCACACCAGGCACAGCAGCCATCATTATGGCCATAGCTAATAACATTTTCTTCATTGTTGTAAATAAACTATAGTTTAGGTTATATGGTTTAGTCAATTAATTTCAACCCGCAAAAATAACAAAAATCCCGCAAACCCTCCACAAACCATCAGGAAAAAACACTAGTTTACTCCCTTTTACATCCACGAATTACGCGAATTTCTCTAATGGCATCCGCCCAACAATTGTCAAACAACTGGGACAACATGTGAACAACTGGAACAACATTTATTATCTTGGCATCCGCAAACTGATCCTCACGCTAAGACGCTAAGGCGCTAAGTCTTTATTGCTCGCAAGGGGCTCGCAATTTGTTCCATGTCCTTAATTGGCATCCGCATACCTTTGCACCCATGTTGAGTGGCGAAGGCTTTGTCGAAAAGCAATGGGCGGCTTTTTGCCTCAAATTTTGCAACCCATTGATTTTCAACGACTCATTTATTTTAAGTAAAACAAATGAGGTGCGGGGGGATTGTTAACGAACTGTTAAAAGCAGATAGATTCACTCCCACGACACAAAATTATCACATCCAAGCCCCCTTGTCCATAACAAAATGCAACAGACCCTACAATTTTCCAAACGGCTTGGACAAAACAGCCCAACTCAAAAAGGGCACAACAACTAGAAAACTGATATGCCAATCACATCAAAGGTGATTTATTAATTAGATGCTTATCTATACTTTAAGAAATATAATTTCAAAGCTATATAATGTCCAAAGAACCAAAATCAGCATGATCTTGTTTTATAAATTCATTAATCTCTTCTTTATCATACAGGATTGTGGGCACCTCCTCCAAGTTCTTTAACATCTCATCTTTTCCACCACCTTCAAATAGCAAGGTCAATTTAATATATACTTTATCGAGAAAATCGCAGGCAGAAACTATAGGAACTTCAAATTGATAATGGCCAGTTTCAATCAATTCTTTTGGGTATATTGTTTCTTTACTTAGTGAAGTAAATTTAGTACAGTATTCACAGATAACCATAGGCAGCAATTTGCCTTCATGAGGTTTGTAAGAACAAATAGTTCCAATTGGTAGATTGAAAAAAGACGCACTTAGTTTATAATCCTTACTAAGGACGTTTCCAATATTTGTTATCCATGCTTTGAAAGAAAAGACAACCTTCTCATCATCTTCATTACCCTCTTTTTGTTCAATTGAACAATTTAAGATTCTTAATTGAGGGTTATTTACACGGTTAAATAAATCTCTAACCTCATATTCCTCCATGGGATCAGAGGAAAAATTATGCCTTTTATAATATTTATTATCTAGTGCCATATGAGGTGCATTATAACTACGTGGAATCTTAATAACATAAATAGATTTTTGGGGATCCCCATCAATTCTAATTGGAAATATTCTAATACCATCAATTTTTCTATGTATTAGATTTATTTTTTGCTCAATCCACTCCTTTGTGATTTTGGAATTAGTAACTGGGGCATACTTTTCTGGTTTGTGAGTTTCTTTATTTTCACTTATACCATAAATAATTATACCGCCATCAGAATTTGCAAATGCTGATACATCTTTAGTTATTTCAGTAATTTTATCATAAGATAGAGCGCGTCCATCCTTATAATCCAAATAAATATTTTCCTCAACTTCATTTTGAATCAGAGCATCCATATCACTTAATGTATACTCTTCTAAATCAATAAAATCCATAATTTTCACCTCTTAATTGTCTTATTAATGACATCATCTGAAATAGTTATTATTTCTTTGACGATTATACAGTTGTCCCAATAATACCACAATTGGAGCATCTTAAGGTCACATTTCCCTCAATTATTTCTATATGATATAAGTTATTTACGACTGAACATTTATTAGAAAAACAATATTTATCTACAAATCCAACTAAAAATTATGAGAAATCGAAATCATCATAAATATCAATGTCGATCTTTTCACCACCATAAAATGTATCCTCAAAATATTGAGCGTGCGGCAGGACAACCTTCTGAACAAGTTTTTCATCAAGCGAATTAAGAAAATACGATTCAGATTGAATTTTACTATCTGCGTGGACGGAGTGAATATCTCGATAAACACATAATCTGTCTTTTGCTCTTGTGAGTGCCACATAAAGGCATCTACGTTCCTCTTCTATGCTTTCTTCGCCATTAAGTATTGCTTTTTTACTAGGAAATGAGAATGTAGATACATTTAGAACATAGCAGTTTTTAGCCTCTAGGCCCTTTGCAGAATGAATGGTTGAGAGGATTACATGATCTTCATCCTTTCCTCCTCCTTTTCTTGTTGTTTCTAATTTTGGATCAAGTACATACTCTGAAACAAATTCCGCAATACTCACAGTGTCCAATGCAACTTCTTGAAGAAGTTCAAAGTCGTTCTTTCTGCTTTCCCAATTATTGTCTTTGTAAATCTCGGCTAACCTTTTTTCCATTACACGAAGAGCTTCAGCAATAGCTTCACTTACATTGTATTGTAAATCACTTATAGCTAAAAGTGTTTCAGATATTTCTTTCGGAATATTTAAACCCATGAGCGTATAAATACATTCCTCAAGGTTTGCTTTATCTATAACATACCCAATAATCTTTGACGCGGTTACCTCTCCAATACCAGGCCAAAGCATTAGAAATCTCATCCATGCAAGCTCATCATGAAAATTAGCAATAATTCTCAAAGGGGCTGCCAGATCTCTTATGTGTCTCGATTGCATAAGTCCAGAACCTCCAAATATCGTATAGGGTATTTTCTTTTTTATACAACATGCTTCAGTTTTTTTAAGTCCCCATACAGACCGTGAAAGAACCATATTATCGATATATAGTTCATTGCGTTTCATCACACTTTCAATAATTCGGTCTGTTACATCATTAGCTTCTTCCCATTCATTCTCCCAGTGTACTAGTAGTGGAATAAGTCCTTTTCCCCTAAACGCAACTAGGTCTTTCTCATAGCTCAGAGATGATTGTTTAAGTAGCCAATTCGATAAGTCAAGTATCTCCTGGGTTGATCGATAATTAAGAGTTAGCTTCTGCTGTGTTGAATCAGGAACAATTTCAGTAAAATGATGCATAGACTTGAAATCAGCTCCTCGAAATCCATAAATTGATTGCGCATCATCACCAACACAAAAAAGATGACAATTTTCATAAAATGAACTTAATAACTGGTATTGAAGCGGGTTTGTATCTTGCATCTCGTCAACCAGAATATGATCGTATTTTTTTGAAACAAAATCCCTAGCTCCTGCATTAGCTTTTAGAATTCGAGCTACAATGAGCAATAAATCATCATAGTCTAGATATCTTCTTTTATTCTTATAAACAATATATTTTCTAATAAGATCTGCATAAATAGGTTTATTCTTTTCGATGCTTTCAGTAACAACCTTATCGGACATATCGGCATTATCGAACAAAATAATCCTCATTGCTGTGGAAAGAGACACTGATGTATTTATACAATAAGAATAAATATCAACAACATTCTTTACTTTAACAGTGTGATTCTCTTTATCTTTCAGGTTCTTCCCACATATTAATTTAAAGCAAGACTCGCGATCATCTTCGTCAATTAGAGTGAAATCGGATTGTGAAAAGATGTTCCTGTTTTGCTGTATCAACTCCATACACCATGAATGAAAAGTCTGACCCTTTAATCCCTCAGTTGACTTTCCTGACAAATCGGCTTTAATCCTTTCTACGATTTCGCGGGCTGACTTTCTTGTGAAAGAAAGAATCAGAATACGCGAAGGCGAGACTCCACTACTGAGCAAAAAGGAAGCTCTAGCTATAATAGTACGTGTTTTTCCCGTTCCAGCTCCTGCCAAAACCATCAAGTGTTTTCCTGTGAATTGTGCAGCCAAACGCTGTTCGGCATTTAGATTATCTTGCAAATCGTTCATATTTGTTTTTCTCAATTAATAGTCTTTACCTAATTTTGTTAGAAGGGGGTGGCGGTGTCTTCTGGGCCTTGGTAGAAGTCCACGTTAGGGGGTGGGGGAGTGAAGCCGTCGTTGATGGGCGATGCTCCGCCAGTGATGGCGGGATCCGCGTTCATCTTGGACTCGTAGGTGGTCTCGTTAGAGAGGAGGTCTTGCTCGCCCTGGTTCTCGAAGCGGGCATACTTGCTCACGAAGTGCAGGTTGATGGTCTCGGTGGCACCGCTACGGTGCTTGGCGACGATGAACTCGGCCAGACCGCGGATATTGTTGCCCTCGGCATCCTCGCTGGAGCGGGTATAGTACTCGGGACGGTGGATAAAGCAGACGATGTCGGCATCCTGCTCGATGGCGCCCGACTCGCGCAAGTCGCTCAACTGCGGGCGCTTGCCTAGCTTGTCGTCGGCAGCGCGGGTCTCAACGCTACGGTTGAGCTGCGACAAGGCGATGATAGGAATGTCGAGTTCCTTGGCAAGCTGCTTGAGGTTTCGCGAGATGGTGCTGACCTCCTGCTCACGGCTACCGAACTTCATGCCTGTGGCGTTCATGAGCTGGAGGTAGTCGATGATGATGATTTTCACGCCATGTTCGCGCACGAGGCGGCGTGCCTTGGTTCTGAGTTCAAAGATGGATAACGATGGCGTATCGTCGATGAACAGCGGCGCGGTGCTCAGGCTGCGTGTACGAGTCATCAGATTTTCCCACTCGGGCTGTGACAACTGGCCACTCTTGATTTTATCGCCTTCGAGCGAACATACATTGCTGATGAGGCGGTTGACGAGTTGCAGACTGGACATCTCGAGCGAGAACACGGCCACGGGATAGTTGTAATCGACCGCCATGTTCTTGGCCATCGACAGGACAAACGCCGTCTTACCCATGGCAGGACGGGCGGCGATAATGATGAGGTCGCTGTTTTGCCAACCGCTGGTCAGGCGGTCAAGCTTATGGTAGCCCGATTCCAGACCGCTGAGTCCGCTTTCCCGGTTTGCGGCTTCCTCGATTTTCTTGATGGCATCCTGCACGGCGTTCTCAATGGGAATGACGTCGCGCTTGAGGGTGTTCTTGCTGATTTCGAAGAGTTTGCCCTCGGCTTCCTGCATCAGGTCATAGACGTCGATAGACTCGTCGAAGGCCAACGACTGCACCTGGCTGCTGTAACTGATGAGCTCACGGGCCAGGTACTTCTGAGCAACGATGCGGGCATGGAACTCGGCATTGGCGGCACTCGACACGAGGCCAGTCAGTTCGCTGATGCGGATGGCTCCGCCCACCTCGTCGAGCACCTTGTTGCTGCGCAACTGGTCGGTCACGGTGAGCATGTCGATGGGTTTGCCGTTGGCTGCCAGCGACTGTATGGCCTCGTAAATCTTCTGATTCGCGGGGTTGTAAAAGGCCTCGGGTTTGAGGATTTCGCACACATTGTTATATGCGTCCTTCTCCAGCATCAGTGCACCCAGCACGGCATCCTCCATCGAGGTGTCCTGAGGTGGCAGTTTGCCGAATTCGCCTATAATTTCGGGCTCATGCGTGGGGCGCGTGCGGCGGCGCGCCTGTTTGCCGGTTTCAAATTCTTCCATTATCTTTATTTAAAACTACGTATTTCGCGAATTATACGAATGGCATCCGCTTTCTGAATTATTAATAATTACACGAATGGCATCCGCGTTATTTTTGTGAGGGCAAAATTACAACAAATCATTGGTATGTCCCACAGGGGTTATTTACATTCTATTCACACGATGTTGACAATGTAGTATTTTTTGAATGAGAACGGTTGATTATTCCAACAATAGTTAGTAATTTTGCAACAAAGTAAATAGTAAGTCCGCAGTATGTCAGCAGAAGAAATAGACAAAGAGATTGAGTGGTTGATGGGAAGCATTCAGCGATCGGCCGCCGGAGGGCGTGGTATGACTTTCACGCTTGTATTCATGTCTGTTTTAATCATTGCCTTTGGCATTTTTGCGTTGTTCTTCTTTGATAGAGATGAAGGCTATGTGGTTGCGCCTTTACTGTTGTCAATGGGAGGAATGTTCCTGTTATCGGCACTGATTAGTTATATTTCTCACAAGAGAATTGCTAATGCCGAGACTCCCCTGGGATTATTAGCCGCCCATGACAGGATGTGGGTCATTCAATCAGTACTTCTTATTGTCGGCATAGTTGTCTTAGCCGTGTTTAATAAGAGCAGTTTTTTGTCTAAAGCATGCTTACTGTTAAGCGGGTTATTGCTTGTGATCGCTGGATGGCTGGCTATGCAGCAAAAGTTGAGATTATGGGTGGGTATTGCTTTATTGTTGGCATTTACCGCTTTACTCTATTACTCTGGTATTGACCTTCTCGTGGGATTACCCCTTCTCTTCCTGATGCTTTCTATCATTAAGGGGGAAAAATCATTATTTGCGGGTAAAGAGAGTGAAGGCTTGGATGAGAGCGACGAACAAAATTTCAGGCGCCTGCGGGAACTGTTGAAAGAAAGCGAGTTACGTAAATAATAATGAATACAAACACAAATAATAAATAGAATGGCTATGAAACTTTACAGGATGATGACTATGGTCGCTGTTGTGATGCTGGCGATGACTGCCCTGGCACAGCAGCAGGCAACGATGACGTATAATGACGCGACACGACACCAGACCGTTACGGTGACCGCCGTTGGCGAAGACATCGTGCGGGTGGATGTCGTGCCCGACGGGTGGAACGGCACACGGCTCCCATCGCTGGCGTTGGACAAAACCGCCAAGGCTGAGATCAATGTGGAAGACTTGGAGGACATGAGTGTGATGCGTACCGGCAGCGGCATGAAGGTGGTGCTGGACAGGAGCATGGGCAGCATCATGGTGGGCAGCCGCAATGCCTACTATATCACTGACCTGTGTGACCGCAGTTCATCGACGTTGAGTCTGCGACACCACGGCGGCGAGTCGTTCTACGGTGCTGGCGAACGCGGCTACTCGTTCAACCTGGCTGGAGATACGCTGATCAATTATAACGCACAGAACTACGGTTATCAGATGGGGGAGAAACGCACCAAGCAGATGGGCATCACCATGCCGATGGTGATCTCCTCCAAGGGCTATGGCATACTGTTTGATGACTTCTGCAAGTCCAGTCTCTATCTGGGTGAGCAGGGTATCGAATATACTTCTACGTCACCGCAACCGTTGTCATATTACGTCATTAACGGCAATGGCAGGGTCGAAGACGTGGTGAAGAACTTCACGTGGCTGGTAGGCCGTCAGGATTTGCCGCCATTGTGGACGCTGGGTTATATCACCTCCAAATATGGCTACCATGACCAGCGCGAGAGTGAGGGCGTGGTAGATACCCTCAAGCGTGAGGGATATCCGCTGGACGGCATCGTGTTTGACCTGTACTGGTACGGCAAGGAGGAGGATATGGGTCGCCTGGAGTGGGATAAGGGCCAGTGGCCTGACCACCGAGGCATGTTGCGTGACTTCAAGCAGAAGGGCGTAAACGTGGTGACTATCTCGCAGCCCTATGTGCTGACCAATGGCCGTGCGATCGACAATTATAAGTTGCTGGACCCACAGGGTATTTTCTGTAAGACCGACGGTACCGACACAACCCACACGGTGACCATCTGGGTCGGCCAGGGCGGCATGTTTGATGTGTCCAACCCGGCTACCCGACAGTGGCTCCGCAACCGATATAAATCGCTTACCGACGAGGGCGTGACTGGCTGGTGGGGCGATCTGGGTGAGCCTGAGAAGCATCCGTTGGAAATTCGCCACTGGAACGGACTCACCGCTGAGCAATACCACAATTACTACGGCAACGAGTGGAGCCGCATCATCTACGATATGTTCAAGGAGGAATATCCCGACCGCAGGCCGATGGTCATGATGCGTGCCGGAACGGCAGGCTTGCAGCGCTATTCGGTATTCCCCTGGTCCACCGACGTTTCCCGCTCATGGGGCGGGCTGCAACCCCAGGTGACCATCATGCTCAACGCGGGCTTGAGCGGTCTGGGCTATATGTCGCACGACGTGGGCGGCTTTGCCGTGGATCCCGAGAACAAGCGCGATGGCGAACTCTACATCCGCTGGTTGCAGCTGGGTCTGTTCTCGCCCATGCTGCGCACCCACTCGACCTATCATGCCGAGCCTTACCACTACACCGAGTTTGGCGACCTGACGTTGCGCATCATCAAGGAGCGTTACAAATGGTTGCCCTATAATTACACACTCGCCTTTGATAACGCCCGTAACGGCCTGCCGATGGTACGCCCGCTGGGCTTCTATGAGGACGATAAGGACATCAGCCGTTATGATGGCATCTGGGACCAGTATCTGTGGGGACGCGATGTGATGGTCGCTCCTGTGTTGAAGCAGGGTGCTGTTAGCCGCGAGATTACATTCCCCGAGGGCACTTGGGTGGATATCAATCATCCCGAGAAACGTTATCAGGGGCACACGACGGTCAATTATGCCGCACCGCTGGAGGTGCTGCCGCTGTTTGTTCGTGCTGGAGCATTCATCCCGCAGGCTAACTATGCGATGGATAACGTGGGCGATTATAACCCGGATAACCTTGACATCGTTTATTACGTGAGCGACTCGCCGTCAACGTTCACCCTGTTTGACGACGATCTCCATTCAACAGGCACAACGGCCAGGGATATGCACCGCGAGATCCAGTTTACCGCGACTCCTCAGGGCAAGCGCAACTGCATCACAATCCAGGGCCGCGGCAACATCGAGGGCGATGCGCCCAGCAAGGATTATCGCCTTATCATCCCCGCTACCCAGTCCATGAAGGTGAAGATCAACGGTAAGAAGGCTGCAGGCGTGACCTACGACAAGCGCACTGCCACCCTCACAATTCCCGTTAGCATCCCCGACATCACCGAGGCGACCTTCATCGAACTCACCAAGTAAACAAACAAGATAATTACTATAATAACTATGTCATTCGACGGAATGGCACTACATTTGAGGCGATGTTTGAGCTAGAGATAAAGCAATATGAAAAACTGGCCAAGGATTACTTAGAGCGAATCGCTAAGCCAATGGGCGACTTGGAGTTCAGGAAACACTCCGAGATTCTCTTGTCGTGCCATAGTTGCGGTATTGAGGGATCGTCGTTCTCGGTCGATGACACACGGGCGCTGTTTGAGCAGGGTCTGGGCTACTATCCAGTGGGCAAAACATTGTTCGAGTGCCAAGAGATGGCCGACCATTTCAAGGCTTACGAGTGGATGCACGACCACTTGGACCACCCCTTTGACATCGAATTAATGAAAACACTCAACCGCCTGGTCACACTCAACACCTTGCCTTATCGGGTGCCTGGAGCCGTACCTGGCGAGTTCACCACGGTGGACATGGCTGCCGGTGACACGCTGTTTGGCGATCATGAAAAACTGATTGCCCAAGTGCCTCGACTGATGGAATCGACAGCAAGGGCTATGGCCGAAGGCAATATTCATCCGATGGTGCTGGCTGCACGTTTCCATGGATTCTATGAGTACCTGCACCCATTCCGTGACGGTAATGGTCGTACAGGCCGCTTGTTGTCTAATTTCATCCTGTTGCAACATCATCTGCCCGAACTCATCATCCTGAAGGAAGACCGTCAGCAATACATTAACGCCCTCAAAGCCAAACGGAATGAGGGCACCGATGAGCACCTGATAGCCTTCTTCTTCCAGACCGCTATCAAGCAGATGCAGGACGCCCTAGCTCAAAAGAAGACCAATAGCCGCACAATGCTATTTTTCTGAAATAGTCAAACAACAGGGACAACTTGATTATCAACATTGACTATGATAAGTTGTCCTTGTTGTTTGAAAGAGAGAGGCGTAGTTAGATGACGACGGCGGTGCCGCTGGTGGCGACCATGAGCATGGAATTGCTCTCGCCGATGGTTTCGTAGTCGATGTCGATGCCCACGATAGCATTGGCGCCCATGGCTTGTGCACGTTCCATCATCTCCTGCATTGCGGTATCCTTGGCCTTGCGCAGCACTTTCTCGTAGCTGGCCGAGCGGCCGCCCACGATGTCACGGATGCCGGCAAAGATATCCTTCATAAAGTTGGCGCCGATAATCGTCTCGCCAGTCACTATGCCTTTGTACTCACGGATGTTGTAGCCCTCAATTTGGGGCGTTGTTGAAAGTATCATTTCCTTAAATCAAAAATTAATGGTTAAAAATCTCTGATTATCAATACAGCAAAAATAATGCCAAAAAAAATTACTAAGATGTGTAGTTTTTTGAAAGCCTATTGCGTCTAAAGGACAGAAACAACTAAAACTCAACGATTATGGAAGAACAAGAGAAAAATTGGGTCGAGAAATTCAGCAAGGATGAACTGATTGAGGACATCCAGCACGAATTTGCCACCGATGCAAGGAACAATATCGGCTGTGGAGGCTTTCTCCTGATCCTTTTAGTGTTTAATCTATTCAGTGCTTTTAAAACCGGAAATTGGTCGACTCAAGCATGGCCTGCACTGGCTTGGCTTCTTCTCCTCTTTATTTATGAGATTTGGTGGAAAAAGAAGATGAGCAAATGTGAAGACGCTCATCAGTTGGTGGACATGTACCACAAGTATAATAAGGCAAATAAAATCTTGGGCTGCATCGCAGCGATTGCGCTGGTTTTGTACTTGTGTTATGACATCTACTCTGATTTCGGAGAAGCCAGTATGACAAGCACTATAGTGTTTGCAGCTATTGGTGGTATCCTTATTGGCGTTCTTGTTTGGTCCCTGTTTCGCAAGAGAAACAAGCAACCTGTTGAAAAAGAAATAGATCGTCTGAACGACCTGCTGTCAAAAGATTGAGGGCAGTAGAATTAAAGATAGACATCATGCCATCAGAGAGAATTTAAAAAATCCTGTTATTTGCTGCAACTTTTTGATGTACTCATTCGTCTATAAAGCAGTAAGAACAAGTAAACCCGGAAATAGATTTATGTTACAGCACTTTTTTATCCGATTATTGAGCGCCATCATGCTCTCCTTGCTGAGCATCACAGCTGTGGCACAGGACTTGAGCGGTGCATGGAAGGGCGATATCGTTGCTGGCCCTTACACCATACCTATTGTATTGAACCTGCAGCAGAATGGCGATGAGATTACCGCCACGCTCGATTCGCCCGAGCAGAAAGCCTTTGGCATCAAGGCCAAGGCAAGTATCAAGGACGGCAAACTCAACGTCGAGGTCCCCGAGATTGGCGCGAGCTACAAAGCGACCATCAGCGACAACACGCTAGACGGCACCTATAGCCAGATGGGCTACTCCACCTCGCTGAAACTCACCCGCGAGGTGCCCGTTACCGTCGCCAGTGATGACGACGATTGGGTCAACGACTCGCTATTGAGCGTGTTTGACAACATCCAGTTGAAGGATGTGACGGTCACTGCCCAGCGCCAACTCATCAAGCAGGAGGTGGACCGCATCGGCTACAGTGTCGCCGACGACGCCGACAGCAAGACCAATAACGTGTTGACCATGTTGCGCAAGGTGCCCATGGTCAGCGTGGATGCCAGCGACGAAATCCGCGTCAACGGCCAGCAGAATTTCAAGATTTTCCGCAACGGCCATCCTGATCCCTCGCTCTCGCGCAACGCCAAGGACATTCTCAAGGCAATGCCTGCTAGCGCTGTTAAGCGTATCGAGGTCATCACCGAGCCGGGCGCAAAATATGATGCCGAGGGCACAACGATGATCCTGAACATCGTCATGGCCGACAACTCGACCATCAAGGGCGTCTCGGGTATGGCATCGGCCAGAGCCGACCACAGGGGGGCCGTCGGGGGCTCGTTGAACATGACCACCCAGCTCGACAAGGTGGTGTTGTCGGTGGATTATGGCATCCATCACGATGGCAACAACGGGCAGGGCTATCGCTCGTCAAGCCTTAATGAGTACACCCAAAGCGGAGCGCAGCTGTTAGGCAATACCAAATTTGATACCGACAAGGTCACTGTTCACTTTGGCGACGTGAGCGCCAGCTGGGAGCCCGATACGCTGAATCTGCTCTCGTGGTCATTGAGCGGTTTTGCCTACAATTATGCCGGCAACGGCGTGAACTCCAACCTGATGCAGAGCGCCACTGGGCAACCCCTCTACAGCTACGGCATGGGCAACCACACCAAGGCCGACAGCTACAACTTCGACACCCGCCTGGACTACCAGCACAACACCCGTCGCAAGGGTGAGGCCATCACGCTGAGCTACATGCTTTCCGCTTTCCGCAACAAGAACACGGACAACTCGCGCTACACCGACCTGACGAATATGCCAGTTGACTACTACGGCATTGACCAGAACGGAAAAGAGAACTTCAACGAGCACACCGTGCAGCTCGACTGGAAGCGCCCCCTGACCGAGAAGCATACACTGGAGACCGGTGCAAAGTACATCTACCGCCTGAACCGCAGCCACAACGTGTTGGACTACCTGGGCATCGACGATGATACCGACATCCGCTACAAGCACGTGACACAGGTGGGAGCCGCCTACGTGAGCTACACCTTCCACAGCGGGCCCTGGGATGCCCGTGCCGGACTACGCTACGAGCACAGCTTCTTGCGTGCCACTTATCCTGGCGGCATCCAGCAGGCCTACGAGGCCCATCTTAACGACTTTGTGCCCAGCGCCAGCCTGCGTTACCAGTTCAACTTTGCCAACAGCCTGAAGCTGTCCTATGCCGCCAGCATCAACCGTCCGGGCATCAGCTACCTGAATCCGGCGGTGATTGAAACGCCGACGACTCGCTCCTTTGGTAATACCGATTTGGGCAGTGTTCACTATCACTCAGTGAGCCTGACTTACATGCGTGTGGGTCCCAAGCTGACCTTCAACATCACGCCGCAGTTCCAGTTCAGCAACAACGGCATCGGTGCCGTGAAGTGGGCCGACGGGTTGGTACAGGTATCGACCTATGCCAATACGCTCAAGACCTACTCGACAACTGTCTCAGCCTTCGTCCAGTGGATGATGACGCAAAAGACCAATTTCATGCTCAACGGCTCTATCGGCTACAACTATTACAAGAGCAAGGAACTCGGTCTGAAGAATGATCGTGTGAGCGGCAACTTCTTTGCCAACGTTACTCAGTTCCTGCCTTGGAAACTGCAGTTGTCGGGCTTTGCCGGCATGTGGGGCGGTGGCATCAACGACCTGTATGGCCGCATGGGTACAGTATTCTTCCACGGCTTCAGCCTGCAACGCTCTTTCCTCAAGGAGGATCGCCTGACCGTACAGTTACAAGCCATTGTGCCCTTCGGCGGCAAGTATATGACAATGAAGAACTATGTGACCCAGGGTGACGTGACGGGTTGGACCCGCTATGAGCAGCAGGCACGCAGGTTCGGCATCAACATCAGCTACCGCTTCGGCTCGCTCTCAACGCGTGTCAAGAAGGCCGATAAGTCAATCGAGAACGATGACCTCATCGGCAGCGGCAAGCAGTCGGGCGGTTCTAACTCCGGTGTTACTGGTGGTATGGGTGGAGGCAACTGATCTGCCAGACATCTTACATGAAGAAACAATGCCCCAAGGTGTGAAATCAGTGTCCTTGGGGCATTGTTATGGAAAAAATGGCTGATGAATTGGCAATATTTCCATGTTTTTGCTAATTTTGTGCTCTAAAATAACAAATAATCAAGAACGATGAAGAAACTATCTGGAATTATACTGCTATTGTTGGCTGTCCTGATGATGGCTCTGGCTGCATGTGAGGGCGATCATGTGGTCATTGAAACCGACTGGACCACACTGGAGACGGTCGAGCTGCAGAAACGCTATAACAAGTATATGGATGGGAAATGGGTTTATCAGTACGATGATGCCCTCCATTTTATTGAGATGAACTATACCTTCAGCACGGCAGACAGCACGTTCTCGGGCTACTATAATGAACTGATCAACACTTCTGCCAATCCAGAAGAGGAACCTGATTGGAGATTATTGTGGCAGGGTGAGTTCTCAGGCAGGTGGTTGCTGTTGCACAGCGTGGATCTGGATCAGGATTATATCTACATGTCCGATATGGTGCCCAAGAATGTTCATGGCGTACTGGCTAATTATGAAGTGCTCTCAGGACGAGTCTTGTTCTATGGCGCCAATAAGAATACACTGCGTGTGACGACGCCGCTTACTTTCAAGCGCATCGACATGCATCATCCTTCGGAATAAGTAAAGGAAAAAGAACGATTATTCTTTAGGCATAAAGCGCGTCGGGTCTTCCTTGTCCTCGACGGGCTTTGTTGTGTTTTCTGCCTGTAGTGGGGGAGGAGTTGCGGGTGGCACTTGCTGCTTGGTCTTGTGCTGCTTGTGGAGGTTGCTCTCAAGTCGGTTGAACTCCTTACGCACGTGGCGGCGGCCATCCTCAAAGGTATCATCTACAGCTTTTTCAATGGTCTTGTTGAATTGGAAGGGCAGCAGCGAGACGAGTGCTGATAAGAGAGAAAGCGCTGTTAGAACAAATGAGATTTTGTAACCCAAGCCCAGGCCTAAAATGCTAAATCCTTCGCCTAGGTCATTGTCGGGCGTGACGTCGGGATTGTGTTGCAGCATGATGTCGTGGATGTCACGGGTATCCATGTAGAACCACAGCCAAATGATGATGCAGGCGATGGCACCGATGACCCACCAGCGGTTCTTGAGGCAGTTAAGTGCAACAGCACCAAAGCATGCTACGAATGGTAGTAGTGCAATCAGTATGTTGCCCAGCGACAGGGCTTGTGATATGGTGCCGGCAGTGAATTTTAGCCCAGTTACCGTGCCGATGAATGAAATGTCATAGAAGGGCAGGAACACGTAGCAGATGAGCGCCAGCACAAGTAATATATTGGTTATTGGTCTCATTGAATTCGGTAATTACAGCGGCGCCAAATGGCCGCAAAAAGCTTGCGAATTTACGAAATAATGCTGAAACGGGCGCTTAATGAAACCAATTTTTACACTTATTTGCGTTTATTAGTGACTACTGAGAAGGAATGTGTGTGATCAATTGGCTGCGGTAGACAGCACCTGCTCGCAGAATTGAGGATCGTGTTGCAGGCGTTCAAAGGCTTTCTTGGATGCGCTCTGGTGGGATTCCTTCTTGCTGTATCCTGCAGCATCGCTGGCATAGATTCCGCCCAAGATGACTGCAGTGCGGAAAACAGGATTTTTGTCGGCATCGGAATAAGAATCTACCAGTTCAAACTCAATCGTGACTCTGTACTTTTGGGTCCACTCGATGAGGCGGGACTTGTAATTCTGCTCGGTCTTAACCAGGTCGTTAAGGTCAAAGTGATTCTTTATCAGACGATTGATGATGAACTTGCGGCATCGTTGATAGCCTTGGTCAAGATATACTGCTCCCACGAGCGCCTCCAGTGCGTTGCCGCAGAGGTAGCTGTTATGGGACGAATTATGGGTTAAGGCGTGAATGTGTGAATCCAGGTGCAAGGTGTTGCCAATGCGGTTGAGGCTCTCACGCTGAACGATTTTAGCGCGGGTACTGGTGAGAAATCCCTCATGCTTGTTGGGGTAGGAGGTATAAAGGAAATCGCCAACCACTGTATCTAGGACAGCGTCGCCCAGGAATTCCAGCCTCTCGTTGTTTGCCCAATGTCCGTCATTGAGTTTGATGGGCTTTGAGCGGTGTATCATGGCGAGCTTGTAAAGCTCAATATCCTTGGGGTAATAACCAGTGATGCCGTGTATAAAAACATAAAGCTCCTTATCCTTGACGAAAAGGAGCTTTATGAGTGATATGGCGTTGCTGGCAAGCATCGTTCACCTTATCCCAGTAAATTATTTCTGGTATTTCTTGACGATGATGCTGGCATTGTGTCCACCGAAACCAAACGTGTTGGAAAGAGCAAAGTTAACTTTTCGCTTCTGTGCCTTGTTGAAGGTGAAATTCATCTTGTAGTCGATTTTTTCATCTTCGTCACCATCAGCATGGTTGATCGTGGGAGGCACGATGTCGTCGCGGCAAGCAAGCAGGCAGAATACGGCCTCCATAGCACCAGTTGCACCCAGCATGTGGCCGGTCATCGACTTGGTGCTGCTCACGTTGAGTTTATAGGCATGCTCGCCGAAAACATCTTTCACTGCTTGAGCCTCGCTGAGGTCGCCAACGGGCGTAGAGGTGCCGTGGGCGTTGACATAGTCAATATCCTCAGGCTTGATACCGGCGTCCTCGATAGCACGCTGCATCACGAGCTTGGCACCCAGACCTTCGGGGTGGCTGGCGGTGATGTGATAAGCATCGGCACTCATGCCGCCACCAATGACTTCACCGTAAATCTTGGCACCGCGTGCCAGTGCGTGTTCGAGTTCTTCAAATACCAGACAAACACCGCCTTCGCCCATAACGAAACCGTCGCGCGAAGCGCTGAAGGGCCTTGAAGCGCCCTCAGGATCGTCGTTGCGCAATGAGATGGCCTTCATGGCGTTGAAGCCACCCACGCCAGCAGGGAACAAGGGCGCCTCGCTACCGCCGGTAACGATGGCCTTGGCCTTGCCCATGCGCACGTAGTTGAAAGCGTCGATGAGCGCGTTGGTTGAAGTTGCACAGGCTGAAACAATACCGAAGTTGGGGCCGCGGAAGCCGTACTTGATGGAGATTTGTCCGGCGGCGATATCGGCAATCATCGTCGGGATGAAGAACGGGCTGTACATGGGGCCGCGCTCCGGATTCCTGGCGTAATCACCCGACTGCTCCTCAAAGGTGTGGAGGCCGCCAATACCTGACGAGAAGATGACGCCCACCTCGTCACGGTCGATGCCTTCGGCCAGAAGGTTGGCATCCTCAACGGCCTGCTTGGCACAAGCCAACGCGTACTGAGTGTACAGGTCGTTGCGCTTGAAGTCCTTCACCTCGCGGCGGTCGTTGGGGTCATTCACGTAGTTGAGCGGATCAAAACCCTTGATTTCGCAAGCGAACTTGGTCTTGAACAGTGTCGTATCAAAATGAGTAATAGGCCCTGCGCCACTTTTCCCCTTGAGGGCGTTGTTCCAAGTGGTCTCAACGTCCATGCCGATGGGGGTGATGGCACCCAGACCTGTTACCACTACTCGCTTTAATTCCATGTGGTAGTAGGAAGTTTATAAAAAGTGGATGCCATGAGCAGCATCCCACGAGTGGGGCTGAATCATGGTATCCACTTGTAAGAGTTTTTTATTCGGCAGCCTTAGCTTCTTCGATGAACTTGATGGCGTCGCCTACGTTTTGGATGGTCTCAGACTTGTCATCGGGGATCTTGATGTCGAACTGCTTCTCAAATTCCATGATCAGCTCGACGGTATCAAGACTATCAGCACCCAGGTCCTGGCTAAAAGTAGCCTCGGGAGTTACCTCAGACTCGCTAACACCTAACTTGTCAACGATAATTTGTTTTACTCTTTCTTCAATTTCTGACATTGTCGTAAATTTTAAAATAGTTATTGATAAAATGATTGTTCACAAATTTAATCTACTGGTCTGGTTTTCAGCCATTGAAATAGCAAATGCTGTCAACTAGCCCTAGTTTTGAGACTGCAAAGGAAATACAAATTCTTCAAATAATAAAGAAAAATTTACTTAATTTGAGCCCCGTTGCAGTTTTTTTAGACTTTAGATTGGTGATACACAATGTTTTTAAACAAATTTTCAAAGTTTTTACTTCAAACGACTGTTAAAAAATGTAATAATCTCACATTCTGTACCTTTGTGCCTTTCACTCGTGCCTTCCTGGTACAAAAAACACCCATTGGACTACCGGCGTACATTTAGGTTTAAAAGCTCATTCGGATTTTATTTCTGAGTAATCTTAATTGCTATGTCTCTGGCCGATTCAGATGTTGTTGAGGTCGATGGTGAGGCCTTCATTGGCCAGGATGGTGTTGGGGAAGATGGTGCGGGCCTCGTTGAGCAGCGGGGTCTCGTCGAGATAGCGCTTGGAGAAGTGCCCCAGGATGAGTCGCTTCACACCAGCCTCGTGGGCGACAGTAGCTGCTTCGAGTGCAGTGCTGTGATAGCGCTTGTGAGCCTTTATGCGCAGGCTTTCGTCGTAAGTGGCCTCATGGTAGAGCCAATCCACACCCTCCACGTGCTTAATCACACGCTTGGAGAACTTGGTGTCGCTGCAATAGGCATAGCTGATGGCGTGGTCGGCAGGTGTGGTGAGCTGTTCGTTGGGGATAATGGTACCGTCCTCGGTCAGCCAGTCATAGCCTTGTCTGAGGGAATTCATGGCATAATGTGGGATACCCAGCCGTTTCACCTTTTCGCCGATGATGTGGCGCAGCTTGGGCTTCTCGCTGAAGAGGAAACCTACAGCAGGGACTCGATGCACTAGCGGGAATGATGTGACGGTCATGGCGTCATCTTCCCAGATGACCCGCTTGTGAGTATCGATGATGTTGAAGCGCACCTCAAACGGGCGTTCGCGGCAAAAGTAATCCAGCATTTGCCCGAATAATTCTGCTCCATCCTTGAAAGTGTGGATAGTAAGGGAATTGGTGCGGTTGAGCAGCGCCATGGTTGAGACCAGGCCAGGCAGCCCAAAGCAGTGGTCGCCGTGTAGGTGGCTGATGAAGATGTGGTTCAGGCGCATGAGTTTTAGTTTCATGCGTCGCACTGCTAGCTGAGCGCCCTCACCGCAGTCAATCATTATCAGGTTATCGCGAACGTTCAGCACCTGGCATGACGGTTGGTGACGCGGCGTCATCGTCGCGCTCCCGCATCCCAGTATGTTCAGTTCCAGGCGTGTCATGATTTCGGTTTGCAAAGATAGTGCACTTTTTGCATTCTCGCAATCCGGAATTGAGGTTTCTGTTGCGCTATTGGCGGCGCTATTTAGGGTTCGGTGTTACGTGTCTCGTTTTTATGACGCTCTCTGATGTCCAGGATAAGGACGATGATGGTCAACACCAGTCCGGCAAGTGTTATGAGCAGTCCCTCGTGCCATCCGGGAGGGGAATACCTGAATTCTATTGTGTGGTTGCCCGGGCCGACCATTACGGCCGAAAGGCCAAGGTTGACGGGATAAATCGCAGCGGGTTTCCCATCGACAAGTGCGGTGAAGCCCTTGTCGCTCAACACACTGAAGAAAAGCAGGTTTTTATGGGGCATGAATATCGATGCCGTGAACCCCCGTGTGTTGCCCCTGAAGCGGGTGCACACGTTCTTTCGTCGCTCTGCCACAATGCTGTCCAGGAATATGGTTTTGTTGAGCTTGCCTTGTTCCATTGTTGTAGTTGCCGCCACATACGCAAGAGAATCGGGGATGACGAAATTGTCTAGCATTAGCAACGGGATGTCAGCGTTTGGGTCGTTGGCCATCAAAGAGTCGATTTTGCTCTGGCAGACAAATCGGTCATAGGTGAAGCCCATGGGGATATAGTACTTGTTGTCGTAGATGGTATAGCCATCTCCTGAGCGTTCATTCACCATGCATGACTCACGTGAAGGTTCAGTCCAGGTCGATTCCATGTTCAGCGTGTCCAACATGCGCTTATAGTGATTGTATTCAACGATTTCTTTGACCGACATGAGAGCATCAAAGGAAACTGCATTCTTTGCCGCTTTGATCGTATGGTTGCCCATTTTGCAACCGATTGCTTTCAGCAGTTGCGCTGCCCTGGGATTCTGTATCGAGTTGAATGTAGCAACGGAAGGCCTATTCTTGAGCATCGACACGTTGGTATAAAAGGCAATGAAATCGGTGCGCCATTCAAAGTCTCCGTTGTTGTATGGCAGCCGGTTGTCAATCAAGTATTTCTCAACGGAGCCGTACCATCCTGTGCGATACAGGCTTTTATTCACGAGATCGGTGTTCATCATTACCCGAGCCGGGAAATAAACCAGAGACATCAGTACCACGCAACGCAACAGCATGGATGATGTGCTACGCCTCACGTATGCCAGCAACAGGCCCATCTGGAAGAGGAAAAGTGCTTGAATGATCAGATTGAGCGTGATAGCTGAATGGTCGAAGAGCACACCGTAGCTCTTGTAGCGGTGAATCATGGGCAGGCCGTAGGACAATAGCAACGCCAGGCAACAGACGGCGGAATATATCCAGAAATGCCGAATTTTTACCGGCTGTTTCTCGTCCACAAACTTCATGCTGGCCAAGATGATGAACAGTGTTAGGGCATAGGCCCATCTCGTATATCCCGGATCGGTGAAAAGTGAGAATACTTCGTTTAGGGGGGTGATATACAAGACTACAGATATGGCGATGAGAGCTCCTATCCACCCCCTGTGTCGCCAGGTGTATAGTCCCGCAAGCAGAAGCCCCACTACCGGTACGTTGGCAGCATTGCTGCCATAAGGATTGAAGAGGAACGCCGTATTGGAACCCTCAATCAGTTTGGGTTCAAACAGGGTGTAGAGTCTCTCGATGCTGCACATCACGAGTGACGTCATGCTGGTGGATTCAATCGATTGCCTGGGATTGCCCTGAAGGTGCATCACCGTGGGGAGAAGGACGAAAGCGCTCAGCATCAGCCCCAAGCCTACTAGCCCAACGCCGTAGATGACTCTCACTGGTTTCTCCTGGATGTCAGATGACCCTATCCTGCAGAGGGTGTAGATGAGCGCGGCAATCATGGAACAGAGGGCGAAATAGTAATTGATGAAGAAAACGAGAAACGCCGCCAAGGCCAGGCAAACGCCACCACAACGTTCTTTCCTGAGGAAGCGTTCGATGGCTATCAGCAGTATCGGGAAAACCATCATTGGCTCCAGAAAATGATAGTAAAACAGGTTGCTGATGGCAAAAGAAGAGAACGCATACATCAGTGCACCGATAATGGATGACTCGGCGGTGATTGACATCTTTCTCAAGAATGCATAAGCAGCCATGCCCGTGCAGAGCATCTTGAGCAGTGACGTGATGGTTATTCCGATTAGCATCCACTGGTCGGGAAAGAGGCAGTTGAGCCACACAAACGGGCTCGTGATGGTGTAGAAAGAATAGCTGGCAATGAAATTGTCACCGATGACGTGGTTCCAGCTCCAGAACGGGCATCCGCTGGCCAGCATCCTCTTGGTCTCGATGATGAATGGCAGTTGTTGTGCGGCCATGTCTGTCGCAAGCACAAAACATCCGTTTTGCAGCAACGACGGCAGGATTCCAACGAGCGAAATCAGGAAAATCAATATGCACAACTTCTTCATGAGCCGGTGGCATCTTCTTTTTGGGGGCGCTGAATTAATCAGGCCATATGGAACAGACAAAGATACAGCTGCAAAATTACTCTATTTGGTCTCATGACGCAATAATCGACGGATTATTATTTTATGCAATGCAGAACTCCAGGGTGAATGTGATGAGAGGAATGGCAATAAAAAATGTATGGTTGTTTCCCAACAACCATACACTTTAAACCTTAAAAATCTAATCCTATGAAAAAACTTTCCGCAAAATTAGAGGATTAGGCTGGTTTGTACAAACTTTCCAACCTAATAAATCTAAAATCGTATTGAAAATTTGTTAAAAACAAGTCCTACGATTTTTAGTAGTTATAATTAGATGGGATTTTTGACCATTTTCGGTAATTCGCAGTTGATGAAAATGACAGGTGGATGACCTGGTTGCCATCCACCTGTCGTAAGGAAATTATCGTGTGTGTGAAAAAACTTTAGTATCCAATCGACAATGTCGTGTAATAGCCAGTGGCATCATTAATCATCGACAGTGTTGCAAATCCGACGCCATCACTACCGTACCAGCTGACGGTCACGCCATCGCGGCAAACAGGTACTCCGTAGGTTCTGGTCAACTTGTTGATCACGAGGTTATAGCGGGAGTCGTCATAACGGTCGCTGTAGTAAACGAACTGGGCGTTTGCAAACCGGTTGTTACTGTAGTTGAGCATCGCATCGGGCCAGTAGAGGCCAAGCAGTGGAACATCACGCAGGAAGATCACGTCATCATTATATCCATCAATGTAGTAACCGTTGCAATAGAGGTGGTTGAGTGACTCTACGAAGTAGGTGCCAAACACGATGTTCAGAATGCGATCGATGACTGGTGCTTGGGGGTAGGGACGCCATCCGGCAGGTACATAGGGGCGACGCCATACCCAGGGAGCGAGACGGTGGGGCCTCACGGGAGGAGGCAGCGGACGACTCCAGTTGTGATGCGTATAGTTCCAGCTGAACTGATCGCGGTAGTGGTGGTTGTTATAGTCGTAGCGGTGGTTGGGATTGAAGCTACGATTGCCACCATGCTTGTCGTGGTCTCCGTGCTTGCCGTTGTCGCCAGGACGCTTGCCGCCGCGGCCGTCAGGACGGTTGCCGTTAGGCTTGCCGCTTCCACCGTTGTGGCCGTTAGGCTTGTCCATGCCGCCGTTACCGCCGTTGGGCTTATCCATGCCACCGTTGCCACCATTGGGACGGCCCTTGCCTCCATTGGGCTTGTCGTTTCCACCCTTGCCTCCATTGGGCCTAGTGGTGGGGCCATCGGGACGAGAACCTTTGGTGCGGGTATCGGTGATGCTGGATCCTACCGAAGAATTGCGGTCGCTCTTGGTGGCCTTGCCCACATTGCCGACTCCACTGATTCCACTGTCGCTGCGACGGGTGGGAGCTGTCGTGGTGGTCGAGCTCTTGTCGCTGCCGCCGCGGGTGGTGGCGCCTCGATTCATGCTGGTGCCGCTGTTATTGCGGCTGGTGCCCGAGTTGCTGCGGTTCACCTGCGGAGTGGATACGCTGTGGCTCGTGGGACTACTGCTGCGCTCGACCTTCGGTGCTGCACTGCGGCTGCTTGTGCTAGAGCTGCGGGACACCGATGGTGCTGCTGAGCTGTTGGAACGTGAGACAGCTGCCGACTGGCTTCTGCTGCTGGAGCTGCCTCCCTGAGAACGACTGCGGCCCTGGGCCGAAGCGTCGGATGCGCCGATAATCAGGCATCCCATGAGCGCGAAGCTCATCATGATTTTTGTAACAGAAGTTTTCATAATTGTGTTGTTTTATAATGTTCAACAAGTGATTAAAATCGTTTCGTTTGTCTTTTAGACTGCAAATGTGGGGCCGAGTTTAAACTCCCCAAAAGTAATAATTCAGTATTTCTGCTCTATTGGGCATAATAATGCGACCAATCCCTCTTTTTTATAGATGAATTGGTTCTCGTTTTAAGCCTTGATGTCTGATTTCTAATGTCTAATCGGCGTCAATATGGCTACGATTTGAGTAGGAGTTGGGCGTCGCCGTAGGACAGAAAGCGGAAGCCGTGCTCCATGGCAAAGTCATACATGCCGCGCCACTTGTCTTGTCCCACAAAGGCAGCAACAAGCAACAGCAGCGTGGATTGCGGCTGGTGAAAGTTTGTAATCATGCCGTTGACAATCCGGTAGTTGAATCCTGGGGCAATCATCAACTGGGTGCTGCCCATGTAGGTGTCGGCATGGTGCCGGTCGAGATAATTGACGATATTTTGCAGCGCTTTTTCGGTAGTGATCTCGCACGGGGTAGTGTATGGCATCCATTGGGTGACCGTGAGCGCTTCCTCGTCAGCATCGGGTTTATCTTCCAGAATCTGGCCAATGTAATATAGGCTTTCGAGGGTACGCACGCTGGTAGTGCCCACAGCGATGACGGGACCCGAAGCATTGATAATGTCCATGATGACATCGCGCGGCACGCTGATGAACTCGTAGTGCATGGGGTGATCGCCGATGAGTTCGCTCTTGACAGGTTGGAATGTGCCAGCGCCCACATGCAGGGTGATTTCTCGCCGACGTATGCCGCGGGTATCACACTCGGCAAGCACTTCGTCAGTGAAGTGAAGCCCAGCGGTGGGTGCTGCGACACTGCCGTCGATGTGGCTATAGACTGTTTGGTAGTCGGTTGAATCGCTCTCCTCGGTGCCACGGTTCAGGTAGGGTGGGATAGGAATCTCGCCGATGGCGCTGAGCACGTCGGCAAAGGTGATCTGCTTGTCGCTGCCGTCCCAATCGAAGTGGATTTCCCATGCGTTGCCTCGTTGCTCACCTCGAGTGGCGGCAAGGGTGACCTCGGTGCCCTCGATGTTGACGGTCTGGGTGAGCGCGCCCTGTTTCCAGCGCTTGCTGTTGCCAACCAGACATTGCCATACGCAGTGCCCTGTGGTCTGGAAAATCTGTTCGTAGTCGCGTGGCAGCACTGGTTCCAGACAGAAAATCTCAATCGTAGAACCTGTCTCCTTGCGGAAACGCAGGCGGGCATTAATCACGCGTGTATTATTATAAATGAGTGTGGAGCGTTCGGGCAATAACGAGGGGACTTCCCAAAAACGTCTCTCCTGGATATCTCCATCCTTATATAATAAGAGTTTGCACTGCTCGCGTTGGGCGAGTGGGTGCTTGGCGATGCGATCGTCGGGCAGGGGATAGTCATAGTCAGCGATGCGCAGAGCGCGGATGTCGTCAATCAGTGCCATATTTGGAATTATGAGTAAATGATAAAGACAAGAGTTAGCAGTAATGTGAAGATGAGCATGTTGCGTGCCGTCTCACCCAATAACGGGTTGAGTGTAGAGCCGTCACGGTGTGTGAGTTTGTACCATGTAGAGGTGTGCATTACAAGGTAAATCAGGGGTATGGCCAACATCCACACGGGTAGCGTGCGGCACATGCCCCATCGGGCGGCAATCATCACCCACAGTGCGCTGAGCATGCCCATGCCGGCGTAGCCGTTGATGAGATAGGCCAGTGCGGCAGGTCGGCGACCAAAGATGACAACCGATGTGCGCTTTCCAGCATCGCGGTCATCCTCTACATCGCGATAGTTGTTGACCAACAGCACGTTAACCCCAAGTAGGCCAATCGTGATAGAGGCAAGCACGACCAAGGGGTCAAAGTGCAGCGCCTGAACAAAATAAGTTAGGTTGACGGGTACCAGACCGAAAAAGATAAATACTGTCAATTCGCCCAATCCATGGTATGAAAGGGGATAGGGTCCCGTGCTGTAGGCTAGAGCTGCCAGTGCAATGATGATGCCAACCGGCAGGAGCCACCACCCGCCGTACGGAATCAGACAGCACCCCACGGCACAAGCTAGAGCCAGCAGGCCGAATGTGACGTTGCGCAATGTCTTAGGACTGATATCTCCCTCGGTGACGCCGCGTCGAGGCCCCACACGGCCAGGCTTGTCGGTGCCTTGCAGATAGTCAAAATACTCGTTGGCCGTGTTGGATACAATCTGAGCCAACACAGCAAACACTAAGCACAATAGAGCTGGTGCCCACTTGAACTCATGCTGCCACTTAGCGATGCCGATGGCGATAATCACGCCGCTTAGCGACACTGGCAATGTGCGCAGTCTGAAGCACTCCAGCCATATCTTGATTTGTTGTTTCATTGTCGGTTTTTGTAAAATGCGGCTGCAAAATTACAAAAGATTATAGAGGGTTTGAAAAAAATACTTATTTTTGTGGTCTGTATATACCACAAGTCGGACTCTAAAACTAAAAAATATGACAGATATGGAACAGAATCAGCAACCACAACCTCCCGTGTTTAATCAGCCTAGGGAGTTTCAACCCGCAGCTCCCCAGTATCAACCCCGCGTGACTCCTTCTCCGATGATGGATCCGGTGACTGCAGTGAAGACGTGTTTGAAGAAATATTTTGATTTCAAAGGGCGCGCCCGCCGCAGCGAATTCTGGTGGTTCGCTTTGTTTGTGGTTATTGTTTCATCGGTTCTCTCATACTTGGCTGGTCTTGTGCCTGCCATCGGCTATTTGGGCTTCGCGTTTGGTCTGGCTGTAGTCATTCCGGAACTATCGGCGCTTACCAGAAGATTGCATGACACCAACCGTAGCGGCTGGTGGGTCGCTTTGCTAGGACTCTGTATTGCTGGTTATTACGCTGCTTTTGCCGTTTTGCTTGGCCCCAATGTGGAGATGCTTGCCGGTGCAACAGATGCGATGTCTATGGCTTCGACAATTGTTGATGCTGTTCAATCTTCACCCACGACTGCTACGGTTATGCTTTGTTGCTCTCTGGGCGTAATACTATTGACGATTATCAACATTATCTTTGCGATAATCGACAGCAAGTGGGGTGAAAATAAGTACGGTCCTTCACCCAAGTACCATTAAATTGACAGCTCGTGTAGCATCTCAAGCAAACTGCGGTCGATGGGCTTGTCATCGTGAATGGCCTTAGAGAAGGGCACATAAACGATTTTCTCGTCATCGTCTCCAATCATAACGTTGCGCTGGCCTTCCAACAGTGCATGGATAGCGGCTGTACCCATTCGTGAGGCCAGGATACGGTCTTGAGCTGTGGGTGAGCCACCACGCTGCAGGTGGCCCAAGATGGTCACGCGCACGTCAAGTTGTGGGTATTCATTGCGCACTCTCTCGGCCAGGCCCATAGCACCGCCAGTGATGGGGCTCTCGGCAACGAGGACGATAGATGAATTCTTGCTCTTGCGGAAACCCCTACTAATCAGTTCCTTCAGCTGATCGACCTCGGTTGATATCTCGGGGATGATAGCGGCCTCGGCTCCAGTGGCAATCGCGCCGTTCAGGGCCAGGAAGCCCGATTCTCGTCCCATAACCTCGATGAAGAACAGGCGCTCGTGACTGCTGGCAGTGTCGCGGATGCGGTCCACACACCACATGATGGTGTTCAGTGCCGTGTCATATCCGATTGTGTGATCGGTGCCTGCAAGGTCATTGTCTATGGTTCCAGGCAGGCCCACAATGGGTATATCAAACTCGCTAGCAAACAGACGTGCACCGCTCAATGAGCCGTCACCGCCAATAACTACCAGCGCGTCGATTTTATGCTTTTGCATAATCTTGTAGGCCCGTTTGCGCCCTTCCTCAGTCTTGAACTCCTTGCAACGGGCGGTCTTGAGGATGGTGCCACCGTGGTGCATGATACTGGAAACACTCTGGGTCTGCAGGTCGACGATTTCATCTTCTACCAGACCCTTGTAGCCGCGGTAAATGCCTTTTACCTTAAAGCCGTTGTAGATGGCCGTACGGGTGACCGCACGGATTGCCGCATTCATGCCAGGGGCATCACCGCCCGAGGTCAACACGCCGATTGTCTTGATTGATGCCATTGTTTAATGATTTTGGTTTAATTTCAATGTTGGCTGCAAATATAATATATTTTTGATATATATCAAAAAAACGGTGGCTACTCACGCAGACACCGTTAATTCTCATGTTTTTATTGCTTGCGTTTTTTTAATAGGATGTAGATTTCAGGTTGGGTCAAATAATCATTTAATCAACATTAACTACCATCAAAAGAATATTTGTATCTTTGCCTCGCCTCTGCGAGAGCATTTATATATATCATAAAAATTGGAGAGATGTTGTTTGCGTCACAAAAGTACTTCTAACACAGTAAACCCGTTATAAAAAGCAAGAAAATCATTTGTAAGAATTGTTGTTTTTTTGACCATATATTTGTCAAAAAATGACCATCAAAATGATTAAACGATTGATGTCCAATAAGATGTAAATACAAATATTACATATTGTTTTCAAACGATTTTTTGCGCAAGAAATAACAAAAAAAAGCCAGGGACGAAAATGCGTTCCTGGCTTTTGTCGATATGAGGATAGTTACTTGTCGGTTGCTAATATGGTCTTTCCGGTACTGTGGGCACTCAGTTGGGGAGCATACTGACACTGGATGGTGGCGATGCCCGAGGTGAACTCACCGGGGTTGGTCACCCACACGTCATAGCCAATGATATGGGTGCCCTTGTTCAAACTGGTGATGAACGCGTTGGTCTGGGTGTCCTTGATCTCCAGATAGAACCAGGTGCGGTCCTCGCTGCGGTAACCCGAGAGTTGGTCAACTGGCTCGAAGCAGGCAGCGCGCTCATCGGTAATGGTCACGAAGTCCATATCTTTGTTGGCCTTGATGATGACACGCACCTTGACTTTGTCGCCCACCTTGAAGGATGTGGCGCTGTGCAGACTGCCGTCTTGGGCGTACACATAATATTCCTTGCTGATTGATACCTCGTCGATGGCTTTCTCCTGGATTTGGGTCATTGGAGCCTTGAACTGGCTATAAATTGCTCCCCAAGCGGGACCATTGCCTGTTCGGTCGATAACGACGTTGCCTGTTGTGGTAGCGGGCAGGGTGGTGCGGAAGTAACCTAGCCATTGTGCCATCTGATCAAGGTTAACGGGCTGGCCTGCAACAGTGATGACAGGTGTGGTGCTGCGTTCCAGCCACTGGCTGCCCGTGCTTAAGATACTATATACGGCATCGGCGGCGAGGCTGTAGGAACCCCAGTCGTTGCTCTGTTTCATGAGTAGCATCCACTTGCGTATCAGGTCAATTTCCTGTTGGTTGGGATCCACCTCGTTCATGGCCTGCAGAATGGTGCTGGTATAGGCAACCTTGTCTAGCTCCCACCAGCCGTGTCCTGTCTGCAGGTTGTCCCAGTACATGCCCAGATTGGGTTTCAAGATAGCGAACTGGCGTATGCTTTCGATGATGCTTCGAGCGGTTTTCTGGTGGCCGTTGCGGTTAAGCGTCATGGCGTAGTAGGCCTTCTGCTTAAGGGTAAGCCCCTTGCTCCAGTTCTTATCCATGTATTTTACCACCTTCTTGAACAGGTCGGCACTGGCGCTTGACTGCTGCCTCACCTCGGGGAAGAGGCTGCGCGTGTAAGCGTAATCGGTGAATCCCCTGTACGGATCCTTGTTGTATCGCTTGAATTCGTTGAACAGGCGTACATTCTCGTTGTCGTAGTATGCGAGGGCTTGGTTGACCATAGAAGCAAGTCGGCTGTCGTCAGGCAAATAGCCCAAGTGTTTGATTTCGCCGATGAGTTGGAGCACCGTGCCAGTGGTCCATACGTTAGACTGGCAGCCGGGGTAGCGGAACCAAGCAAAGCCGCCGTCACCCATCTGCAGCGACTGCAGCGCTTTGATAATCGCCTCATATTCCTGCTTGACAATTACATCGTCAAAGAGCTCATGCAACTTCGACATCCGGAGTGTCTGACGTTCGGCCTCACGCATCCAGGGAGATGCGAGCAGGGTGCCGATCTTCAGGTCTTGGTTCTTCTGTAGCATTGAGACAAGGGTGCTGTCTTCGTTATGCAGTTTCCAGTAGGTGATGGCCTCCTTAATCAGGGGCTGTGACTTGGCCACTCCTTGCGCCACTTGCAGTGCAAACAGGCTGTGTGCTGCATGGGTGGCGGTGCAATAGTTGTCGCTGAAGATGGTGGGCAATGCCAGTACGCAGTACCACGTGGGATTATCGCAGTATTCAAGGGTAACGCGGGCATCCTTGGGGAATTGGGGCAGCGGGGCCTCGAAGTGGGGTTGTCCTGCCTCAATGTAGAATGGTTCGGTCTCAATTACGGGTGAGACGGTAGTCAGTACGGGTACCATGACTTGCTCACCATCGCCGAAGCGGTCGTTGGCGGCCTTGATGCGGAAGCCCACCATGGCTATAGTGTCGGGCACCTGCCAGTCGATGGTTACGGCCTGGCTGCCGCTCGGGTCAAGTTGCAAGTTAAAGGCGCGAGTGGCATAAATGTCGCCCGAACGCGGGTCGAACAGCTCGACGACGGCATCACATGCGGCTGCTTCGTCGGTAGCGTTCTGTACAGTGGCGGCCAGCTTGGCTTTGTCGCCCTGACGCAGGAATCGGGGCATGTTGGAACGCACCATCAGCGGCTTCTGGGTCAATACCTCGGCCATCCACTGGTTCCCCACCATCTTATTGTCCCATGCCACGGCCTGAGTGATCCAGGTGGTGTTGAAGTTTGGTGTCTCAAATTCAACTTGTACGTTGCCCTTGTCGTCGCTGGTGAGCATCGGCATCCACAGTGCAGTCTTGATGTCGCTCTCGCGCAGGGCTACCTTGTCCAGGTTCTTCTCGTTGACTGCGACAGCCTCCTCGGCAGATTCGGCGTAAGCATTTAAAATACGCTTGTCTGCATTGGAATACTCGACGACGGCCTCCTCTTTGAGGGAGCGTGTAACGCTACGGTCCTCGGAGCCCTTTTCACTATTGTTCTGTGAGAAAGCCACTTCGGTCTCGCTGAGTTCGCCCTGCATTGGAGCGGCGCCCAGGGATTTTGACTTCATCATCATGCGCCCGCGGCTATAGCTGTAACCGAAAAAGCCTTGGTTGTAGATGTAAAGCGATGGCAGTATGGCGATTGCTTCGTTAGGAATGTCGATAGACCTGTCCATCCAGTTGGTCCATGTGCTGTGGGTGTTGTTCAGATATTTCGTGTTGGTCAATACCGTTTGGTTGTGGCGTCTCCAGTAACTGAAACTCCAGTCGTTGCCCTTGATGCTGGTGATTGCCTTGTCGAACATGTCAAGCATCATTGCGCCACGCACGGGTTTGCCGTTCTGGTCAGTGATGCTGAATGTCCAGTGCTCCATGTCGCCAGGCACGAGTTTGTCGCGGAACGACGTGGCGGTAATCTTCAGAGCATCGGCCTTGTATGGGTTATTTAGCGTGACAGTCTCTTCCCAAAGCTTGGTGCCGTAGTGGGAAATAAACACCACTGTCACATCTTTTCCTGCTTCCTTAGGCAGGAGGACGGTAAAGTCGTGCATTCCCTTGTTGTAGTTGAGCCAACCCTGTGCGATGACCTCGTCGATAGTGCTTGCTACATAGTAAATGTAAGCCTTGGGCGTGGATACTCCGATGGCGATGAGGCCAACGTTGTTTTTGTCCACGGTTTGTTCCAATGGGTTGATCCACATCGGGCAGTTCTTGACGGGTGCCATCTTGTCGCCCTTACGGTAAAGGGTGATGATGCGTTCGACATCCACGTCCTGCTCGCCCTCTTCGGCGTCAAGGATGTGGATTTTGAGCTTGTATTGGCCTGAATGCAGGCTGGTCAGGTCAATAGTCGGGTTGGCGGTGTTAAGGTTGCCAGTCAAAATGGGCTTATTGCCGTCAATCGGGGTGATTTCCCATGTGCAATAGGTGTTGGGATGCTCCTCGTCGGTGGTGTTGTATTTCAGTGGCAGTTTAATGGGTTTGTCGTTGATGTAGATATCGTTGTTCTCACTGCCCAATTCAATACCGCGTCGTGTGCCTACGATAAACGAGGTGCTCTCCTCATGGGTCTCGCCTGCATCGGTTGTGACGGTGGCAACGACTTGGTAATTATAGCGGGCCCAGCAGCGCCTGCCAGGCAAGTAGCCGATGTTTTCCTTGAACAATTCGGCTGGGAATTCGATTGTGAAGTTGCCCTGTTCATCGGTGACGACAGTTGTATCTTTCAGGTGCTCACCACCATCGTTGCGCATGCGCCACCACCATGACCATTCGTTCTGGATGAGCGACAGGCGCACTTCGGTGTTTTGGACGGGCAAGCCGCTGTAGGTCATTGCTTTGCCGGCTACCTTGACTGGTTGACCAGCGACATAACTGTTGCGCGGGTCAGGGAAGGTGACCTCGAAGGTTGGCGTTTTGTACTCGCTCACGTTCAAGATGTGCAAGCTTAACTGTGAGGAACGTTTGCCTTTTTCTTTCAGTTGAATGCAGAATCTTGCGTTCATGCGGTCTGTAGGCACAACAAAAGAGCCCTCGATGCGGCCGTATTCATCGGTGGTCAAGGTCACAGTATCGATCGGCTCGATGTTGCCGTCCTTGAATAGAGCCTCTACAGTCAAACCACTGAGCACATTGCGACCATTATCGGAAACATTGTAAACAACAGCGGCCCAGTGGATGGTTTCACCGGGACGATAGACACCCAAGTCGGTAAATACATCAGCGGAATTGTTGCTGCCTTTGCTTCGGTTCTCAAGAGGTGAGTAGTAAATTGGCAGTCCGTAGCGGTCATTACCCTTGACGGCAGTCAATTCCCGACGATATTCATTGTTGGCCTTGGGATATGCAATGGCAATTGTGCCATCGGTACCAGTCGTTCCAAGTGTTTTGCCACTCTCGGAGATTATAGTTACTCCAGAAATGGGTTTGCCTGTTTTGATGTCGACGGCTGCAATGCGGTCCTTGTGGTCATTGCGAATAATGGAAAACGTCGCTATGTCAGTCACATGCATAATCTCATAGCGGCCTGCATCAGCGCTATTGCCATCGTTAAGAGTGGGGCAGATGATGTAGGCACCATAGGGTAGGGGGGGCAGTCTTGTGATTACCTTATCAACGCTAAATGGCACAATGCCCTGCACCGACACGGGATGGCGTGAGACGAGCTGCAACTTGCTCTTGTCCAAGCGGTATTCATTCATCATGTTGTCGGGCACGCGATAAATCTCGATGGTGAATGAGTTGGCGTTCCTGACATAACTGCTCACGGTGATACTGTCGCGTGAAGCGCACACGTCAGGATAATTGACGTTCACCTGTTTGTGCTCCAGTGCAAGGATAGCGTTTTTCACTTCGGCAGCGTAGATCGAGTTGGGGAAGCGCTTCAAATACTCCTGCAGAGTTTTGTAATAGAACTTATTGTCCTCCCTTGCCATGTTTCTAAGCAGCAGCGCGCAATGCTCGTTGTCTTGGTATTGCTGGTAGGTCTCTAATGGAATAGAGCTCTTAATCTCTGTTATAGCAAAGATGTGGGCGGGAACATTTCCCTCGGTGGTCCTCAGCCATTCAGTCTTGAGACGATCAGTCAGAGTTTCGTCATTCTGATTGGTTTGATATTGTATCTCCAGGCCCTTCATCAACAGAAATTCATGAAGAGTGGGAATGTATGTCGCGCCTAGTTCGTTGCATTCGATGATGCCTGGCAACGAGGCCACCGCCACGGCCTTAAGGGCAGTGGGTTCAGTGAGGCTTTTCTCCACGAGTTCTGTGATCTTCTTGTCAAACTGCTTGCGGTCCCATTCGCTTATATCCTTGGGCTCCTCTTCGACTGGGTTGTTGCGGTTGCTCCATCCGGCAAAGAGGTCACGATAGCGCTGATAGACCAACGCTTCGAGATGATAGAGCAACGCACGGATGTGGGGCTGCTTCTCCTTGCCGATAACAGTCTCGATGCGTGAGACGATGTCTGACATATTATCATGCGAGATGCTGCTTTGTGCGATGCCGTAGCGCACCAGGGCGTCAACGGTCAATTCACCGTTCCCTGACTGCAGTGCATTGTTAAGATCGGTAAGTGCATTCTCGCTGACGTCCTTCGGGAAATTAAAGTCTATCTCGCGGTTATTACCTGATGAATGGAAAGGAAATGCCATGATGAGTAATACTATAGATAAGAGGTGAATGATTGTCTGTTTCATAGCCATTCGGTGTTTGATTTGTTATTATAACTCCAAAATTAATATAATAATGTGCAAAACCCTAGCCAAAGCTCAACATTTTGCAATAATTAACGTCCAAAACGATTTTTCATGCTTGTGCTTAAAGAAGGCCATAGCAGATAGGCATAACTGCAAGAATCCTACAAAAATGACTCTCCTGCTAGTCTCAAATGAACCATAAATATATTACCGTGTTTCATATCAGTCGCTTTTTTTAGGTTGATAAAAGGGGCTAACTCTCGCAGGCAAAATTACAACAGATTATTGAAAAAGTGCTGGCATTTGATGATCATTGTTTAAATAATAAAATATTGATTTTCAATTATATGGAAAACAAAAAGGTCATTTCGGGGTAATTCGTCGTTTTGGTGCATGGATTTTGACTTCCACCCCCTTTTTTTATTCAAAAGTCGATGGATAGAAGTGTTGCGAAATGTTAAATAATAGGTTCGCCTAAAAAATAATTTACAAAATTGTTTGGTTTATAAAATAAACTACTTTATCTTTGTGCCGTGATTCGAAACACAACTGGTGCGAACCGAGCCTTCTGCAGGGGTGAGGGTAGCGCCGCAAAGTATTGTTAGCCATCTTATTAATGATTTAAATTCAAGTTAAACAGTTATGGAGGAGAATATGAATTTGACTGCTGAGCGCAGTCTGGAAATCATCCGCAATTCGATTGAGCGCAGCCAGCGTGCGATAGCCAAGAACTCTGGTCTGCCACTGATGTGGTGGGGCATTTGCGTTATGGTGTTCGCTTTGATAATAGAATACCTGTGGAAAAATCATGGCGGTCCCGCATGGAATTTCCTGTGGTTTGTGATGTGGGTTGTCGGGTATATCGGCAATCGTGTCATCGACAAGAAAAATGAGACGGTTCCCACGACCTTTGTCGGCAAGACCATCGGTCACGTATGGAGCACGTTCGGCATCTTTTGCGGTGGCATCGGTCTGATACTCGGGCTTATTGCCGGTGGTGTGATTCCGGTGAAGTGTATAGTTCCTGACACCTACATTAATTGTCTGGTCTATATGAATATCACGAGCATCATCTCGTTGTGCTTTGGTATCGCATCTACGATTATGGGCCTTGTCCTCCAGAATCGTCCTATTCAGGTGTGTGGACTGGTAGCCGGCTTCGGCGGTTTCTTTGCCGCTCTGTATTACCCGATGCATCAGATGTATGTGATGGCAGTTGTGGCGTTGATTGGCCTCGTGATTCCTGGCCTGATTGTTCATTTCCAAAGCAAAAAGTGAGTTGCCATGTTCAAGCCATTAGATCCATTGTTGCACAGTGAGTTGCGATTGGCGGTGATGTCGCTGCTCATCGGTGCCGAGTCGGCCGAGTTCCCCTACATTAAGGAACAGACTGGCGCCACGGCGGGTAACCTGAGCGTGCAACTCGATAAACTCGCCACCGCGGGCTATATCACCGTAGAAAAAACTTTCAAGGGCAAGCGCCCGTGTACCCTTTGCAGCATCACGCCTGTGGGCCTCAAAGCATTTGAGGAATACGTCGAGACCCTGCGGGAATATCTTAACCCAAGTCAATAAAAAAAAGTGGTTCCGCTGTATCCATGCGATAGAGCGGAACCATTATATTTTGTCTCCCTGATGGAGTGATATTATTTCTTGTTCTTTTTCTTGGAAATCATTTCGCGGGTGAATTTCACCTCGGCTTGTTTGAGTTGGAAGAGTTGTTTCTTTGAGAGGATTTTCGAAAACTTTTCAAAGTATGTTGCTTCGATTTCGCCCTCGCGAACTCTTGTGTTTGACAGAGCCGATGCGGCAACTTCATAGTCGCGATCGCTGGGATTTTTCTTTTTCTCTATCTCATTGGCCAGTGCTCTGGCATTGCGGTTGACCTGATAGATTTCCCGTTCCATCTGCTCATAGAGTGGCATGAACTGCTTCTGCTGAGTGGGCGTCAAGCCTAGTTCCTCAATGATCATATCATGCTTTGCCTGATACATGTCACTCGCAAACTTGGTGCGTCCGTTCTGTGCCATGGCCGCAGTTGTGATGGCAAGCGCCATAATCAATATAGAAACTATCCTTTTCATAGTTCAGGTTCAATTTTACTGTTTCCTATTCTTGTCAATTGAAACCTCCTCTTCCATATTGCTCATCATCACCGAGTCTTCATAATTGAGGATGTCGTAATCAGTGACAGATCCACTCATGATGAAGTCTTCAACATTGCCGTTATCGTCGCTCAATTTCTCGGCTACGGCTCTAACGCCGTTGAGGTTGCTGGAATTGGAGAAATGGCTGAACACCGACATCATGCACCACACGCCGGCAAACATGGCTGCCAAATAGGCGAATGGCTTGACGCGCTGCCACATGGTGGGCTTGATGTCAACCGGTGTGATCTCAACATCTGGCAGCATTTCAGCCATGCGTTTGTTGAAATCATCGAAGTAATTCTCCGGCACTTTAAAGCCAGGATCCTTACCGTATTTGTTCAATATTGTGGAGTCTTCGTGTTTCATAACGCCTATTTGACTAGGGAATGTCAAAAAAGTTTAATGGGAGATGGCAAAAATTATTCTGTTTCTCCTAAATACTGTTCGATTTTTTTCACCGCATGATGATAGGAGGCTTTCAGGGCCCCCTCGCTGGTGCCTAAAATCTCACTCATCTCGTCATATTTCATCTCGTCGTAGTAGCGCAAATTGAACACCAGCCTTTGCTTCTCGGGTAGAGTGGCGATGGCTTTTTGGAGATTGATTTGGGCCTGGTCTCCGTCAAACCACTCGTCGCTCTCAAGTTGGTTGACAAGGAAACTCTCGTCATCGTCGATTGAGAGTTGGTTCATCACTTTCTTCTTGTTGACAAACGTGATGCTCTCGTTGATGGCGATCTTGTAGAGCCAGGTGGAGAGTTTGGCGTCACCACGGAAGTTGTCGATGTTGGTCCACGCCTTGAGGAAGGTGTTCTGCAGCACGTCGTTGGCGTCGTCATGGTCAATAACCATGCGACGTATCTGCCAGTAAAGCTGTGAGCTATAGTGCTCAATCACTTTACCGAACGCCGTCTTGCACAGCTTGGGGTCGTGCAGTTGCTCAACCACCAGAGCCTCGTCATATTTCTCTCGTGCTGCCATTAATCATACATTTGAGCGTGTAAAGTTAGCAAAAATTTTGCCAACCCACCCGAATTAATCAACATTTTATGTTTTTTTTAGCATTTCACAGTCTTTCCATCCAGTGGGAGAGAAAGACGTCGTTGATGGAGTAGATGGTGCCATTGAGGGTGACTTCGTCATTCAGCAGACCTTTTTCGGTCAAAGCTTCGGCAAGGCGTTGTGATGCGGAGGCGACCCCGATTTTGTATCTGCCCAGGAATTGGGCAGACGTGATTTGACTCACACTGCCCTCTTTAGCGATGGCGATAAGATAGCTCCATTGCTTGACGGTCAGCATCTGGCGGTATTGCAGATAGACCGCCTCGCCTTGTTTCATCAATTGGTCACAAGCGGCTTTCACCTCGTTAATGTCTATGTCTTGTGCACAACTAGCAAACACGGTATGACACAATTGCTGGGTGTAATAAGTATGGCGACGTGTCCAGTCGAGAATGAACTGTAAGGCCTCATCATCGATCTGCCGTCCGTAATCATTGAATAAGTGGCGGATAAAGTCACCATAGGGCTTTTCGTCAATCTTTCCAAGTGAGACAAAAGTCGTGCTGGAGTAGAACGGTTTTTTCTCGTTAGTGAAAATGTCGGCCATCAGGTGCTTTTTGCTTCCGCAATAGATAAACGTCAGGTTGTGCGTCTGCTGGATATAGGTGCGCAACAGCGCCTCTATGTTTTGCTCTGGATATTCGCGTATCTGCTGGAATTCGTCAATGGCAATGACGATATGAACATCTTGACTGTCAAGAAACTCCAAAAGGCCTCGCAGGGTGTATTCTTTCTCGTGGGCTGTCTGGTAGGCAATTTGTAACTGTGGTTCTCCAGTAATGTTGTCAAATGTCAGTTGTGGCTTCATCGACTTGATGAAGGTCATTAATTTGTCCCCAATGCTGGTTTTGGGTTTGAAAGACTTCATTGTGGCCTCGGCCAACAATTTAATGAAATCATCAATATTGCGTGAAGAGAAGATGTCAAGATAGATGGTGTGTATCTCAGGGTGGATATCAGCAATCTCATCAAACAGGCGCAATAATAACCCAGTCTTGCCCATGCGGCGTTGAGATATCAACGTCATGTCGGTGTGATTGAGGCAGTTGCTTAACATCAGCCTCAACTCTTCCTCGCGGTCGCAAAATAGTTCCTTTGACTCGTATGATTTAATAGTGAACGGATTTTTCATCAGACAGGATATTATTAATGATGCCGCAAAGATAGATACAAATTTTTGATTACGCAAAATGCGTACCACAAAATGTGTAATAATTATTACGCAAAATGTGTAATAGGTGGGGTGACGTTGGGCTTACTGGCGGAATTGGCTTGGTGTCATGCCAGTCATGCGCTTGAAGAACTTGGTGAAAAAGGACTGGTTGGGGAAATTCATGTCATCGCTGATGCTAGTGATGGGCTTTTCGGTGTGAAGCAGGTCAATTTTGATGCGTGTGACCAGCGCTTCGTCAATCCACTGTTTTGCGCTTCGGCCGCTTGCCTGCTTAACCACTGTGCTCAGGTAACGTGGTGTGATGCACAGTCGAGACGCATAGAACTCGATGGTGTGGTGTTCGGGGGCAAATTCACTCACCAGATGGATGAAATCGGTGAACAGACGCTGCTCGCGTGACTGGTTCTTGCGTTCTGTTTGTTCTTGACGGCTCCACAAGTGATCCACATACCACAACAGGGCACTCACCAGGTGCAGCGTCACCTGGCTGCTGCCGTCTTGCTGCTTCAGGTGCCGGTAGAGCATGAGGTGCAACTGGTCAAGATACTCCAGATCGGCTGGTTCCAGATGAATTTGGAAGTCACGCAGATGCCCATCAAAGGCCCTTGGGATGCGGTTCCCGATGGCGAGAGAAAACAGCTCGTCGCTTATGGACAGGCCGATGCCTTGAACGTCGGGAGCGGCACCTCTGTATTGCAGGATGCCGTTGCTGCCCAGAAATATCAGGTCTCCAGCCTCGAATCTCCGCTCCATCATATTGATGACAGGCGCGCTCCAACCGTTCTTGATGATGAGGAGGCGCATCTCGGGCATGAGCGTCGGCTGATCGACGAGCTGCTCCTTAATCAGGCCAATGCGAACATCGCGCGCAACGGCTAGGTTGTGCGAGATGTAGTTATTAGCTGCGGTCTCGTCGTTACCCTCAACGAGTTGTTTGAGCTGGGTCAGGTTTAATTGTCTTAATTCTGCCATAGTAGTTGAATTTTGAACGCAAAGATAATCAAATTAGGCTAAAACGAGAATTTTTTTTGATTAATTGTGCAAAAAGAACATTTTCTTCGAGGTTTAGATAGATAATAGCATGAAATAAGACATTACCTTTGCGGTATGAAACTAATTCACAATGACATGAAACGGCTATTATTTATCATTGGCATCTGTCTGGCGGTATGCGCCACGGGTCAGACTCTCGATGAGTGCCAACAGGCAGCCGAGCGCAATTACCCGCTTATCGCTCAGCATGATCTGATTGCCCGAACGACAGAGCTTACGGTCGCCAATATCCAGAAAGGTTGGCTGCCGCAATTGTCAGCGACAGCCCAAGCCTCCTTCCAAAATGCCGTCCCTGCATGGCCCGATGAAATGAAGGGATTGATGCAGCAGATGGGTGTGGACATGAAGGGCCTGGCCAAGGACCAGTACCGCGTGGGACTTGACTTGCAGCAGACGGTGTTTGACGGCGGGGCCATCAGTGCCCAGAAGCAGGTAGCCCGTGAGCAGGGGGCAGTACAGCAGGCCCAACTCGACGTCAATTTGTATCAGGTGCGCCAGCGTGTCAACGAGATGTACTTCGGCCTATTGCTGCTCGATGACCAGATCAGCCTGAACAACGACTTGCAGGAGCAGCTTGCTGCCAGTGAGAAGAAACTCACCTCGATGGTCAAGCACGGTACCGCAGCCCAGTGTGACCTGAACAATGTCAAAGCCGAGCGCCTGAAAGTCATCCAGCAGATGACCACCATGGAATCGCAGCGCCGCGTGCTGATGGTGATGCTGGAGTCCTTTTGTGGCATTGAGGTGAAACAGGTAAGTAAGCCGGCTGCAGTCGATGTCGTGTCGGACAACAACCGTCCTGAACTTCGGCTCATCGATAGCCAGTTGCGCCTTGCTGATGCGCAAGATAGAGCGCTTAACGCAGCCTTGTTGCCACATTTAGGGGTATTTGCACAGGGCTATTACGGCTATCCGGGATATAACATGTTCAAGGATATGATGGGCAGGAACTGGTCGTGGAACGGTATGGTGGGTGCCCGCCTGACGTGGAACATCGGGGCACTCTATACTCATCACAATGACAAGGTAAAAGTGCAGTTGCAGCGCGAGACGGCCCAAAACCAGCGCGAGGTGTTCCTGTTCAACAACCGCTTGGAGCAAATGCAGCAAAACGAAGCCATCGAGCGCTACCGCAGCCTCATGTCACAAGACCAGGAAATCATCACCCTGCGCGAGCAAGTGCGTAAGGCCGCAGAGTCCAAACTCTCGCACGGCATCATTGATGTGAACGACCTGTTGCGTGATATCAACAGTGAGAACGCCGCCCGTGTACAACGGTCTATCCATGAGATAGAGATGCTCAAACAGATGTACGACTTGAAATATACAACGAACAATTAACCAAACAGCATAAAGATGAAAAGGATAACTATCATTGCAAGCGTGGCGCTCTTGATGATGACCGCTTGCGGTAAGAAGGAGAAGGCATTTGACGCTAATGGAACGTTTGAGGCCACCGAGGTCACCATCTCGGCCAAGGCGACAGGCGAGTTGAAGTCCTTTGATGTTACCGAGGGGCAGACCATCGAGGGCGGCACCCAGGTGGGACGCATCGACACCTATCAGCTGGTGCTTAAAAAGCAACAACTCGAAACCCAGCGAGGTCAGCTCGCTGCAAGCAAACGCCAGTTGTCGTCCAATCGCTCGGCAGCCAGTAGCCAACAACTGGATTTGAGCAAGCAGCTCTCGTCTATTCAGCAACAGATTTCCAATGCGCAGCGTGAACGCCAACGTTTTTCTGAGCTCGTCAAGGACGGTGCTGTGCCGCGCAAGCAGCTCGACGATATCGATAACCAGATCAAGGTGCTGAACCGTCAGTTGGAAGCCACACGCGACCAAATACGCAGTGCAAATGCGGCACTGGCCGAACAAGGCAAGGGCATTGGCGCCCAAATGGACGGAATAGATTCTCAGATGGCCGGCATCGACGCCCAGCAGCGCCAACTCGATGACCAGATTGCCAATGCCGATATCGTGGCACCCTACAAGGGTACTGTGCTGGAAAAATATGTTGAGCAGGGAGAGTTTGTATCAACAGGCAAGCCGTTGTTCAAGATGGCTGATGTAGATAACATGTTCATCCGAGCCTACGTTACCTCGGCCCAGCTGCAGAACATCAAGGTGGGTCAGACGTGCAAGGTATTTGCCGACTATGGCGACGGCCAGAAGAAAGAATATCCGGGCACCATCACCTGGATTTCCAGCCGCTCGGAATTCACCCCAAAGACCATCTTGACCGATGACGAGCGCGCAGACCTGGTTTATGCTGTCAAGATTGCCATCAAAAATGACGGTTATGTGAAAATCGGGATGTACGGGGAGGTGAAGTTTTAGTTACGATTCGCTAGATACTCTAGAAAACTGGAGGGTCAAGATGACTGATGTCTCATGAATGCGATAGAGGTAAATAACGTGTCCAAGTCCTATGGGAAGGTCAAGGCGCTCGATGAAGTGTCGTTCTGCGTGGGTAAGGGTGAGGTCTTTGGTCTCATCGGGCCTGACGGCGCGGGCAAAACATCGATGTACCGCATCATGTGTACCTTGTTGCTTCCTGATTCGGGCACTGTGACGGTTGACGGCTTTGACAGCGTGCGGCAGATGACGGAAATCCGCCGTAGGGTGGGGTATATGCCCGGCAAGTTCTCGCTCTATGAGGACTTGACCGTTGAGGAAAATCTGCACTTCTTCGCAACGCTGTTTGGTACTACTGTTGAGGAGGGGTATGATAGCATTAAGGCGATTTACAGCCAGATAGAGCGCTTCAAGGACCGTCGCGCAGGTGCATTGTCGGGCGGCATGAAGCAGAAACTGGCGCTCTCATGTGCTCTGGTGCATCAACCCAGCGTGCTCTTTCTTGACGAACCCACGACAGGAGTTGACCCCGTGTCTCGCAAGGAATTTTGGGATATGTTGGGTGAACTCAAGGAACGTAAAATTACCATTGTGGCCTCGACACCGTATTTGGACGAGGTGCGCCGTTGCGAGCGTGTCGCTTTCCTCAATCAAGGCAAAATACAAGGCATAGGCACTCCCGATGAGATTTTGACCCGGTTTGCTGATATCTTCAATCCTCCAGGCATTGAGCATGACCAGGGTAGTGAAACCAGAGATGAAAATGTCATTGAGGTGGAGCATCTGGTTAAAGCTTTCGGGTCGTTCCATGCCGTTGATGACATCAGTTTTACTGTAAAGCGCGGTGAGATTTTCGGCTTCCTGGGCGCTAACGGCGCAGGCAAGACTACCGCGATGCACATGCTCACGGGTCTGAACCAGCCCACGAGTGGTACTGGCCGCGTGGTGGGTTACGACATCCGCACCGAGCATGAGCAAATCAAGAAACACATTGGCTACATGAGTCAGCGGTTCTCGCTTTATGAGGACCTGACCGTTGCTGAGAATATCCGCCTATTCGCTGGCATTTACGGCATGGACGACAAGGAAATTGCCCGCAAGACCGATGAGATGCTCGCCCGCTTGCATTTTGCTGAACACAAAAACACTCTCGTGGCTTCCTTGCCCCTTGGCTGGAAGCAGAAGCTAGCCTTCTCGGTCAGCATTTTCCATGAACCTGGTATCGTGTTCCTCGATGAGCCAACAGGCGGTGTTGATCCCGCTACCAGACGTCAGTTTTGGGAACTGATTTATGAAGCGGCAGAGCGTGGCATCACCGTATTTGTCACGACCCATTACATGGACGAGGCCGAGTATTGCGACCGCATTTCCATCATGGTGGATGGCAAAATCAAGGCAATGGGCACTCCCGCCGAATTGAAACAGAAGTATAACCAGCCGGATATGGACCACGTGTTCACTTATCTGGCACGACAAGCTACCCGCAGCAGCGATTAACGTCATGAAACAGTTCGTCTCATTTGTCATCAAGGAAGCCAAGCACATCCTGCGCGACAAGCGCACGATGCTGATTCTTTTTGGTATGCCGCTGGTGCTGATGCTGATCTTCGGTTTTGCCATTACCAATGATGTGAAGAACGTACGCACTGTGGTAGTAACCAGTTCAATGGATCACTTGACGCGGCAGGCCGTGGACCGCTTGGCTGCTTCAGAATATTTTACCATTACCCAGGTGGTCGCTACCCCGCGTGATGCAGAACGTATTATCAGAGAACAAAAGGCTGATATGGCTATCGTCTTCGGCCCCGACTTTGCCTCCAAGCGCAGTGGCGTTCAGTTTATCGTGGACGGTGCCGACCCCAATATGGCCCAACAGTGGACTAACTATGCTACAGGCGTGCTGCTGAATGCCGACCGGAGTGCGGTCAACACAAAGATGCTATACAATCCGCAAATGAAGTCGGCCTATAACTTTGTGCCCGCCATCATGGGTATGCTGTTGATGCTGGTATGCGCCATGATGACCTCCATCTCGATTGTGCGTGAGAAAGAAAAGGGTACGATGGAAGTTCTGCTCGTATCTCCTGTCAAGCCGCTGATGATTATCGTTGCCAAGGCCATTCCCTATCTGGTGCTTGCCTTTGTCATCCTGATGATCATATTGATGATGGCGCGGTATGTCCTGGGCGTGCCACTGGTGGGCTCACTTTTCTGGATTATTGTTATTTCGGTCCTCTACATCCTGTTGGCCCTCTCGCTGGGTCTGCTCATCAGCAATGTGGCCAAGACGCAGCTGGTAGCGCTCCTGCTCTCGGCAATGGTGCTGTTGGTGCCCATTGTCATGCTTAGTGGCATGATTTTCCCCGTTGAGTCGATGCCCGAGGTGCTGCAGTGGATTTCGGCGATTGTGCCTCCCCGCTATTATATTGAGGCCATGCGCAAGCTGATGATTATGGGTGTTGGTATCAATGAAGTGGCCCGTGAAGTTATGATTCTTGTGGGCATGTTGGCTTTCCTGATGACTCTGGCCCTTGTCAAGTTTAACAAACGACTCGAATAGCCCCTTATAGTCATGACACTGAAATATCTCATACAAAAAGAGTTCACGCAGATAAGGCGCAATGCCTTTCTGCCCAAACTCATTGTGGTGTTCCCCATCATGATCATGTGCGTCATGCCCTGGGTCATGAATCAGGAGGTGAAGAATATCAAGGTCGCTGTGGTGGACAATGACCGTTCGACCTTATCCCAGCAACTGGTGCACAGCATTGAAGCAAGCAACTACTTTATCTTCAAGGGACAAGAACCCACCTATCGGGATGCGCTACGGGAAATTGAGGAATCGCGTGCCGATATCGTGATGGTCATTCCGCACGACTATAGCCGCGAGGTGACACTGGGCAACCAACCGCAGGTGCTTATTGCCGCTAATGCAGTCAACGGTACCAAGGGGGCAATGGGCGGAGCTTACCTGACACAGATTGTGACTGCCCGCGTCAACCCCGATGTGGCCGCGATGCAATCGCGAGTATCTACTCTGTTTCTGTATAATAAAAATCTGAATTTCAAACTGTTCATGATTCCAGCCCTGTTTGCCATCGTGATGATGCTGATGACGGGTTTCCTGCCTGCCCTCAATATCGTGGGCGAGAAGGAGGCGGGCACCATTGAGCAGATTAATGTCACACCCGTGAGCAAATGGTCATTTATTTTGGCCAAACTCATCCCGTACTGGATTATTGCTCTGTTCGTTATCACGGTTTGCCTGTTGCTTGCATGGGCAATCTATGGTATAACCAGTGTGGGCCCGCTTGCGTTGGTTTATCTGCTAGTGATGCTGTTGGCTTTGTTCTGGAGTTCATTTGGTCTGATGATCAGCAATTATAGTGACACGATGCAGCAAGCCATCTTTGTGATGTGGTTTTTTGTGGTGATGATGCTGCTTCTCTCGGGCCTGTTCACCCCCACACGTTCGATGCCCTCGTGGGCATACGCAACAACCTATGTCAACCCGATGTCTTATTTTATCGATGCAGTGCGTACCGTGTTCATTCGTGGTGGCGGTATTACTAGCATTTGGCACCAGTTACTCGCCTTGCTTGGCATTGGTTCAGTCATGGCCACTTGGGCGGTCCTCAGTTATAAGAAAAACTCTTGATGAAAATGTGTGACGTGCCATGCGGTCACAATAAAAAACGTGGCAATGGGGCAGGCCCGTTGCCACGCTCCTGTTTTCGTCACACTTTTTTGAGCGATTTTTGATGTTCTGAATTTCAGCA
>CAMYUW010000019.1 GCA_947302275.1 uncultured Prevotellaceae bacterium
CCCATAAGCAAGACAAAGGCATCCGCACTCCGTTTACGAATGGAATGCGGATGCCTCTTTAAACTCTAAACTCTAAACTGCGAGCAAAGCGAGCATATAAACTGCGAGCAACGCGAGCACAAACGCGGATGCCCCTTTAAACTCTAAACTTTAAACTCTAAACTGCGAGCAACGCGAGCATATAAACTGCGAGCAAAGCGAGCACAAATGCGGATGCCCCTTTAAACTCTAAACTCTAAACTCTAAACTGCGAGCAACGCGAGCCTTACCAGCTACCGGCGAGCAGATAGTCGATCAGGGCCGTCACATCGCCGATAGAGACTCCATTGTCCAGGTTACAGTCGGCAGCAGCCAAGTTAATGCCTGTAGCATCACCACTTAACAGGTAGTCGATAAGGGCTGTCACATCGCCGATAGAGACGTTGTTGTCGCTGTTCACGTCGCCACGCAGGCCTGCATTCTTATCGGTGAAGTAGCCTGGGTTGCTGAGACCGCCGTCGATGTGGGCATAGGTCTTGTCCTTCGGGTTGGATTCGTTCCAAGTCGTGCCCATGCCGCCCACGAGGCTGGTGGCATAACCGAACATTTGTGTGGATTGCGCCACGGCCTCCGTGCTCCATTCCTCGCCAGCATAGATGGTAGTCAGGTTGGAGCAGTCGTAGAACATGTAAGCCATATTGGTCACATTGGACGTGTTGAAACTGTTCAGGTCAAGGCTTGTCAGACCAGAGCAACGATAGAACAAGTAATTCATATTGGTCACCTTGGACGTATTGAAGTGACTCAAATCAAGACTCGTCAATTCACTACACCAAGCAAACATAATGCTCATATCGGTCACCGCGCTGGTGTTCAGATACTCCATACCCTCGATGGTCTCAAGGTTTTGCATCCCAAAGAACCATTCGCAGGTGGTCGTCGGGCGGACATTGGCAAACGAGGGGTCAAAGACCACCTGAGTCACATCATCTGTGGTGTCATCAGTTATCCAACCTGGCTCGTGTTCTCCCGTGTTCAAGTCATAGGTCGTTCCCAGGCGACTGTCGCGCTCAGTGTCGTAGTAGAACGTGAGCGTCGTGTTCTCGGGCGTGTACACTGCGTAGGCCTCGGTACCTGCAGCAGTGAAGTAGCCCGGGTTGCTGGGGCCGCCGTCGATGTGGGCATAGGCCTTGTCAATGTGGCTGGCATCGTAGGTCGTGCCCATGCCGCCCACTAGGCTGGTGTCATAATTGAACATTTGTGTGGAATTCGTCACGGCCTCCGTACTCCACTCCTCGCCAGCATAGACGGTAGTCAGGTTGGGGCAGTTGTAGAACATTGCGCTCATATCGGTCACATTGGCCGTGTTGAAACTGCTCAGGTCAAGGCTCGTAAGACCAGTGCAGCGATAGAACACGTAAGCCATACTGGTCACCTTGGACGTGTTAAAGTGACTCAAATCAAGACTCGTCAATTCACTACACCAAGCAAACATCCTCCACATATTGGTCACCTCGCTGGTGTTCAGATACTCCATACCCTCGATGGTCTCAAGGTTTTGCATCACAAAGAACCATTCGTAGGTCGTCGTCGGGCGAGCGCCGGCAAACGAGGGGTCAAAGACCACCTTGGTCACATTGGCATTGGTACCGTCAGTTGTCCATCCGGGTTCGTTATAGCCCGTGTTCAGGTCGTAGGTCGTGCCTGGACGAGTGCTGCGCTCGGCGTCGCAGTAGAACGTGATCGTCGTGTTCTCGGGCGTGTACACTGCGTAGGCCTCGGTACCTGCAGCAGTGAAGTAGCCCGGGTTGCTGGGGCCGCCGTCGATGTGGGCATAGGTCTTGTCCTTCGGGTTGGAGCCGTTATAGGTTGTGCCCTGGCCGCCTACCAGATTGTTGTTGTTATGGAACATATACGAGGAACTCGTTACAGCCTCTGTACTCCAGTTCTCGCCTACATAGACGGTAGTCAGGCGGGAGCAGCCGTAGAACATTCTACCCATATTGGTCACATTGGATGTATTGAAACTGCTCAAGTCAAGACTCGTAAGACTGCTGCAGCCTCCGAACATGTTAAACATGTTTGTTACCTTGGATGTGTTGAAACTGCTCAAGTCAAGGCTCGTCAAACCAGTGCAGTTACAGAACATGACTCGCATTTCTGTCACCTTGGAGGTATTAAAACTGCTCAAGTCGATGCTCGTCAATTTAGAGCAACTATTGAACATGTGAGCCATATTGGTCACCTCGCTGGTGTTCAGATACTCAATGCCCTCGATAGTCAGGAGGTTTTTCATCAAGTAAAACCATAAGTACGTGGTCGTCGGGCGGGCACCGGCAAACGACGGGTCAAAGATCACTCGGGTCACGCTGGCATTGGTGCCGTCAGTTTTCCAACCCGTATCGTGTTCGCCAGTATTCAGGTCATAAGTCGTGCCCGGGCGACTGCCGCGTTCGGTGTCGTAGTAGAACGTCAGCGTGGTGTTCTCGGGCGTGTAGCAGGCATAGGCCTCGATACCTGCAGCGGTGAAGTAACCCGGGTTGCTCGTGCCGCCGTCGATATGGGCATAGGCCTTGTCCACATGATTGGCATCATAAACAGTGCCCATGCCGCCCACCAGATTCTTACAATTAAGGAACATATCTGTTGAGTTTGTCACTGCAGCCGTGCTCCAGCCCTCGCCCACATAGATGGCGGTCAAGTTGAGGCAGGCTGTGAACATTCTGGCCATATTGGTCACGTTGGATGTGTTGAAACTGCTCAAGTCAAGACTCGCTAGGCCGCTGCAGGCATCGAACATGGCATTCATATTGGTCGCCTTGGACGTGTTGAAGTGGCTCACATCAAGGCTTGTCAATTTTGAACAGCTCTGAAACATATAACGCATATCGAGCACCTTGTCGGTTTTCAGATAACTCATGCCCGTGATGGTTTGAAGTTTACGCATAATCTGAAACCAACCGTAGGTATAAGTTGGGCGGTAGCCAGCGAACGAGGGGTCGAAGACCACCTGAGTCACGTTGGCAGAGGTGCCGTCAGAGTACCAGCCAGGTGTAAGTGTGCTTATGCTGGGCATGCTATAGGTCGTGCCCGTGCGGCTGCTGCGCTCGGTGTCGTAGTAGAACGTCAGCGTCGTGTTCTCAGGCGTGTACACGGCATAAGCCTGGGTACCCGCTGAGGTGAAGTAACCCGGGTTGCTCGCGCCGCCGTCGATGTGGGCATAGTCCGCTCCCATATGGTTGTCATCATAGGTCGTTCCCTGGCCACCCACAAGGCTGTTGCAGTTAGAGAACATATCATAGGATCCCGTCACGGCCGCCGTGCTCCAATCCTCGCCAGCATAGATTTTCTGCAGATTGGAGCAACCAGCGAACATGTAAATCATGTCGGTCACCCTGTACGTGTCGAATCCGCTCAAGTTAAGGCTCGTCAAACCAGAGCAACCAGCGAACATGTAACTCAGGTCGGTCACCCTGTACGTGTCGAAACCGCTCAAGTTAAGGCTCGTCAAACCAGAGCAACCAGCGAACATGCTAGACATGTCTTTCACCCATTTCGTGTAGAAACCGCTCAAGTTAAGGCTCGTCAAACCAGAGCAACCAGCGAACATGTTAGCCATATTGGTCGCATGTGACGTGTCGAAAGTACTCAAGTCGAGGCTCGTAAGGCCGCTGCAGCCTGAAAACATAAGATCCATATAGGTTACCTCGCTGGTATTTAAGTACTCCAAGCCTGTGATGGACTGAAGAATCGTCATGTTACTAAACCATTTGTGGGTGGTCGTCGGGCGGGCAGCAGCAAACGACGGGTCAAAGACCACCTTGGTCACATTGGCACTGATGCCGTCAATGAACCAAGCGGGATTTATGGAAAACCTGTTTAGGTCGTAGGTCTCTCCAGTGCGGCTGCTGCGCTGGATGTCGTAGTAAAAAGTCAGCGTCGTGTTCTCGGGCGTGTAGCAGGCATAAGCCTCGGCACCCCAAGCAGTAAAATAGCCTGGGTAGTTCGGGCCGCCGTCGATGTGGGCATAGTCCGCGTAAACGTTGTTGGGATCATAGGTCGTGCCCATGCCGCCCACCAGATTGGTGCAGTCAAGGAACATATCTGCAGAGTACGCCACATTCATAGTGGTCCAACCAGAGCCCACATAGATGGTCCGCAGACTGCTGCAGCCACTGAACATACTAGTCATATCAATTACACTGAACGTGATAAAATTGTCCAAGAAAAGGCTCGTAAGGCTGCTACAGCCACTGAACATGCTCTTCATGTATCTCACATAAGACGTGTTGACGTTGCTTAAATCAATACTTGTCAATTTATTGCATTGAGCGAACATCTGAGTCATACTGGTCACCGAATCGGTGTTCAGGTAAGCCATGCCATGAATGTCTTGAAGATTCCGCAAGCCACTGAACCAATTGTAGGTGGTCGTCGGGCGGGCAGCAGCGAACGACGGTTCAAAGACCACATCGGTCACGCTGATATGAACCCTCCAAGGGGCATCGTGTTCGCCCGTGTTCAGGTCGTAGGTTGTGCCAGGACGACTGCTGCGGTAGATGTCGTAGCAGAACGTCAACGTCGAATTCGACGAGGTATAGCAGACATAGGCCTCTTGGGCGTTGGCGCTGAGGGCGCACATCATGGCCGACACCAGAACGACCATCTTAAGGAGTATACTTTTCTTTTTCATAGCCATATAGTTATAAAGTTAATATCTGCCGCAAATATAATGAAATAACCACTAAAATGAAAGAAAAAAGCATTTATTTTTAGTTTTCACTCACCACTCCCCAGTCCTCAGTCAATAGTCCTCAGTCCTCAGTTAGCATCCGCATACTTTTAATCAGGAGTAAAGAAAGACAACAAAGACAATTCACATATATAATATTGTGTTTCTTGTATTTCTTGTTGTTAAAAATCAAGAACGCGGATGCCATTAGTATTTATTGTACTTATTGTTTTCCTTTTAAAAAAAAGAACGCGGATGCGCATACCCTAGCTGTCAAGAAATCGCCCCACGGAAACGGCTAGTCTTTCATTCGCAGCAGATGGTTTTTCTGCCAAAATGTCACATTTTAACATTCATGCGTTGTCAGTTCCCGAAAAAACATTGTAACTTTGCAGCCCAAATTAAATGAGACATCATGGAAGAAAACAAGATACAACAAGACAAACCAGTACAGGAGCCTGAAGTAAAGCCCATCAAGCCCGATATTCTGGACTACGATGACATCCGCAAGATGGTGCCCTTCTTTGACGGCAAACCCAAGCTGGTCAAGTGGCTGTTCCACCTGTTCGATATGGATGATGCCAACTGGATCCACGGTCACAACTGCCACACCCCGGGTGTTCCCTTCTGTACAGGTGTACTCAAGGACCTCAAGGCCACCATCACCTATGATAACGGCCAGGTGCTCGACAATCTGCCTGAGGGGGCCTTTATCACGGTGTCTAACCACCCCTTTGGAGCCGTTGACGGCGTGATGATGATTCACATCATCGGCACCCACAGGCCCGATTACAAGTTCATGGTCAACATGATGCTGAGCAAGATTGGCGGCATGATGCCTAACTTCATCACTGTTGATGCACTGGCCAGCGATGACCCCGCCAAGCGCGCCGTGTCGATGCAGGGCATCAGTGACACGATGAAACACGTCAAGGCCGGCCACCCCATGGGATTCTTCCCCGCCGGTGCCGTGAGCAAGCTCAACTGGAAACTGCGCGTCGAGGACCGCGAGTGGCAGCCCGTTATCATGCGCCTGATCCAGAAACTCAAGGTGCCCGTCATACCCATCTACATCCACGGGCACAACAGCTGGATTTCACTCCTGTTGGGTGCAATCAGCTGGAAACTGAGGACCTTGAGGCTCCCCTCCGAGATGTTCCGACGCAAGAGTTATGACTTCCGAGTGAGCGTGCATGACCCCATCATGCCTGAGGAATACGCACAATACAAGACACCCGAGGAACTGGGAGTGTTCCTCAAAGGTGAAACTTACAAAATGAAGAAATGGCAACAAAAGTAACTGATAACGACATCCGCGCATTGAAGCTGCGCTTTGGCATCGTGGGCGAATCGCCCGCTCTGATTGCCGCCATACGCCGCGCTATGCTCGTGGCTCCCATCGACTTGAGCGTGCTCATCATCGGTGAGAGCGGATCGGGTAAGGAATCCTTCCCAAAAATCATCCACGAGAGCAGCCCGCGCAAGCACAAAAAATACATTGCCGTGAACTGCGGCGCTATCCCCGAGGGAACCATCGACAGCGAACTCTTTGGCCACGTCAAGGGCTCATTCACGGGCGCTATTGCGGACCACAAGGGATACTTTGAGGAGGCCGACGGTGGTGTCATCTTCCTGGACGAGGTCGCCGAGATGCCCATGAGCACCCAGGCTCGACTGCTGCGCGTACTCGAGAACGGAGAATACCTGCGCGTGGGCGACAGCACTGTGCGCAAGACCAACATCCGCGTCGTGGCTGCTACCAACAAGGACATGCTGCAGGCAGTCAAGGACGGCAAGTTCCGCGAGGACCTGTACTACCGCCTCTCGACGGTGCAGATCAATGTACCGCCACTGCGCGAACGCGGGGACGACATCATCCTGTTGTCCAGGCTTTTCCTGCGCAACTTCATCAACGAGAACCGCACCAGCGAGGTGACCCTCTCCGACGACGCACAGCGACTGCTCAAGGCCTTCCATTGGCCCGGCAATGTGCGACAGTTGAAGAGTGTCATCGAGCAGGTAGCCCTCTTTGAGTCGGGCAACACCGTGGATGCTGCCACGTTGAGGCAGTACATGCCCAACACCCGCGAAACTGCACTCACCATTCAGTCACAGCCAAACTTCGACTATAACGCTGAGCGCGAACAGCTGTTCACGCTCATCCTGTCGATGAGGGCCGAAATCGAGGCCATCAAGAAACGTATGGACAGCAGCAGTCCCTCGACCCACATTACCTCGACCGTGCATGAGCTCAAGCGGGACACCAATCCCCTGCTGGAATATGGCAACGACATGGCATCTCCCTATCGCAACCTGCAACGCGAGTCCCAGGAGATTGGACATGTGGATGAGGTAGCTGCCATGGACGTTGAGGGCGAGACTGTCAAGACCCTGGACGAGACCGAGCGCGAGACCATCGAGAATGCCCTGCGACGCAACAATGGCCGGCGCAAACTAACGGCCCAAGAGCTGAATATCTCGGAGCGTACACTCTATCGCAAAATCAAGCAATATAACCTGGAACGATAGTGAAACGGCTTGTCATCATATTTGCCCTCGCTGTGGCAGCGGTCTGCTGGAACGCGTGTATCCCGAGGTACACGCTCAATGGCGCGTCAATCGATTATAACACCTACAAGACGATTTCATTCGGCGAGTTCCCTATTCGCGCGGCACTGGTCTATCCGCCCCTGCAGTCGATGTTTGAGAACCGCATGACCGACATGATAGCCCAACAGACCCGCTTGCGCGTCATCGACAGCAATAATGCCGACCTGCGCATGGAAGGCGAGATCACCAACTATCAGCTCTCACCGCAGGCTGTGGGCGAGGACGCTTACGCCAGCCAGACCCGCCTGACCATCACCGTTAAGGTCAAGTACATCAACAACAAGAATCAGGCGTTGACCAAGGATCTCTCCTTCAGTGCCTATCGCGATTTTTCGAGTAGTGAGTTGCTGATTGATGTCCAGGACGAGTTGTGTAACCAGATTTGTAAAGACCTGTCCGACCTGATATTCAACGCCACGCTTGGTGATTGGTAATGACACGTTAGGTCTTGTTGGCACGATAATTGATGACAAGAGGTCTGTGACTTCTCATGACGACATGGATTGAAGATATCAAACGCCTGGCTGCTGATCAGGACGGCAAAACCGACAGGCAGTGGCTGGAGCACGCTCAGGAGTGTGCCCCCTATTGTGTGTTGCCCGCTTTGCTGTACCTGGAGCGGAATGGTATCAAGGGAAATGAGGATGTGCTCGAACAACTGGCCATCACATTCCCCGACAGGCATGCGCTGGCTCTCATCCTGGGCAAGCAGGCTGACCTGCTGGCTGATTTTTATCCCCCCGAAGCCCAACCCGAGACGCCCGATACCGTCACCACCATCGACCGCTTCCTTAACAACTACGGCAAGACCAGCCCTGGAGAGGTGGAAGCCATCAATCGGGCCATCTTTAACCCTATGCCCGATTATGCCGACGTGCTTGCGGCACAGGAGAAGGAAGAAGGTGGCGCCAAACTCACCGGCGGTGACTCGCAGGATGAACTCATCAACCAGTTTATCGCCGAACAGATGCAGCTGAGCGAACAGGTTTCACAGACGCTCATCACCACACCCGTCGATGAAAAAGAGAAGGCTGAAATCGCACAGGAAGCTATCGATGATCCTACGCTAAATGATGACTCGATGTTGAGCGAAAGTCTGGCCAAAATGTACATCTCCAGACACAAATATTCGCAGGCTCTAGAAATAATTAAGCGATTAAGTTTGAAATATCCAGAAAAAAGTATTTACTTTGCAGACCAAATTCGGTTTTTGACCAAATTGGTCTTAAATGAGACACTAAATCACTAAAAATAAGAAAAAATGTACATTATTTTTGCAATTCTGATTGTGATCGCATCGATTCTGTTGGTCGGTGTAATCCTTATCCAAAAATCCAAAGGTGGCGGCCTCGCTGCCAACGTGAACAACTACAACCAGTTCATGGGTGTGCGCAAGACCACCGATTTTATTGAGAAAGCGACTTGGGGTCTGTCAATCTTCATCTGCGCGTTGAGCATTGCTTCGGCTTTCGTCACCGCTCCCAGCATCGTTGAAGGTGCTCCCCAGATCAAGAAACTGCCCACCAGCGAGACTCAGGCTCCCAACTTCGGCACTCAGGCCGAGGAGGCTCCCGCCGCTGCAGCTCCCGCCGCACAGAAGGAAGTGACTGTTCCTGCCAAGGAACAGGCTCCCGCCAAGAAGGAGGGTAAGTAATCAACTATCGCATCAGTAACCGACTTTTAAGGATGCGGTATGTCGTATCCGCATCATGCGGATCCAGACATGCCGCATCTTTTATTTTATCATGAGAATGACATTATTATATATACTACTTGCCGCTGTAATGACTGCTTGTGGCGGCAGCGGCACGTCAACCGGCAGTGGTGAATCTACGGATAGCGAGAACACGGTCACCTCAACCCAGAAGACCTTTGACGGTAAGGGCGCCTTTGAGCTGACCCGTCAACAATGCGATTTCGGCCCACGAGTGCCGGGATCAACTGCCCATGAGCGCTGTGCCGACTGGCTGATGACCACGCTACGGGCATCGTGTGACTCTGTTATTTTGCAGACGGGCACCGTACAAACCGCTACCGAAGGGAAAATTGGCATCAAGAACATCATCGGCATCATCAATCCCGAAGCCAGCCAGCGTCTGCTGCTGCTTGCCCACTGGGACACAAGACCTTGGGCGGACAATGACCCCGATGACGCCAACCACAAAAAGCCCGTGATGGGTGCCAACGATGGTGCCAGCGGCGTGGGCGTCCTCCTTCAACTGGCGCGCCAGCTCAAGGCCGACAGCATTTCCCTGGGTGTGGATATCGTGCTGGTCGATGCCGAGGACATGGGTGTGGACGACAACGAGGATTCTTGGGGTCTGGGCACACAATATTGGGTTGCTCATCCCCACGTGCCAGGCTACAAGCCCTTGTTCGGCATCTTGCTCGACATGGTGGGCTCGGCCAACGCCACATTTGGCCGCGAGTACTATTCGATGCAGTTTGCCAGCGGATTCGTTGACCTGGTTTGGAATAATGCCGCAGGTAGCCACTTCATCAATGTCCAGGGCGGGGCGGTAACCGATGACCACGTCTTCGTGAACCGCGCCGGCATCCCTTGCATCGACATCATTGACATGCGCAGCGATAGCCCGACGGGGTTCTGCCCCGAGTGGCACACGATCGACGACACCATCGGTCACATCGACCAGGCTACACTTACCGAGGTCGGACAGACCCTCCTAAACGTCATCGCCTCCCTCCAGCAGTAATAATGACAAGTAATAATGAACCCCAAAAGCCTGACAGAGACTTTTGGGGTTCATTTTATCATTAATTCGATGCATTCTATTGTTCTACAGGTGTTTCGCCATGCTCGAGCAGGTAATCAATGAGCATAGTGACATCACCTATGGTCACCCCATTGATGCCATTGAAGTCGGCACACACGATGCAGATTTCTTCTTCACCGCCTAACAAATGATCAATCAGGTCGGTCACATCCTTAATAGAGATGTAGCCGTCATGATTCACATCACCCAGCTCGTAATTATGGCCTCCATATTCGGTCAAGATGTACCTGATACCGGCCAGGGCATCAATCTTGCCGTTGCCAAAGTGGCTACCGTTGGGGCCGTCGGTCACCCACGAATCCTTATTGGCCGTTTCCTTCATGATGTGCTTGACCTCGCTCAACGTGAGCGTCTTACCACACTCGGTGGCTGCCTGCATCCACAGCGCTACGATTCCTGCGGCCATGGGGGTCGCCATCGATGTGCCCGACATCAGCCCGTATGGGGATGTGGGATGGTTCACAACCATGTCATCATAGTCATCACCATGGGGAACACTGCTGTTGAAAGCCGAAATGATAGCTTCGCCTGGTGCTGAAATCCAGGGGTGGATAGCGCCCAGAGGCCCCATGCCTTCGACAGCATAGCTGGAGGATGCAGCGATGTCCCCCACCTCATTGCCGTCCACAATCTGGCGGGTCACGTAGGAACCCACCGAAATCACTTCAGGATAACAAGCGTTGGCAATGACGCTCATGTCATCTGTTCCCTGAAGCCAAGTGTGGCCTTCGGTCGTCAGATAATTGTCAAAATAAGTATAGGAGCCAGCCGACCACAGGTCGATGATGTCCGAGCTGCCGCCGATGGGATAGAACTCGATGCCCAACGTGTAGGCCGTACCGAACAGGCCGTTAGGCGTGCGCAGCAACACCTGTTTACGGTTATTGGCGGTCATGTAATCAAAATAGATCTTCACAGTCGGTTGGCTATTGTTATTTCCTGTGAAGTGATCGGTGTTCAATGTCAACGTCTTGTTTCCGCCATCGCTCGTGAAGCTATAGGAGTCGACAATTTCTCCTGTGGTATCATTCAGCACATGGATATTCACGCCAATGCCGGTGGCATCGGTCGCACGGGTAAAGGCATCGGCTATATATTCACCTCTATAGTAACGCCAGCCGTACTCATAGAACACCGGATCAGAGCAAACGATGGTGCCCAATGGGGCTTCGCTGCTCGCACTACCGCTCACATACAAGCCTCCAGGACCTCCAGCGCTGTGACCGGCATTATTACCTGTCGCAAACAGACAGATGCGGTTGGGATACTGCTCGCCGAAGCATTGTGAAATGATGGCTGCCTGAGCGCCGCCGCCATCTCGGTTATACACATTGTTACCATAGCTGTTGCTGATGACCACGGGTTTGCCCACGCTGTCGGCATAGTCACAGATGCGCCTGAACGCATTGGCGATGCGCGTGTCGTTCATGCCACCCAGGCTGCACAAGTACAATTCCGAGCCGGGTGCCATGCCGCCATAAGTGGCTTGAGCATGGTCATCGGTCACCACGATATCCAGGCCATTGACAATCACACTTGAACCGCCGGCAATAGCACTGGTGTGGGAGCCATGGTCGGTATTCTTGACGCCATCACTGGGCAGTTCTCCTTCTCCGTAGTAGTCGATCTCGCCATTGTTGTAAACATAGGCACGCTTAATGCGGCAATTCCCGTCCTTGTCCTTAAAGGCGATGTGGTTCATATCGATACCGGCATCCACCACAGCCACGATCACACCGCTGCCGTCATAACTATGAGGCAGGCCGGCTGCTATGGCGTCAGCCGAGAGGGCCAGCACGTCGTCCACATTGTTGGCCTTGCGCGCTTCATCGGTAAACAGCGACATGACGGATGACACCTCTATGGCCTTCACCCCATCGAGCGCGGCGATATCATAGATGCGGTCAACTGGAAGCTGGGTGGTCAATATACCGTCTTCAAATTCTGTCTCGACGATGACACCCATTGCCTTCAATTCGGCGATATCTTCACTGCCCCTCACGGTGACAAAAGCCGATACATATACCTTGCCGTCAATCGTGTCAGGGGCGGCATAGTGGCGTTCCACTGGTTTCAGCAGTTCGGGCATGCCTGGCATCGTCCTCTTCTGGTCAGGAATCTCGTCATTGAATTCACCCTGCTCCAGATCATCCAAGAACATCTGGGTCGTGATCGACATTTTCTCGACATGGTTACGCTCTTGTGGGGTCTCCACTGTAAGCTGAGCGGACATCACAGTTGTCCACGCTGCGACTGTGAGCAGCGCTAACAGTTGTTTATTAATAAAGTTCATCATTTAAATAATTTAAGAAAGATACTCAATCCGTTAAAAATGCAAAGATAATTCTTTTTTCCCTTAATTTAACTTTTTGTCACTCAAAAACACTACCTTTGTGTCTCTATTTCCTAACAACAGACTCGATAGACCTATCACAAATCATTAACACAATATCAAACAATGAGAAAAGAAAGGATTTTACTCATGAGCAGTGCATTGATTGCAGCGTCGGCTGTAACGACGCAGGCTCGCATCAACTATCCCGACACTCGCCGGGTGGACACAGTGGACAATTACTTCGGCACCAGGGTGCCCGACCCTTACCGCTGGTTGGAGGATGATACCAGTCCCGAAACCGAGGCTTGGGTTGCCGCACAGAACAAGGTCACCCAAAATTACCTGTCGAAAATCCCCTTCCGTAAGGACGTGAAAAAGCGCATCACCGAACTCGCCAACTACGAGAAGATGGGCGCTCCATTCAAAATCAAAGACAAGTTCTACTTCTTCAAGAACAACGGACTGCAGAACCAGAGCGTACTCTATGAGTACAACAAGGACGGTAATCACAAGATGGTGCTCGACCCCAACACCCTGAGCGAGGATGGTACGGTGGCATTGCAGCAGCTCAACTTCTCCAACGACGGCCGCTACCTGGCATACGTCATCACCCGCAGCGGCAGTGACTGGAACGAGATTTTTGTGAAAGACCTCAAGGAGGACAAGGTGCTGGACGACCACATCGTGTGGGCCAAGTTCACCGATGCCCAGTGGCTCGGCGACGGCTTCTTCTACAGCGGCTATGACGCCCCCGAAGATGCCAAATCGTCCAAGAACGAGTTCCAAAAGGTGTATTATCACAAGCTGGGCACGCCCCAAAGCCAGGACTACATCGAGTATCAGGACAAGAGTGAGCCTTTGCATTTCCACCAGGTGAGTGTGAGCGACGATGAGCGTTACGTCATTTTGTGGAAGAGCGATGCCGAGGGCAATGATATCTACATCAAGGACCTCAAGGATCGCAACCCGCACTATGTGCAGCTCATTGGCGGCATGAAGTATGAGCGCGGCATTGTCGGAATCGACAACGGCAAAATCTATGTGATGACCAACGAGAACGCCCCCAAGGGCAAGATTGTCACCTATGATGCCGAGACCCTGTCTCCCGCTTCGCTGGCCGAGTTCATCCCCGAGCAGGAATCAGTATTGACTGGCGCTACCATGGCCGACCACAAGTTCATCCTCACCTATGACAAGGACGCTTCAAGCCATCCTTTCCTTTATGACAAGAATGGCAAGCTCATCCGCGAGATCGAACTCCCCACTTACGGCTCAGTTGGCTTCAGCTGCAAGAAGAACGCCAAGGAAGTCTTCTACAGCTTCGCTAGCTACACCTTCCCCGGCGCCATCTACAAGTATGATCTGGAGACTGGAAAGAGCGAACTGTTCTTCCAGCCCAAGGTGAATCTCAAGAGCGAGGACTATGTGACCGAACAGGTATTCTTCAACAGCAAGGACGGCACGCGCATCCCCATGTTCCTGGTTTACAAGAAGGGCTTGAAACGTGACGGCCAGCGTCCCACCTTCCTTTATGGTTACGGTGGCTTCAACGTCAGTCTCAACCCCGCATTCACCTACACCCGCACACTGTTCGCCATGATGGACTGCGGCGGCATCTGCGCCTATGTCAACCTACGCGGCGGTGGCGAGTATGGCGAGGAGTGGCACCAGGCCGGCACCAAGATGAACAAGCAGAACGTCTTTGACGACTTCATCGCCGCTGCCGAGTGGCTCATCGACAACAATTACACCAACCCCAAGAAGCTCGCTTGCAATGGCGCCAGCAACGGCGGTCTGCTTGTCGGCGCTGTGGTTAACCAGCGTCCCGACCTGTTTGCCGCGGCAGTGCCCCAGGTGGGTGTGATGGACATGCTGCGTTACCACGAGTTCACCATCGGTTGGAACTGGGCTCCCGACTATGGCCGCAGCGATGACAGCCCCGAGATGTTCAACTACCTGCGCAACTATTCGCCCCTGCACAACATCAAGAATGACGGCACGTCTTATCCTGCCATCCTCGTCACTACTGGTGACCACGATGACCGCGTTGTGCCGGCCCACAGCTTTAAGTATGCCGCCGAGCTGCAGCATTGCAACACCGGCGACCAGCCCAAGCTCATCCGCATCGACAGCAAGGCAGGACACGGCCACAGCAAGCCCATCAGCAAGATCATCGACGAGTACACCGACATCCAGGCATTCATCATGTACAATCTGGGAGTCAAGTACAAATACAAAAAATAAAAAAACTCCGTTTCACAAAGAGGGTGCGCCACTTCAGTGTGGCACACCCTCTTTTCTTATCGATAAATCGTGAATAGTGCAGTTTAGAATTCGATGTTTTCAGTTTCGTTGACTGCACCATTAGCGCTAATGGTGTAGCCGTAGATCTTACCGGTCCTCTTAGACACCATCTCGGCAACCTTCTCGGCTTGTACGCCATAGCTTCCAGTGAAGAAGAAGGGCTGATCATATCCTTTTTTCGCGCCGTCGATGATGACACTATGATTAACGCTGGCAACGAGGTCATACTTTTCCTTCGTCAGCTGGATGCCATTCTTCATCTTAAAGTTACACTTCACTCCGACAATAGCGGGCAGTTTCTTGACATCCACTTTTTTGTTCCAAGTGGTGGATGTGACAGCTTCGGTTACGGTTTTGGCATCACTATCCTTATAGGTAATAGTCACGTCACAAATGTCAAGCATGTCCTGGGCAATCGTAACTGTGGCCTCATAGCTCACCTTTTTGCTCATGCTGGGCTCGTCTTTCTTGTCATCGTCACTTCCACAACTTGTCAGAGTGAGGGCGGCCATCAGGACCAGCACACTCATGTAAAAAAACTTCTTCATAATTGTTGATTAAAAAATACGAATAATTTAGGTTTATAACTGTTTGTTAATTACTTGCAAGGGATATTCTTAAAATTCCAATATTTGCCCGGCATCTTGAGTTCAAACTCTTTGTCCTCTAGCGACAGTGGCGGGAAAATTAGGGCAAAACGCAGCTTCTGATAAGGCTGCTCAACAAGGGCCCGATTAGGCTTCACGCCAACGTTCTGGACCTGAACGATGCGCAACTTGCCACTCTTCTTAGCCTTGATATAGGTATCGGGGGGTACGCTGACATAGATAGCCTTAGCTTCATCGTTCTCATATTCCAGTTCCACGCGGGTCTCGGTGTCTGAGCAGCACACACGCAGAATCTGGATTCTTCCAGCATTTTTATCAGCCTTGTAGATGGGGTTCTCTCTCAGGAAGCGGTAGCCCGAGTAGTCAGACAGCGTCACTTTGTCGTTGTTGATGACACTGGGACCGTCATCGGTGCGACCGGCAGGACCATACAGACTGGTGATTTTGCGGGTCAGGTTGCGCTGGTCACTGTAGCCGTATTTCCAGTTCAGCACAGCAGCTTCCTCATACTTGGCAAGGGCATCGGCATATTTGCCGTCTTCCTCCAGCTCACGTGCCTCGTCCATAGCAGCGTTGAAATCAGGTTGGTACTGAGCCTTCTCGCGAGCCAGGATTTCGGCCTGCTGCTTGCGTTCCTGCGACTCCAGCACTGAGTTGATGCCGTTGAGCACACCATGAGTAATACGCTCAGCTTCGGTGTACTGTGCCTGGACAGGCATCATCATGGCAGCAAGTGCCATCACTGTTACAATCAAAAATCTAGTTCTCATTATTTTATCAATTAATATTAATATGGTTTCTCTTCATTTGTCTGCATTTGGCTATGGAAACACTTTTCTTGCTTGCAGAGCAGCAACAAGGTGTAATCAGCACAACAAATTTGCTCTGGTTTACTTGTCGTCACTCCTCGGTGTTCAACTCACGTGAAGAATATTTTCTCTGGTCAGATAAAACCCTTCTCGTGAGTTAAACAGAGGCTCTTTTGTGTTACTCCCAATTGCCACTCAGCAGATAGTCAATCAGGGCCGTCACATCGCCTATGGTAATGGAGCCATCCCGATTGCAATCGGCTGCTGTCAGATTAATGCCCGTAGTATCACCACTGAGCAGGTAGTCGATCAGAGCCGTCACATCCGCGATACTCACATCACCGTTATTGTCCACATCACCCATCAAGACCGGAGCAAATTCGGCCATGACCTTCACTTTGCTGGCTGGCATGACAAAGGTGTAAATGTTCTCACTGACCTTGGTAGTAGGAACCATGATGTAGGCGGGTACCATAGCAGGTCCCCAGGGTTCGTCATCCGAAAAGCCTTCACCCATAATCTCACTTTGAACAGCCAACTGGCACATGGCATAATAGGGATCAGGGACCAATGTGAGGGTGACGGTCTCGCCCTCGCTTGCCCACATTCGGTCGCTCATGACATAACCATTCTCGCTCGTCAAGAGTTGCACCGGGTATGATACTTGCGCCACGCCTGCAACCCATGAGGCACACACTATGAGCATCGATATAAATATTCTTTTCATAACTATTGATGTTTTAATGTCCAACATACTTCTTGCCCTGATGGATGTAGATGCCGCTGCTGGGCTTGCCAGGCAGCAGACGGCCATTCAGGTCATAATAATGCTCGTCACCATTGTTATCGACAGTCTTGATGACAATATTATCGGTAGTTTCCGAACCATTGTTGATAAACCGTGATAACAGTCGCGGTGCCAACGCAGTGTTGCTTGCTGTCGAGTGGAAGTAGGAACGGAAAGGTCCCACATACACATTTTCAAGCTCCTTGTCGGCAGGCACTCTGTGCCACATGTTGTCGGTTTGCAGGATATAGGCTCCCATGGTGCGCAGTATGCTGTTAGGAATAGTGACTGTCGTACCCGAGAAGATATAGCCGCCGTCTTCCCAGTCTTCATTGTCGGTGGGCTGGAGTGTGACGGTAACCTCATTGTCGTTTTCGAGCCACACCTCATCGCTGCTCACCACCACATAATAAGGCTTGTAAGCCTGCATCTCTCCACCTTCCACTTCACTGAATGTAACGACGGTGACACTGTCCTCCTTGACAATTTCAAGGGGCTCATACACCTTCACGTTATCGCCAGTGAGCGTGAGCGGATAAGGCAGATACACGCTGTAGCCAGTGTGCTCATAGTAGGTATTGGTGATAATCTCTCCATCTTCCTCATATTCATCGCGTACGAGTTTTGCGCCCAGCACTCGGTCCAGACTTGCTCTACCGGCAGTGAATTCCCTCTTGGCCACAAAATCCCAGCCATCGGTGAGCAGGAGTGAGTTGGCTTGGCCACCTCTGATCACGTTTTCTTCACTTTCCTCACATGTCGTGGTCGCATCGGTCCAGACAATGGTGCGCTCGTTCAGGCCGTAGAATGCATTATTGGGGTCGCTGCGCTCCACTTCCCAAGGCAATGGCTGACCATTTTCCTTCTCGAAGCGTTGCACGCCTCGCATGTCGAGATAACGCATGCTGTTGCACCCGTCAAAGACACCCTTGCCCATAGAGTATTTCTTGCTCGCAGGGATGGTGAGGCTGGTGATCTTGTCACAGCCGGCAAATGAGCTGCCAAAGATATTGACTTCGCTATTCGTGAGGTACTCTACAGGCAGCACGACGTCGCCACTCACGCCTGGCGCGCAGGCGACTACATAACTGCGATAATTGCCCACATTGTGCAGCAGCATGTTGTTGACCACAAGGTAACCGTTGCTGTTAGGAGAAGTATTGCTATAACTTTCCAAAAAGAGTCTAGAAAGGTTGGGACAATAGGCAAGGAAATTGTCGTCATGGTCCTTGAAGTCGCGGCTAATGATGAAACGACTGAGGTCGTCACAGCCACGGAAGGCGCGTTTGCGCACGGTGGTGACACTATTGGGAATACGTACCTCAAATAGTTTGTCACAGTCCTCAAATGCGCTGATACCAATAGTTTTCAGTTTATCGCACCACAACAACAAGTACCTGAGGTTCAGTGACATGCATGCTGAGTCACCAATGGCAGTGACTTCAGAGTCCATAGCATCGACAGAGCTACCAAGTTGCAGTATATTCAAATCGGTTCTGCCATAGAAAGCCTTGGGCATAATCTCGGTTACAGGCTTATCGTTGTGTGTTGCAGGGATTTCCAGTATCGTTAATGTGCCATCCCAAGTATCCAGCGGAATATTTCTGTCATGGCCTTTCACCTTGTAGGCAACGATTTGATTGCTCTCGTTGTGCACAGGCAGATAAATGATGCCCTTGTCGTCGGTGTCATAAACCATGTTAGCAAGATACATGTCCTTCAAGTTGGAGGGTACAGGATAGTTCTCAAAGCCCTCGGTGAAGTAGTACCAGTTTTCATTGCCCAAGTATGGCTCGGTATTGCGCTTCATGAGGCTGTTGAAGGTGGTGAAGGTAGCATCATCACCCGTGCTTGCGTTGTTTTCACATTGGACGTTGATATTCTGAGTACTACCACCATAGATTTCAAAACTGCGCTTATCGGGATCCACATAGTATGCGCAATTTGTGATTTTGGTGGGCACATTGGCATATCCCAAAATCCAACCGGAATAACTCATTTGAATACCAAGGGAGTAACTGCCGTCAATAATGAAGTTAGACCAAGCCAGGCATCGATTGATGGTGACATTCACCTTTCCAGGGATGTAACTGCCATAAGTGCCGCCCACGATACCACCCAGGCGCCAGTTGTCGGAAGTGGTTGTGTTGGCCACATAGGAACCCGCGGCGCAGTCTTCCACTTTACCCTCTTGCATGTGACCCACGATGCCGCCAGCCCAACCTTTCTCGGACCACACTCGGCCCTGGAAATAGCAGCGCTCAACCACACCATTTTTTACAAATCCCACGAGACCACCACCGCTACCGCGAGAATAAACGGTGTACTGTTGTGACCCAGCATCGCTGGTGACGAGCACATCACTCACGCGGGTATAGTTGGCAGCATATCCCAGCACACAACCAGCATAATCTTTACTGAGAAATCGTGGGTTCTCCATGTGGAAATTGTGAATATAGGCGTTGGAGGCGTAACCAAACAATCCGGTATAAGCGTCCTCGGCGTAATTAGTGTTTAGTGCAGTAACATGGGCGTTCTGTAATCCCGAAATCTTGTGACCATTACCATCAAAACTTCCGTCAAACGGATGCTCAACGGTACCGATGGGAGTCCATTTCCCGTCGGTGTCGAGGTTCCACTCGATATCGGCAGTGAGTTCAAATGAGGTGGCTGTATTGTAGTACTCAAAAGCAGTGCCATCGTTCACTTTTTGGCTCAATGTTTTGAGTTCCTCTTTGGTGCTGATGGCAATGACATCGGAAGTGCGCTCGTAGATGCGTGCGAAGGCATCTTTCCAGCCGATGCTGTCGCCATAATTGGTGTTCATGTAGTCGTCAATGGCTTGTGCAGGCACATAGAGCGTGCGGTTTTGCCCCAATCTTGCCGTGCCATGCTTGGAGCCATAGCAGTAAAACACATCGTTGTAGCTCCATGTGGGTGCGGTACTGCCGTTGCACACCATTGTCTCCAGCGACTTGAGATTGACAAATGCGCCACGTCCCACTACGAAGAGCGTTGACGGCAGTGCCACCTTCTCAAGCTTAGAGCATCCCACAAAAGCGCAATCGCCAATGTTCACTGTACCCTCGCCAATGGTCACTTGCGTGATACCACTGCACAAGCGGAAGGCATAGTCAGCGATATCCACTCTATAGTCATAACCGTTTATGGTGTAGGTGCCAGGAATAAAGGCGGCGCCTTCAGCATAATGCGGTATACAGGCGTTGCGGCCGTTGCCCAAAAGAATGACATGGTTTACATGGTCGATTTGGGCCTTGGCAGCATAGGTGGAATTACCCACTGTAATATTCATCGTTCCATCGGTGTAAGCCGCCATTGCAGCGATGGGCAACAGCATGCTTAAGAAAAGGAATAAAAACTTTCTCATAATATCAAGAATTTAAAAGGATTAATCATCAGAACCAGTTAAGACCCAACGAATCATCCGCATGTCGGGCGAGAGTCCCAAGAGATAGCCCGAGGCGCCAAGCATAAAGAAGTCTTTGCCAGCATCCACGTGGTCATCCTTGCAGGTGGCGTCACGTATATATACATTGGCCTTATCTTCGTCGGCAGTCCTGACGGTGACTCCGGCTTTTTCACTGCGGCTCTTGTCATTATCAAAGAAGTAGTAAGTGAGGTCTTGCTGGTTGCGCATGAACGAGAGCAAGTTCTCATAGGGCACCACGGTGTCGTAGGTTGAGTGGAAGAAAGCGATGCGGTGCTGCGGAGTCCACCCCTTGGTGAGGTTATTGCTCTCGAGGGCACGGTGCAGGTCTTCCATCACACCAGGCTCGGTGGGCACTGGAGTATCGGCGGTAAGGTTTCTGAAGTAAGCCAAACAGACAGGTGTCATAATGCTATCAAGTTTACCATGTGCCCGCATCTTAGAAAAAAACCCAGGATCGTAGAATTCCATCACTTCTTGGAACTCCTCAGGTGTACGATGCATAGTAAAGGTGAACGTCCCATCATCGTCGTGAAAGTGTTTGACATACGTGCCAGTTTTGCCCTCCCTCATCATTTTCACATATTCTTTATTGATGCGCTCGGTGTCGTACTGATCGCCTTTCTTGTCGTTTGCCTTAGCCTCGATAAATTTTATCGATTCGGTGAGCAGGAATTTCATGCTCAGGTAATCGTCAACGTAGTGCTGCTTCATCAAGGGATTGCTGTCGCACATGCCCTTAAGGATGAGCGGCATGACAATGGGCATCGACACCTTTTCCTTGCGGTGAGCAGTCCTATTAGTACCATCGTAGGTTTCACCGTCGTCTTGCATATAGTAGCGCAAGTGTGCAACTGGGTCGTAGGGACCGTCGCCACACACCGAGCCGGCGAAATGCAACTCTTCGGCAAGGCCGTTCTGCTCGATGAACTTGTGCGTGGCCAGCGCCACCGAGCCACCTTGCGAGTAACCGATGGCAACACTCTGCCAGTTCGGCTCAAAGGGATCGACAACATTGGCATCGATAAGTTGTTGATACATGGCAAGACCACTGCGCACAGCATCCACCACCTGGCGCGCCGTCAACTCCTGATACAGATAAGGGTGAGCGCGGTCTTTAGTGATGCCATAGCCTTCATAGTCGGGCATGATGACCATGCAGCATGGCTGGCGTTCCGGGTCATACTTACAGTAGTGCAGCATCATGCCATTACCCGTCATTGAACTGTGGCCACCTGTGTTGTTGAACTCCGAAGGGCACTCATAGTTACTCGTTATCGTCTCATGGCAACCAATAATCAGGTTGTTAGGCATAGCATGTCCTCCAAAAGTGGACATGCCATGTGGCACACCCATTAGCGCCGACAGGTAGATCTTGTTGCCATCGGCATCCACCGAAGGGTATTTGTAGGTGAACAAATAACATGTCGCGCTCCATAAGTTAATGGAATTATTCCAATCGTGTCCCCAACGTTCGCCGGGGGCTACAGCGGCGCGAAGCTTTTTGGGATCTTTTGACAACAGCTCAAACTCCTCAGGGGTGAAAATCCTCGACCCGTCTTCCACCCTCAGGGTGTCAATTTTGCCGGTCTTGGCATTAGGCACGATAGAGTCGTGCTCAGCAATCACCAGCACGTTCTTCTTGAGAATGGTCACATCATTGGGATCGACCGTTGCTGGCACATCTCCAAATGATTGGGCGCTTACGCACATCGTGGCAAGCGCCAACATGAATGTTAATAATAATTTCTTCATAGTTCTTCTTTGTTTAAAAAAAGTGATTTTGGTTCTCTTATCGTTCTTTTACAAGTCAATGCCGCTCAAGTCGCTGACCTTGCCCTTCACCTCGTCAAAAAACTCTTTGATTTGTGTCACAGTGTCGCTATTACCCAAGATTTCCTCCATGCGCAGCATGGTGCCGCCAGTAAAGGTCAGCAGACCGTAGTACACATGGTTGCCCGTGTTGTCAAAGTCGGTCTCCACCTGACAACCCTTGCTCTTGAGATAGTCGGCCATCTCTACGCCCACTTGATAATTCATGTACAGGTCGCCTGAGCTGTGCATGATAAAGAACTTGGTGTCCCTGCTGGGTTGCCAGTTCTGCCCGGGGCCGCACAGCGAGTTGCTGCGGAACTTGTCATAGACCACTTTGCCGATTCCGCTCTTGTAGTTGCAAGCGGCAGGGGTCAACACCTCACTGATTTTCTCGGTGCCTATCAGACCGTTGATGTCCCAGGTGCCGTAGTCTTTTGAGAGAATCCACTCCTGAATGTGGCTGGCCAGCGGCTCCTTGAAGACATCACTGTAGGAGAAGTTCATGTGGTAGGTCTCCTTGTAGGCCACCATCATGAGCGGCAGGGCGCAAATGTAGCCCGAGAAATCGCTCTCCACATAGTTTTCATAGATGGTGCAGATGTCAAAGGGGGCGGCACCGGCAGCAGTGAGGTCCCAATGCAGGTCGGGACGATACTCGTCCACATAGCGCTGCAAGGCGATGGCCGAGAAGCCGCCGCTGGAGTAACCCACGTTGAATTTGCGCAGGCCATCGATGGCGTATCCCTTGTCTTTCAAGACAATCATTGCGGCATCCCAGCAATCAATCGATTCCTGGGCGGTAATCTCCGGGCAGCAGTAGGCCTGAGGCTTATCCTCGGTCAGTGTCCAGCCATACAGGTCCGAGGAGATGGCAATCAGGTTCTGGAATTTGTTCATATAGAAACCCACATCGTCAATCTCGTTTTGTGAGGTGCGCTCCCCATGCTTGGCAGTCGTGAACTCGTTGTAGAACATGAGGGCACGCGGAGCTGCCTCCTTGCTGAACACGGCAGGATTCATCGAAATGACGCCAGTCAGCCTCACGGGTGTCTTCATGTCGGGACCCACCGAGGTGTACTCAAAGATGATCTGATCAAACTGCAGATTCAAGGCATCGTTTGCAAGGCTTTGCAAGGCATGGCAGTGACGAGATTGCAGTACCTTCACATTCAAATCATAATCACGATTACACTCACCGTTCTTGGGTTCATCAGAACAAGATGACATGATGCCGACGAACATGGCCAGCAGTAGCATCGCAAGTTTTATTCTTTTATAATTAATCATTAGTTTATATTTAAATAATTATTGATTGTTTATATCTTCTTGGCAAATGGCAACCTATGTTATCTCAGGTCAGCTCATTAAGCGTTTTTTCTCTCGATATTGCTTGGGCGACATGCCTATGCGGTTCCTGAATATGGTGCGGAAGGTGGTCGTGCCGCCGAATCCCGCCTCGTGGGCCACAGCATCAACAGTCCAGTTAGGCTTATCCACCAGCAGGCGGCAGCCTTCCAACAGGCGCTTGGTGGTCAGGTACTCAGCCAGCGTATTGTCTTCTCTACGGGCCTTGAGAACCTGGGTGATACGCCGCTGGGTCAAGCCGAGTGCCTGGGCTAAATCCTTGAGCGTCACATTGGGATTCCTGTACAATCCCAGGCTCTCTATCTGCGCGTCAATCCAGACCATCAGTTGCTCGTCGGTCATGTCGGCAACATTAGTCACATCATTGATCTCTTGCTTTAATAAGTTGTTCGACTGGTCGGACTGATTGGCTTGATGCATGATTTTGTCGATTTCTTCCTGAGCTTTCTTGAGTTGTTCCTCAGCTTTCTGCAGTTCATGCTCCGTCTCATACAGGGTCCGCTGGGTCGATGCCTGCTGCTTGTCACTTTCTTTCACCTGATCAATCAGATTGGCATTGTGCTTCATCAGCTTTTGGGTCACATTAAAAGACAGCACCAGTGCGATGATGACTGCAACAAATGTAGCCCCCAGGGCCAATATGATGAGTTTGAGGATAAGCGCCTCCTGCATTATTGATTGGTTTCTTTAATTATTGCAAAATTACTGCAATTTCCGTTAACATCTCGACAATACGACAAAATCTCTGATTTATTTTCGACCAAATCGGCGTCAAAGCAACCAAATCGACAATTTGACGACAAAATAGGCCCTTTCGTTCAACCGACAAGGCATTTTTCTGAAAGGAATTACTACCTTTGTTCCCTCAAAGTATAACCATTAATTTAATGCAGAAAATAACTGACGACATATTTGACTATACTCGGGACGAAAACCGCAGCATCAACCACATGACATCTGGGCTGCCCCAATGGGTGATTACAGCAGCCTTCATCATCATGGTGGTGGCAGCCGTTTTCACTATCACTCCGATTGACCGATGGTTAAAAGACTATGCTTCGATAGTGATTGCAATCATCAACACCGTGGGCATGGTGACCATGTACTATGCCACGATGCGCGGCATGAAGAGCCTGTATCACCCGCTCAAGGCATGGTGGTTTGTTATCATTGCGCTCAACATTGTCAGTTTCTTTGCCATCCTCTTCGAGTCGGCGCTGCCCGAGGTCAGTTTCATCATTGCTTGTGCGCTGCCCTTGTGCTACCTGCCCCTGGGGGCACTGATGATCATTTGGTACCGCGGGCGATTGCAACAACTGGGCATCTGGATGATTATACGCATCCTTGTCGTCTTCCTCCTCCCAATTGCCTGGTACATGCTGGGAATCGGTTTGGATGACATTATCATGGATGCCATCATTGTCATCATCGAACTCATCTACGCTTGGCAATTCTACCGCATCCTCCGCTAAACACAAAGAGAGATTACTCAAAACCTAAAAAATCATAAAACAACAGCGAAGGGATTGCGCTGTTGTTTTTTTGCATTACCTTTGCAGCCACATTTATAATCAACATATATTTACAGTGGAATTTGGGCTGCTTGCAACCACTTGAAAAAATGCTAAAATGCAATAATCAACTACTTTGTCTTGATTCTTCTTTTAGCGTTCTTGTTCCACAAGAATCATTTATTATTTTGGTACAATGAACAGTAAGAATTTTCTTTTCACGTCCGAGAGCGTGTCTGAAGGACACCCCGACAAAGTCGCCGACCAGATCAGCGACGCCATCCTTGACAAGTTCCTCGCTTTTGACCCGCTGGCACATGTTGCCTGCGAGACCCTTGTGACAACCGGGCAGGTCATCATCGCCGGTGAGGTAACGACCAATGTGTATATCGACTTGCAGCGCACAGCACGCGAGATGATCGAGAAAATCGGCTATACCAAGAGCGAATATCAGTTTGACGCCAACTCGTGCGGCATCCTCAACAGCGTGCACGAGCAGAGCGGCGACATCGCCCAGGGTGTCAATCGTGCCGAGGACAACAATGCCGACCAGGGCGCCGGCGACCAGGGTATGATGTTTGGCTATGCCTGCAACGAGACGCCCGAACTCATGCCCCTTACCCTCGACTTGGCTCACGCACTCATGCGCGAGTTGGCCGACATCCGCCACAACCATCTGGATCTGATGCCATACCTGCGACCCGACAGCAAGGCACAGGTGACTGTCGAGTATGATGGACACACACACCGCCCCGTGCACATCCACACCATCGTGGTAAGCACGCAACATGACGACAACGTGGATCAGGCACGCATCGCCCGCGATGTCCACGAGATCCTCATTCCCAGGACGCTGACCCATTATAGTGATGAGATCAAGGCCCTGTATGATCACAAGACCGAAGAATTTGTCAACCCCACGGGCAAGTTTGTTATCGGTGGCCCTCATGGTGATACCGGCCTCACGGGCCGCAAAATCATCGTGGACACCTATGGCGGACGCGGTGCCCATGGCGGCGGAGCCTTCAGTGGCAAGGATCCCAGTAAGGTGGACCGCAGCGCTGCCTATGCCTGCCGACACATCGCCAAGAACGTAGTGGCAGCCGGCATTGCCGATGAGGCACTCGTGCAGGTAGCCTACGCCATCGGCCGTGCCAAGCCCGTCAGCTTCTATGTCAACACCTTCGGAACCAGTCATGTGGACATGAGTGATGCCGAGATTGCCGCCATGATCGAGGGCATGAGCGAGTTTGACATGCGGCCCAAGGCCATCATCGACCGCTTGAACCTGCTGCGACCCATTTACACCGAGGCTGCCGCCTATGGCCACATGGGCCGCAAATGCGAGAAAGTGGTCAAGCGCTTTGAGTCCCTCTACAATGCGACTGCCGAAGTAGAAGTCGAGCTCTTCCCCTGGGAAAAACTCAACATGGTCGAGAAACTCCGCACCGCCTTCCACCTCAACTGACACAAGTCTAGTACTTCTAGATTATCTAGTACCTCTAGATTCTCTAGACCTTCTAGATAACAAAACGGGTCGCTCCTTTTCTGGGCGACCCGCTTCGTTTTTGGATAGAAACCGGCTGTTTACTTGGCCTTCATGGCCTCCTTGATTTTGGCTTCGAGTTCCTCGGCAAGCTCGGGGTTGTCGGCCACCATCTGCTTGGCAGCGTCGCGGCCCTGGCCGAGCTTGGTACCCTCGTAGGAGAACCAGGCTCCGCTCTTCTTGACGATGCCGAACTCGACGCCCAGGTCGATAATCTCGCCCACCTTGCTGATGCCCTCGCCAAAACGGATTTCAAACTCGGTCTTGCGGAAGGGAGGAGCCACCTTGTTTTTCACGACCTTGACGCGGGTAAGGTTGCCCACCACCTGGTCGCCGTCCTTGATTTGGCCAGTGCGACGGATGTCCAAGCGCACGCTGCTGTAGAACTTCAGGGCGTTGCCGCCAGTGGTCGTCTCAGGGTTGCCGAACATCACGCCCAACTTCTCACGCAACTGGTTGATGAAAATGCAGCAGGTGTTGGTGCGGCTGATGGTAGCGGTCAATTTCCTCAGGGCCTGACTCATCAAGCGGGCCTGCAGACCCATCTTGCTCTCGCCCATCTCGCCCTCGATCTCGGCCTTGGGAGTCAAGGCTGCGACGCTATCGATGACAATGATGTCGATGGCACTGCTGCGGATGAGCTGGTCGGCAATCTCCAGGGCCTGCTCTCCGTTATCCGGCTGGCTGATCCACAGATTGTTCACGTCAACACCCAGCGACTCGGCATAGAAGCGGTCAAAGGCATGCTCGGCATCGATGATGGCAGCGATACCGCCCATCTTCTGCGCCTCGGCAATCGCGTGAATCGCCAGTGTGGTTTTACCCGACGACTCGGGGCCGTAGATCTCGATGATACGGCCGCGGGGATATCCCCCCACGCCCAGTGCATTGTCCAGACCGATGGAGCCGGTGGGGATGACCTCGATGTCCTCGATATGGTCATCGCCCAGCTTCATAATCGACCCGCTGCCGAAAGTTTTACCTATCTTGTCCATTGCCACCTGCAGGGCTTTAAGCTTCTCGGGAGAGACCTCCTTGCGCTGTGGCTGGTTGCCCATTTCTTCTTGGTTGATAATTTCTTCTGCCATACTTAATAGTAAAAATTATGTCGTTGATGATTAATTGCGTACAACTTGCAAAGATAAGCATTTTCTGCCAAATTCCTCCCGTTTTAACAGGAATTTAAATGAGCAAAAAAATAAGTTCCCTTGAAGCATACATATTAAGAAAAAAAATTGTACCTTTGGCAAATTTATGTGATGTGACAACAATTCATTATTAACCATTTAATAACTTTTCATTGCAATGAGGAAAATCTTTACATTATTAACCTTGTGTTTGTTGGCTAGCTCGGCTTGGGCTGTTGACATCACCTTTGTCGCTGGTGTCGATAACGGTACCAGTGATGGAACTGCCAAGGCGTTCTACATTGAAAAGGAAGGCATCAGAATTGACGTCTCCAATGGTTTGGCAAATGCCACCCAGTACCGTTTCTACAAGAACCAGACTGTAACTGTCACGTCCTCGATTGGCGCGATCACCCAGATCGTCTTTGAGTGCACCGCCAGTGGTGAGGCCCAGTATGGCCCCGGCTGCTTCACCGCAGCTCCTGGCGACTACAGCTTTGAAGACAAGATCGGCACCTGGACCGGTTCGGCTACCCCTGTGGTATTTACCGCAGTCACCAACCAAGTCCGTGCTACCAAGATTACGGTGACCGTTGGTCAAGTGGGTCTTGCTGCTCCCAGCATCAACCCCGCTGCAGGCACCTACTATTCTCCCATCAACGTGAACATCACCTGTGCGACCCCGGGTGCTAAGATTTACTACACCACCAATGGCAGCACTCCCACCACCGCATCGACTCAGTACAGCGCTCCTTTCACAGTGAATACCAACACCACCGTGAAAGCCATCTCAGCTAAGGATGGTGACGTGAGTGATGTAGTTGAGGCAGCTTATGAATTTGCTACCGCAACTCCCGTAGCTAACATTGCCGAATATCAGAACGTTCCCGATGAGACTGTGGTTATCTTCACCAACCCCGTGAACGTACTCGTTCAAAGCGGTTCACGCATGTTTGTCCAGGATAACACCGGCAGGGCTCTGTTCTATGGCAACTGCGGCCAGACCTACAACAACGGTGATGTGATTCCCGCTGGTTTTGTAGGCACTAAGGTTATGTATGATGGTGAGCCCGAGTTGAAGGATCTCACCAACTTCTTGCCCGCTTCTGGCAACAGCCCCATTGATCCCACCACGATCACTACCGCTCAGGTGAATGCAGGCAGGTTTGCTCAATTGGTTTATCTCGAAGGCGTTACCTTCAACAAGACCGACAAACTCGTCATCGACGCTGCCGGTGAGGCTCCCTACTTCTGCAACCTGAATGTTAAGGATAACGACATCGCCGAGGGTACTACCTATAACCTGACCGCTATTGTCGGTTCACACGGCAGGGAGAATACCGTTTACCAGTTGTTGCCCGTCTCCATCAAGAGACCAGGCGACGGATTCGGCTGGGGCAACATGGGTGAGACCCCCGACAACACGGTCGTTACCTTTGACTTTGAGTCAACCATCATCTGGCAGTCTGGCCGTTACCTCTATGCCATGGACGAGACCGGTTTCGGTTTGGCTTATGGTGACGTGGGACAGACCTACAACTTTGGTGACGTGATTCCCGCTGGATTCGGTGGCAAGAAGACCACCTACAAGGGAGAGCCCGAGTTGGCTGCTATTGAGAACGGTCAGCCTCTGCCCGGTTTCCAGCCCAAGATCAAGAACGTGAAGCCCACCCCCGAGGTAATCACTCCCGAGCAGGTTAACCACGACCACTGGGCACACTATGTACTGCTCAAGAACGTCATGATTAACGCTGATGGTACCATAATCACCGCTACCAATGGTGCAACCTGCGAGATGTACAACAAGACGTTCAACATCGCATTGCCCGAAGATCTGAATGTTCCTCACAACATTTATGGCGTTGTAGGCGTGTTCAACAATTACCAGGTTCTGCCCATCTCGTTTGACGTTGAGCCCGGCGATTATGTTGAGCCCGAACCCGTACCGGTGGCCAACATCAACGAGCTCTACGCACTGAACAGTGGCGACAAGGGTAAATTCACCACCGCCCTGACCACCATTTATCAGAATGGTCCCAACCTGTATGTCAAGGATGTTATCGGCAACTACAGCTTGGTTTATGGCACTGTTGCCGACACCTTTGTAAACGGTGACTTCATCAACAACGCTGTTGCCAGCTGGACTACCTACCAGAACAACAAGCAGATGGCTCCCGTGGGTGACACCTTCGTGAAGGCCGGCCATGGCGCTGCCGTTCAGCCTGAGATCATGCCCATCGAGGAGGTTTGCCAGGATATGGTACACTGGTATATCGGCTTAGAGAACGTGGCAATTACCCAGGAGGGTGAAGACTTATTCGTTACCGATGAGACCGGCAGCATCAAGCTGTTTGACAAGTTCAAAGTGATTACCGATGGTACCGACCTCAGCAAGGTGAACTATACCGAGGGCTTCTTGACCGTTTACAGTGGCGAGCTCGAATTCTACCCCATCAAGTTTGGTGGTGGCGTTGTTGGTGATGTGAACGGTGACGGTGAGGTAAGTATTGCCGACGTCAATGCGCTTATCGACATGATCCTTTCAGGTACACTCGAGAAGGTTGGTGACGTGAACGGTGACGGTGAGGTCAGCATTGCCGATATCAATGCCGTTATCGACATCATCCTCGGCAAGTAATCCACATGAGTCCCATGCAGCCGATGAAACCGACAATAGCATTCCAGCTTTATGCTAAGCCTTTCCCCACGGGAAGTGTCGGGATTGCAGCTGCACGCGGGATGCAATGACCATCGGGGCTCACAGTGTGTGGGCCCCGACTTTTTTTATTACGAAACCATTCTCTTTCCTATACATTCCTCAATCACATCAACAATGAAGAAAATCCTCTTATCACTACTGGCTTGCATCCTCGCTGCAGGTACGGCATGGGGCTGTGAAGTGGTCTTTGATCCCGCCTATGACACAAGCTCCTCTTCTGGAGTTGCAGGGCCTTACGATCTGTTCAAGGATAACATCAGCATCTCCATTTCCAATGGCCTGGCCAACAGCCAGCATTACCGCGTTTACAAAGGCCAGACCATCACCATCTGCTCCTCAGCAGGTGACATCACAAGTATTGAATTCCAATGCACCGCACAGGACGATGCCCAGTATGGTCCCGGCTGCTTTGTGGCCGATTGCGGAGCCTACGCCTATAATGGCAACATCGGCAACTGGCAAGGACGCGCGGCATGCGTCACTTTCACCGCAGTATTAAACCAGGTGCGCATCACCAGGATTATTGTCACCTATGACTGTAACGGCGTGAGCACTCCAGTTATCAATCCTGCCAGCGGCACTTATTATGAACCCATTCAGGTAAGCATGTCCTGCACGACTCCCGATGCAATCATCTATTATACCACCAACGGTTCTGACCCCGACAGTAACTCTCCCGTGTACACCGAACCGTTTACAGCGAGCAACAACATGACCGTCAAAGCCATCGCGGTCAAAGACGGGCTTGCCAGCGACATGGTCACCGCGAATTATGAGTTTGTCACCCCTAACCGGGTCGGATGCCTCGGCGATGCCATGACACTCCCCGACGGGGAAGTCGTTGTTTGCACCAATCCCCTCACGGTCCTGGCCCAGCATGGCAATTATCTGTATGTTAAAGATGAATGTGTCCACACCCTCATTTATGGCAACTGTGGCCAAAACTATGCCATGGGCGACATCATCCCCGGCGGCACCATCTTGACCAAAACCACCTACTCTGGCGAGACCGAATTCATCCACCCGCAAGGCTTCAAGCCTGCTAGCGGCAACACGCCCGTTGAACCCGAGGAAATCACCTCTCCGTTAGGTCACGACCTCTTTGCCCACTACCTGTTCTTCCGTGATGCCAGGATTGTGAAAAACGGCACTCAATACACACTCATCGATGCCTACGGCAACGAGTATCCCATCTACTTTGGTTCTATGGGTATACCTGCTCCTATCAATTTAGATGTACTCTATGATGTTTATGCCATTGTCGGTTCTTATGGCAACGAGAACACCATTTACCAGTTGTTGGCATTACAGCTGGTTTGCAATCAGGATTTCACCCTTTGTGATATGCTGGATTATCCTGATAACGAAACTATCACCTTCAATCACGAGGCCACGGTCATTTATCAATACAACAGATATCTGTACTTGAAGGACGAGTGCGGCTTCGGACTCGTCTATGGTGATGTCGGCCAGACCTACAATATGGGCGACGTCATCCCGCCAGGTTGGGGCGGCACTAAGACCACCTATAGCGGAGAACCTGAGATTTCGCGTCCCACGGGATTCTTGCCTGCAACCCGCAACGAGGAGCTGACTCCCTTGATGATTACCGTTCCACAAGTGGGACACCCCCTTTGGGCACACTATGTGGAACTCCACGACGTGTACATCGACCAAGTGAACATGGTGATAAGGGACCAAAACGGCAATACCTGTCCCTATTATCCGCAATTACCCTACGATATTGATCCGACCATAACTTATGACATCCGAGCGATCATCACTTCCTATGGCCGCACCGAGACGATTTACCAACTATTCATCTTCTGGACATCCCATATTATTCCACCTCCTCCCGGGGCGTGCTGCCTGAATGATCTGTATCTGAATTCAACCACTGGACAGATGACCGAATTCACCTGCCCCTTGACGGTTATCTATCAGAGTGGAGCCTATCTATACGTGAAGGATTCCTGCGATGAATATGGTCTGATCTACGGCGCTAATGTCGGTCCCTTTGAAAATGGGGACCTGATTATCGGCACTGCCAGCTGGACTACCTATCAAGGCCAGCGACAATTATCACCCGCAAATGATTGGCATAAAATCGGCAAGACCGATCCCGTTGAGCCCGAAGAGATGCCCATCGAGGAACTCTCACATGACATGGTGCACTGGTATGTCCGGCTATCGGACGTGAAAATCACTTTCGACGATAATTCTGCGTCGGCCGAGGACGAGACAGGCTCGATCATTATCTACGACAGGTTCCATGCCGAAATTATCAATTGGCAACAGTACGATGTCCTTGATGTGAATTGGGATAACGAGATTAACATCGCTGATATCAACGCATTGATAGATGCAATCCTCAATGGTTATCATGACCGCAACATCCTGGGTCTCTCGCCCGACGATTTGGTTCCCGATGCCACCTATGACGTGGATGGCTTCATTTCCGTTTATAGGGATAATTTGGAGATTTTCCCTGTTAGGATCCTGCGCCATGGCATTGTTCCACCACCTCCTTCTAACCCGCGCCGCTATGATGTGAACGGTGACGGCGAGGTGACTATTGCCGACATCAACTGGATCATCGACTGGATCCTCAACCACTAGAATCAACATTCAAGTGACAAAAAAACCGCCCATCAAAGGCGGTTTTTTTTGTTACTTGAAGAAGCGGCCTACAACTGGCAACTTGGCCAGCATCGGACCCAAGTGTTCCTTGCGGAAGATGAAGCCCACAAACAGGCACAGCAGCACGGTGCGGAAGGCCAGCCTGAGCCACGTGTTCTCCACGGGCAGCATCATGCCGGCAAACAGGACACCGGCCACGACGGTGTACAAGGCAATGTCACGCAGCGGGTACTTGATGGGATAATACTTCTGCCCGATGAAATAAGACAGCAGCATCGACACGCTGTAGGCGATAAGTCCAGCCCAGGCGCAGGCCATATAGCTGAACTGCGGTATCAGCAACAGGTTGATGATGAAGAGCACCACGGCACCGATTCCCGAGAAATAGGCGCCCCAGATAGTGCGGTCAGTGAGCTTGTACCAGAACGAGAGGTTGAAGAACACGCCGAACACAATCTCGGCGGCCATCACGATGGGCACCACGCGCAGGCCGCTCCAGTAACTCTCGCCAATCAGGTACTTGAGCAGGTCAAGATAGGCCATCACCACAAGGAAGGCCAGCAGCGTGAAGATGATGTAGTATTTCATCGTCTGGGCATAGACCTCCTTGCTGTCCTTGTCCTTCACCTTGCTGAATACAAACGGCTCATAGGCAAAGCGGAATGCCTGGGTTATCATCATCATGATCATGGCTATCTTGATGCACGCGCCATAGATGCCCAGCTCGCTCATGGCATTGGCACCCGGGTAAACCTTGGGGAACATAATCTGCGACAGGCTCTGGTTGAGCTGACCGGCAATTCCCATGACAAGGATAGGCCAGGCGTAGGACCACATCTGGCGGCACATCTTGGTGTCAAATCCGTATTTGATGCCCCTGAGTTCCTTGTTCAGGAACACCAGGTTGAACATCGAGCAGAACAGATTGATATAGAACACCCACACCACATCATAATGGAATGTATCACCATAGATGTTGAACGGATTGAGGTGCAGCATCGGCAACCCGAAGAAATAGACCAGGTTGAGCACAATGTTCAGGCCGATGTTGGCTATCTTCAGCGAAGCGAATTTGATGGGCTTGTGCTCACAGCGCAAATAAGCGAAGGCGATGGCCGTGAAGGCATCGAGCGCCACCGTGAGATACATGACAATCACATATTCCGGATGGTTGCCGTACCCTAGGAATTCTGCTATCTGTCTGCAGAACAGCAGCATGATCAGCGAGGTCACCACACCCACCGTGCCCACCATCCTGAGCACCGTGGAATAGACCTTTTTACGGTCCATGCCCTCCTTGTTCATGAATCGGAAGAATGTGGTTTCCATGCCGAAGGTCAGCACCATGATGAGGATGGCCACATAGGCATAAACGTTGGTGATGATGCCATATTCGCCTCCGGTGGAAGCAAACTTCATGGTCTGTATCGGCACGAGCAGGTAGTTGACAAAACGCGCAACAATGCTGCTCAAGCCATAAATAGCAGTATCCTTTGCCAGTGATTTCAGGTTAGCCATAATCTTTTCCTATAGTATCTATAGCATCTATAGTGCCTATAGTCGCTATAATATCTCTTATCTTATCTCTTAATTAAAAAATGCTTCCCACTTCGCCGGGACGCTCGCGTTTCAGGTGGTTATAGGCCAGCGTGGTCGCTTCACGGCCGCGTGGGGTGCGGTTGATGAAACCCTCCTTGATGAGGTAAGGCTCATAGACCTCTTCGATGGTGCCGGCATCCTCGTTCATCGCCGTGGCAATGGTGTTCAGGCCCACGGGACCGCCGCCAAACTTGTCGATGATGGTCAGCAGAATCTTGTTGTCGATCTCGTCCAGGCCATATTTGTCGATGTTCAGCGCCTCCAGGGCATAACGCGCAATCTCCAGATCGATGCGGCCACTGCCCTTCACTTGGGCGAAGTCGCGCACGCGGCGCAGCAGTGAATTGGCGATACGGGGCGTGCCACGGCTACGCAGGGCAATCTCCACGGCGGCCTTGTCATCAATGGGAACGGCCAGCAGGCGTGCCGAGCGGCGGATGATGCCCTCCAGCACCTTGTGGTCATAGTATTCCAGGTGGCAGTTGATACCGAAGCGGGCACGCAGCGGCGAGGTCAGCAGGCCGCTACGGGTAGTGGCCCCGATGAGCGTGAATGGTGCCAGCGTCAGCTGCACCGAGCGGGCTCCCGGACCCTTGTCAATCATGATGTCGATACGGTAATCTTCCATCGCGCTGTACAGGTACTCCTCGACGATGGGGCTCAGACGATGGATCTCGTCAATGAACAGCACATCATTCTCGTCGAGCGAAGTGAGCAGTCCGGCCAGGTCCCCCGGTTTATCGAGCACAGGACCCGACGTCACCTTGAAGCCCACGCCCAGTTCATTGGCGATGATGTTGCTCAACGTCGTCTTGCCCAAGCCCGGAGGGCCATGGAACAGCACATGATCCAGCGACTCGCCACGCAGCTTGGCAGCAGCGACAAACACGCGCAGGTTCTCGATAATCTTGTCCTGACCCGCAAAGTCCTCAAACCTCACAGGCCGCAACGCCCGCTCAAAATCCTGATCCGTCTTGAGCTGCTCCCGTCTGATATCAAATTCCTCCATACAGCCGCAAAGTTACAAACTTTTTGCAGAAATTAAAAATAATCCTATATTTGCAACTTGAATTAAAATATCTAGATTTTCTAGACACTCTAGAGCCTCTAGATATTCTAGAGAATCTAGAAAAAGTAAAGTCAATGAATAAAGAGAATCCAGAACCAGCCCAACAACTAGAAACCGTCCTCCGCAAGCAAACCAACTGGAAAAATCTCTGGTTCTACCAGAAGACAGTTGTGCTCTACCAGATGACATACGCCTTCACGCGGCGCTTCCTCCCCACTTATGGTGACCGCACGGTCGATCAGATGGTGCAGGCAGCACGTTCAGGAAAACAGAATATCGTTGAGGGCTCAGCCGATGGGGTGACGTCGATGGAGATGGAACTGAAACTGCTCAATGCCGCTCGCGGCAGCATTCAGGAACTCTTGGAAGACTACGAGGACTATCTTCCAGCTCATCGGCTGACGAAATGGACGGCAGGACATCCGCGTTATGACCAGATGCTTCGCTATTGCAGGGAACACAACGATCTGGCTGACTATGAGCCATTCTTTGAGAGATGGACTGCCGAGGAGGCAGCAAACATCGCCATTACACTGTGTCGCATGGTGGACAAAATGATGAGTACCTATCAGCAGAAAAAAGAAAAAGAATTCATTACCGAGGGCGGAATACGCGAGCGCATGACTGCCGCACGGCTCGGCTACCGCACCAACCAACGAGAAACCATCGAACAACTCACCCGCGAGGTTGAAGCCCTCAAACAAGAAAACGCCCAACTGAAAAACAGACTCCAAGCACTCGGCCAGCTCTAACCCCTACCTTCCACAATTTTCCACTTTTTCCACCCCGTTCACATGCACGTGGGTTTTCCACCACAGCAGTGAAAAGTGGAAAGAACACGCACGTGTGGAAAAAACGGAAAAAAGGAAAATCCATTGATTCTCTACCGTCGTTGCCGGCAGAGATAGATAAATAAATAATAATCATGTTAAAGCTTGCGATAACATGGTATTTTCCGTTTTTCCATTTTTCCTTTTTATATATATAATAGCGGAAAAATGGAAAAGCGAAAAAATACCTTATTGGCTGATTCTCAAGAGAGTAATGCTTTCAGCTGTTGTATCGGTTGCTTTCCTGAGGATTACAGGTAGCGGGCGGTGACGCTGGTGCGGCAGGTGAGCATGGTGCGGGGTGCCCTGGAACAGCACATGGTCCAGCGACTCGCCGCGCATCTTTTAGTCTTGATCGCTATCCCACCAAACTGGGATGGTCCAGGCATCATCCTGCATGTTCCAGTTGACTTCGTTGCCCTCACTGTCGGTCATGCGCGCTCCAGGAACCTGGTAGCCGATGGCTTGCAGGTTCTCACCATTGTAGAGATATTCCCCTACACCAAGTCGCCAGCGGCGATACTGCTTGCCCTCGGGGATGGCCTGCATAGCTGCAGCCACTTGGTAATGGAAGGCAGGTATTGACCAACCGAAGAAGATGTTAGGATCGAAGTCATAGCGGCGCATGTCGTTCCAGATCTCATAGGAGAACATGAGCGCAATGCGCTTTTGCGTAAGAATATGACCTAAGGTCAGCTGACTCTGTGTGCCGATGCCATTATTCACGAAGTAGTCGATAGCCGCCTGAGTCATCGGGGTGAAAGATGGGCAGTCAGCAAGGCTGGGGTCCTCAGCAATCCATACTTGCAGTTTCTCGTTCATCAGCTCGCAGCTGGCCTTCACACCTGCCTTGTAGGCAGCGTAGGCGCCAGCGCGGTCGCCCTTCTTGAGCAGCACCTCGGCGCGGATGAAGCAGCATTCGACATAGGTACCGATATAGGAAGGAGAGCTCACACGAGTATAGAATGAACCCGATTCGGCCGACTGGAACAGACCTGCACCAGCGCGGCAGTACAGGATGCTGGGATTGCCGTTGTAGCCTTTGCAGTCACTGGTACACTCGACATATACTGTGTCTCCCATGCGTTCTTCAGCGTAGCTAGGCATGGTAGAATTAATGTACCATTGGTTCGTGGCTGTGTTATATGAGGCCCTCTGAGGGCCGCCATGGCTATTGATATCGCTGGCCATATCTACACCCAACGAACGGCGCCAGTTGCCAACCCATTTTATTGAAGGCAGGCTGTCATCACCTTTATGGCTGTATGCCCATGGGATAATGTGGTCGGCACGCGGGTCTTCAACACCATAACCGGCAAAGTTCGTCAAGTTGTCATAGAGCATCTTGGTCACCATGTACCCGGAAAGCGTGCCGCACAGCGAGAACAGAGGCGACCAGTCAACCGGCTCATCAAACCCTAACACATCATGGACGGGTGTGTTGTTGTCATAGTGCTCCATAATGGTGTTGTCAGCATTGCTTTGCATGGCCTTGTCGAGGCAGGCGAGGATTTCGTCTGCATCGTATTTTCCGTCTAGATAGCTGCCAGGTCCCTTTTTGATGAGTTTGTTAAGCCATCGGGCTTTAAAGAAGTAAGCAAGTTTAATCCACTTGTCGATGTCGCCATGGTTCCAAATTTCACCACTGCCCCAGATGTCGTTATTGCTGGAGTCAAGTGCCGGCAGTGAAGGATCCTGCGTTTTGGCCTGTTCGAGCAAGGCGATGGCTTCCTCGATGTCATTGATGCAGCCCATGAAGATGGTCTTGCCGGTATCATATTTGGGATAAGGGGTGCCTTCTGGTAAGAAACGATACATACCGCCAGTTCCACAACCTTTAGTGACTTCACTGTAAGGCATTTCTCCATAGAGGTCGGTCATAGCCATGTAACCATATGCTCTAATAACCTTAGCAACCCCAGCAAAAGCATAATTATTGTCACTCAAGGCTTGCTCATAGATGTCGATGAGGTTTTCTTCTGGTCCAAATAATGCATAGCTAGCGCCGTATGCCCCAACAAACCACCATTGATAGGGTGTTGTTACTAGACCCGTTTGGGGGAACCAATAGGATGCATACCAGGTGTTGCCATGATTATAGTCGCGGGTCCAGTCTCCCATGCCCATTGTTGAGCGCCAGGCTCCAAACTGCAATGCGCTGTTTGTGTAGAATTGAACCATTTTCAATTCCTCGGGATAAGTATATGCGATAGGGGCACCCGAGAGAATCATTTGAATCAGGTCTGTAACATCATTAATATTGGCATTGCCGTCACTGTTCACGTCGGCACCCATGTTGCCGTATGCGTTACCTCCCAGGAGCATGTCGATAAGGGTTGTCACGTCGCTGATGTTCACTTTATAGTCACCATCGACATCACCTTGGATGGTCTTTGCCTGTAGTGGCAGTACACAAACAGCAATCAGTAATAGGGAACAAAAGAATTGTTTCATAATGATCAAGTTTTAATTAGTTATTGCAAAGATAGTAAAAAAGTCTATAGACTACAGACCTTAGACCTTAGTTTTTGTTTTGGGTCTATTTGTTTGTAGAAATGCAGAATCTTGCGACTTTCTGTGCGGATGCCAATTAGTATAATTGGTGTAATTTGTAGTTTATTTGAGGTAAGGGGCAGTGATGCTGCTGGAACAGTCGAGCATGTCGCGTGGAGCGCCCTGGTAGATGATGGTGCCGCCCAGATCGCCGGCGCCGGGGCCGAGTTCGATGGCGTGGTCGGCTGCCTTGATGACGTCGGTATTGTGCTCGATGACATAGACGGTGTTGCCCATATCCACCATCTGTTCGAACAGGTCGATGAGGTGGCGAACGTCCTTGAGGTGCAGACCGTCGGTGGGCTCGTCAATCACAAACACACCGCGCTGGCCGCCCGCCTCGATGGGCATGGTGTATTGTTGGAGGTAGGACGCAATCTTCAGGCGTTGCAACTCGCCGCCCGACAGGGTACTCAACGCCTGGTTGAGGTGCAAGTAGTGCAGGCCCACGTCCATCATGGGTTTCAGCTTCTCCTCAATGACGGTGCCCTTGAAAAACTCGCTGGCACGGCGCACCGACAGGTCCATGACCTCGGCGATGTTCTTGCCGTCGATGGTATATTCCAGCGCTTCACGCGAGTAACGCAAGCCGTGGCAGGCCTCACAGGTCGTCTCGATGTTATCCATAAAGGCCATCTCGGCGATGACTACGCCCTTGCCGCCGCACACGGGACAGCCGCCCTTGCCATTAAACGTAAAGTACTGTTCCTTGATCTTGTGGGCCTTGGCAAAGCGCTTGCGGATATCAGGGGCAACGTCCATATAGGTAGCCGGGGTTGAACGCAGACTCACACCGATGTTCTTCTGGCTGACATACACCACGTTGCCATGCTCACGGCGAAAACACTCCATCAGCGAACTCTTGCCCGAACCCGCCACACCTGCCACGGCGGCAAACACGCCCAGGGGCAGGTCGATGGAGACGTCCTTGAGGTTGTGAAGGGTGGCATGCCGCAATGGGAAGGTCGCCTTGACCTCACGCGGCTGGGCCTTGAAATCGCCGTGCTGGCTGAGCATCTGTCCTGTGCTCGTGCCGCTGTGCAGCAGTTCCTGATAGTTGCCCTCGAAGATGATGTTGCCGCCCTGGCTGCCCGGCCCGGGTCCCAGGTCCACGATGTGGTCGGCAATGCCGATCATCTCGCGGTGGTGCTCGACGAGCAGGACTGTGTTGCCCGCATCCCGCAGGCGGCGCACCGAGTGCTTCATCTTCTCGATGTCGTGGTCGTGCAAGCCTGTGCTGGGTTCGTCCAGGATGTAGAGCACGTCGGCAAGCGACGAATTGATGTATTTGGCGATTTTGCAACGTTGGGCCTCACCGCCTGAAAGGGTGCCCACGCCGCGTTCCAGGCTCAGGTAGCCCAGTCCGATTTCCTCAAGTGCCGTCAAGCGTGCGCTGATGGCCTGCTTGATATCCACGGCCAGCGGCGAGGTGAGCGCCTTGACCCATTCGTTCAGGCGCGTGATGGACATGGCACAGGCATCTGCGATATTGATGCCCTCGATTTTGCACGAAAGCACACGGGGGCTCAAGCGAGAACCGCCACAGTCGGGGCACACGCCCATGTTGAGCATTGGATTGAGTACGGCAGCGTGCAGCAAGCCCTCCTCGCTGTTGATGATGCTGCGGTACATGCGCGGGATGATTCCCTCATATTTGGCCGATTTCGGCCAATTCGCAGGAGGGTTCTTGAGCCTGATCTGCGGGCTGTTGAGGAACAGGTCGAGTTCCTCGGGGCTATAGTCCTTGATTTTCTTGTCCAGGTCGAACAGGCCGCTGTGGGCGTAGCGAATCCAGCGCCAGCCGCCCTTGCCGAAGGCGATGTAGTGGATGGTGTCCTCGTCGTTGAGGCTCTTGTCAAAATCGACCAGCTTGTGGATGTCCAGCTCGCGGATTTCGCCCAAGCCTGAGCAGCGCGGGCAGCTGCCCTCAGGATGGTTAAAGCTGAACGACTCGGCATAGCCCACAAAGGGCTGGCCCACGCGCGAGAACAGCAGGCGCAGCAGGGCGGCGATATCGGTATAGGTCGCCACGGTCGAGCGCGAGTTCTGAGCGGGCTTCTTCTGGTCGATGACGATGGCGATGGGCAGGTTTTCGATAGCATCCACGTGGGGGCGGCCATACTTGGGCAGGTACTGTTGCACAAACGACGGGAAAGTGTCGTTCAGTTCCCGACGGGACTTGGCCGCAATGGTATCGAGCACAAGCGAACTCTTGCCCGAACCCGACACGCCCGTGAACACTGTGATCTGATGCTTGGGAATCTCCAGCGAGACATCCTTGAGGTTATTTTCCCTCGCTCCCCTGATAACTATCTTATCGCCTTTCATGACTGCAAAGGTACAACTTTTCAGTTAATTGGTATCAGCGAACAGTGAATAGTTGGCACCCGCTTTCTTTGGGTTCAAATGGAAAAAACAGGGTCCGAAACCCGAAAACTGAAAAGTATTTATTACTTTTGCAAGTTAATTATGATGATAGAGGCTCGAAATATTGTCAAACGGTATGGCGACCTGGAGGTGTTGAGGGGTGTTGACCTGGACATCGCCCAGGGCGAAATCGTCTCAATCGTGGGCCCTAGTGGTGCTGGCAAAACGACACTGTTGCAGATTATCGGCACGCTGGACTCTCCGCAGCAGGGCGAGGTGCGCTACGAGGGCAAGGATGTCCTCAAGCTCAAGGACCGTGAGCTGGCCCACTTCCGCAACCGCAACATCGGCTTCGTGTTCCAGTTCCACCAGCTGCTGCCCGAGTTCACCATGCTTGAGAACGTCGCCATCCCCGCACTGCTGGGCGGTGACCCGCGTGATAACGCCTACACCCGTGCCCGACAGCTGCTGGAGCGCATGCACCTGGCCGACCGACTGAACCACAAGCCATCGCAACTGAGCGGCGGCGAATGTCAGCGCGTAGCCGTGGCTCGGGCATTGATCAACAGCCCCAAGGTCATCCTTGCCGATGAGCCGTCGGGCAGTCTGGACAGCCAGAACAAGCAGGAACTCCACCAGTTGTTCTTTGAGCTGCGCGAAGAGCTGGGGCAGACCTTTATCATCGTCACCCACGACGAGGGCCTTGCCGCCCAAGCCGACCGCACCCTGCACATGAGCGACGGCATGATTGTTAACCAAACGACACGTTCCAACAAATGATGACGGCGTTGCGACACCTTCCCATATGGCTGTTGGCTGCCGTTATGGCGCTCGTTTCCTGTGACAAGCAGGAAGACATCGATCGCGCCTATACCGACTACCGCCAGGACATCGTGACCTACTTGGGACTGAATGCCCAAGGGGCGCTATTCGAATACCTGGGGCACGGTGACTCGGCTTCGGTCCAGCTGCAATCCCATGTGGATATCGGCCAAGATGTCAAGACCCACCAGCGCGTGCTTTTGCGTTATGACTTCTCAGACAGCAAGGGCGGCACCAGCAGGGACATCACTGTGTATGGATGCAATGCCATCATCAGTGACTCGCTGCGCCGCACCTCGGCCCCGCCCGACAGCCTGCCCCGTCAGCAGGTGAAGTTGCGCAGCATGTGGCGCACCGGCGAATTCATCAACCTGCACTGTCAGGTGGAATATACCACCAAGGCCCGCACATTCATGCTTGTTGCCGATGACACCACTCTCGACAAAGACACAGTGGACTGCTACCTGACCCATGACCTCCGCGGCGAGAAGGGCACCTTCTGGCGCGACTGCTACGCCTCATTCAATGTGGGGGCCCTGTGGAAACGGCCGTCGGTCAAATGTCTGCGCGTGCATCTCAACGACTTGACATTTCCTGACATTGATTTTTACGATTTTATTAAATAATTATTTATAAATACATTCTAATTTTTTAAAACATACATTATGGCAAACGAAAATCAAAACCAGAACCAAAACCAGATCAAGATTGAAATTCCAAAGGAAGAACTGCAAGGACGTTACGCCAACATGGCAATGATTGCCCATGGCCCCAACGACTTCTTTATCGATATGATCCTGCGTGGTCCCAATATGCCCCAAGCACGCGTACAGAGCCGCATCATCATGGCTCCACAGCACGCTAAGGAGTTGATGTTGGCACTGCAGGACAACATCCGCCGCTACGAGCAGAATTTCGGCGAGATCAAGATCATGCGTCCCGCCGGCGCTGGCAACCCTGGCAACATCATGGACTTCCCCCTCCCCAAGGGACAAGCATAATTAGGAGTGAGGAATCAGGAGTTAGGAATTTATTTGCTAAAGCCTAAAACCTAACACCTAACACCTAAAGCCTAAAACCTAAAAGAAAATGGAACATCCCTTGTTCATCTACAACACCCTGACAAGGCGCAAGGAGCAATTCAAGCCGCTGAATGAGCCGATGGTGGGCATGTACGTGTGCGGGCCAACGGTCTATGGCGACCCACACCTGGGACACACCAGGCCGGCCATCACATTCGACGTGCTGTTCCGCTACCTTCAACAGCTGGGCTACAAGGTGCGCTACGTGCGCAACATCACCGATGTGGGCCACTTGGAGCACGATGCCGACGAGGGTGAGGACAAGATTGCAAAGAAGGCCCGTCTGGAGCAACTGGAACCCATGGAGGTAGCGCAATACTACACCAACCGCTACCACAGTGCCATGCAGATGCTCAACGTGTTGCCTCCCAGCATCGAGCCACATGCCACGGGGCACATTATCGAGCAGGAGGAACTGGTCAAGCAAATTATGGCCAATGGATACGCCTATGAGAGCAACGGCAGCGTGTATTTTGACATCGAAGCCTACAACCGCGACCACCGTTACGGCGTGCTCTCGGGACGCAACCTTGACGACATCCTCAACGCCAGCCGTGAACTGGAAGGCGTGGGCGAGAAGCACAGCCAAGCCGACTTTGCCCTGTGGAAGAAAGCACAGCCCGAGCACATCATGCGCTGGCCGTCACCTTGGAGTGACGGTTTCCCCGGATGGCACTGCGAGTGCACCGCTATGGGACGCAAGTATCTGGGCAAGCATTTCGACATTCACGGCGGCGGCATGGACCTCGTGTTCCCGCACCATGAGTGCGAGATCGCACAGGCCGTAGCCAGTCAGGGCGATGAGATGGTGCATTATTGGATGCACAACAACATGATCACCATCAACGGGCAAAAGATGGGTAAGTCACTAGGCAACTTCATCACCCTGGAACAGTTCTTCACGGGCGATCATCCCGCGTTGACCCAGGCCTACACGCCTATGACTATCCGCTTCTTTATCCTTCAGGCCCACTACAGGGGCACCGTAGATTTCAGCAACGAGGCCCTGCAGGCAGCCGAAAAAGCCCTTGAGCGCATACTTGACGGCTGGCATCGCCTGAATGCCCTCAACGCGGCACCACAGTCGTCACTCAAACTGGAGGATTACCGCCAGCGCTGTGCCGACGCAATGAATGACGATCTGAATACACCAACGGTCATCGCCACCCTGTTTGATGCTTGCAAGGTCATCAACCAGGCCAACGACGGCAAGGGAACCCTCTGCCAGGCCGACATCGACGAACTGAAGAGCATCTTCCAGACCTATCTGTTCGACGTACTGGGCATCCGCGA